>JBJTUC010000032.1:0-54701 GCA_046080505.1 Planctomycetota bacterium
TGGAACGCACCGACAGCTTGGGCTGCCGTCCTGCTCCTGGCCATCGACGATGGGCATTCCCTGTCCGAGTTGTGGCATGACGACCGCGTTCGCTTTGGCTGCCGATGGTCGACTGCTCGATGCCTTCCACGCGCAGCCGCTAGGACTGCTGCTTGCCATCGGCGCAGCTGCGCTGGCCATCGCGAGCGCGCACTCCGCCGTCACGGGTGCCCGCACGGTGAGCATTCTCTGGAGCATGATCGGTGCGAAGGGCTGGTGGGCGCTTGGCGCGTTCGCGGTCGGCGCGTGGGGCTACAAGATTCTCGTGATGCGGGGGATTCTCTGATGGAACGCCGCAGCACACTTCGTTGCGTGCGTGGCCTCGCCGCCATGCTGCTCGCGAGTTCGGTGATCGCCGCCGAGGGTGGCTGCATCGCGGCGGGCATCGCGAGTGCCGTTGGAGCGAACATCGAGAAGAACAAGGAGATCGAGGTTCTCGCGAAGTACCGCGGACTGGAGAACAAGTCAGTCGCGGTTCTTGCGCACACGGACCAGCGCAGTGCCTACGAGTATCCGACCGCGATCCCGAATGTGGTCGGCAATGTTGCGAGCGAGCTGACGCAGAATGTCGCGGGGGTTCGTGTGATGGATCCGAGGTATTCGATCACCTGGATGCATCAGACGCCAGGTTGGCCGACTGCACCGCTCGCGGACCTCGCCAACGAACTCGATGTGGACCGTGTCGTGGTCATCGATATCTACGAGTATCGACTGAATCCGCTGGGTAACAGTTTCCTCTGGGATGGCGTGGCTGCAGCAAACATCGGCATCGTCGAGCGTGATGGCATCGACCCCGACTCCTACGCGGAAGAGTTTCAGGTGATCGCGAAGTTCCCCGATATGGAAGGCATCGGCAAAGCGCAGGCGGGCGCGCGCGAGATTGAGATCGGTCTGCAGAAGACATTTGTGGACATGGTCGCGTATCTGTTCTACGACCATATCGAAGCGAAGTACCCCGACCGAGGGATCAAGCGCAAATGAACCGCGCCCGAGCGTCCATGCGCGGTGGTTTCGTGCTGCTGTGTGCGGCGGCGGTCGTGGCGGGTTGCAACTACATCATTCCGGCCAACTACATCTTGCAGGGTCCGCCGAAGGAACCTGCGGCGTATGCGCTTCAGCCGCGCAAGACGATCGTAATCGTGGATGACAAGCAGAACCGCATGTCGCGTGTCGCGCTGCGCGTGGAGATCGGTGATGCGACGGGGACGGAACTGCTCGAAAACGATGTCGTGCCAGAAGTGATCTCCACCCGCGATTCGGTGGCACTCGCGCGGCGGCTTGATACCGCGTCGAAGCCCGTGTCCATCCAGCGTATTGGTGAGTCGCTTGGTGCGGAGCAGGTCATCTATGTCGAGGTGGACGAGTTCGTGCTCGCGGGCGGTCGCAAGGAGGGTGGCCCCGAGGCGGTCGTGTTGGTGAAGGTGATTGATGCGGCGAACGGGACGCGCCTCTGGCCATCGGTGGGCGTTCAGGCGGTGCAGAGCGATCTGCTCGACATCAATCCGTCGCTGCTCGAGACGAGCGCTGGTCGACGCGAGATCGAGGACAAGCTCGCTGCGCAGATCGGCGAGGATGTGGCGAAGCTGTTCTACGAGCATCCGCGCCGCGAACTTGGTGGACGGCTAGGTGTGAAGAAGTGATGGGTGCTGGATCGCTGTCGCGCTTGCCGCGCAGCGGCGTGCTGCATGTTGTTCAGGCAACGGCGCCCGTGGGTTGGAGTGCAGCAGCTGCGCTGCCCGCTGATGCGGAGTCGTGCGTTCTGATCGGTACCGAGGGTCGCGGTGCTGCAGCATCCCTCGTGCGTGGCTGTGTGCCGCGCGTGATCGTTCCACCGCTGGGGATCCCGTCCCTGGGTGCGCGTCGGCTGCGTGACTGGGTGCGCGTGCGTGGCATCCTGCCGCGAGAAGTGCACTGCCACGGGCCCGCGGTTGCTCCGCTCGTGCGGAGTGCGCTCGGCGAGGTTGCGTGTGCCGTGTTCGCGCAGCCAGGCGCTGGGTTTGCGCTTCGTTGCAGTGAGTCGGCTGCAGTGCTGTTCGCCCAAACTTCGGATGTGCACTGTGCGGATGGCAGAGATGTGCGTTCGTCTGTTCGCGCGGATCTCGGGCTTGCCGAATCGACGGGTCTGATCATGGCCATCGGTGATCGGCCAAGTGCGATCGATGCTGCCTAGGCGTTCGCAGCGGTTGGTCGCGCGGTGCTTGCCGGCGCCGATCTGGCGCTGATGGTGCCTGCATCGGCACGCTGGGTGACTGAAACACAGCGGCACGCGCGTGGCTCACGCATGGAGGATCGATTGATCGTGTCCGAGACATGTGGAACGCCGAGCGCAGTTTGGCGGGCAGCCGACATCGCGCTGCTGCAGCGACCGATAGCGGGTGCGCCGCTCGCGTGGTGGGGTCACTGCGGTTGGTGGGCGCTCGCTGCGGGCGCGGACCTCGTGCACGCGTCGTGCTTTCGGGGGGCGGGCGCTGCGGGTTGCTACGCGCCCGACGATCGGCTGGCGCTCGTGCGTTGGCTGCTCGCGTGGAGCGACTCGCGCTGCGCGGTGGGGTGATGCAAGCTGCGCTGCACCGCCTGGCGAAGGACTCGCTGCGCGTTCTCACGCAGGAATGGCAGCAGCAATTCGCGCGGCAGTTGCATACCACGCAGCGTCGGTGAGTCCTGCGGCGAACGGCTCGGATCGACGAGCGCGAGATCACCATCGGCGATGGGGCTGCGTCCCACCCACGCCGTTTCCCAAAGTGTTCGCAGTGCCCAGTATCGACTCGCATAGAGGTCGAACGCGCTCTCGCGGCTCTGCGCCTTGGAATCCATTTCGGTGCCGCCCGGCGTTTCGGTGAGATGCGCGTTGCTCGTGACGATGTCCGAACCGAAAAGCAGTCTGTCGCGCCACCGCGTGAAGAACTGCAGGACGCGTTCGCGAGGATGGCGTGAGATCTCCCGCACAATCCACTTTGTCGCACTCGCATCGAGCACGAGATTCGGATGCCGCTCAAGCAGTCCGTCGAGGAAGTCCAAGTCCTCCGGCCAACCTCCCATATGCGCCGCGATCCATTGCACGGGGAAGCGCGCCATCAGCGACTCGAATGGTTCGTACTGTTGCCGCTTGCTGCCGTACTTCGCAGCGTCGGCGTACTTGGTGGCAAACCAAGTGTCGGGGTCTGCGACATGCACCATGAGCGTCATGCGCAGTTCGACGGCCGTCTCGATCGCCGCGACCCGCACAGGATTGTCCAGACGCATGAGCGCAGCATCGCCCGCTTGCGTTCCCATGTCGATGCCGCGTGGGGCCGCCCAGAACTTTGCGATGCGCGCGCCGAGCGCGTGGTACCTGCGGATCTGCTGCGCATAGCCGTGGCCGTGGCTCTCGCGCAGATCGGGCGCGCGCCAGTTGGGGATCGCGATGAACGCGATGCGTTCGCCCAGGATGCTGCGAAGTCCTTCGACTTCATCGATGTTCGATGTCATGCTCCAGATCTGTTCGATCCCGTACAGATCCATCGCCTCCTTGAGGATCGGCGCAGCATCGAGTCCCGCTACATGCGCGTGCGCGTCGATGATTGGCACGATCGGTGCGCCGAGTGCCGCAGCGCGCGCGCGGTAATCCCATGCGAAAAGATTGGAGTCGTGCGCAGTCATTGAAGCAGTGGGGTGCGCGGTGCGCGAGGATTCAAGTCAGGCGGCTGTGCCGCGCGCGTTCACCCGCCGCGGCGACGGGATGCTACGCGCGTCACGCGCGCCTTTCCCTTCGAACGCTTCGCAGCAGATCGATGCGCGCCCGATCCACCCGGCCGAGGCCCCTTGCTGCGGATCGAATCGAGCAGCGCTGCATGATGCACCATGCCGATGTACACCTCGTGGTCCGCTTCAATGTCAAGATGTCGCACCACTTCGCATGCGATGTAGCCGGTCGCACGCATTGGGACGGGGGCGCCACCAGGCACCGTCAGGTGCGGTACCGTGAGGAACGCGTCGACACCTTGATCAGGCGACTGCGCGAAGAGCCGAGGGAGAACGCGTTCCTGTCGATCGAGAACGCAGAGTGCGAAGTTGCGTGCATCGCGGATGATCGGCGAAATGGTTTGCCCCTTCTCCATGGCGATGAGCAGCATCGGTGGTTGCGTGGCGACTTGCTGCACGAAACGCACCATGACCGCACTTCGCAGTTCACCGAATGCCGCTGTCAATAGGAATGAAGACGCAGGCACACGGTCAAGCACATGTGCAACGCTCGAACGAATGGCTGCTGGCCTGTCAGTCTGCATACGGGGTGCGTCTCCAAAAATCTTTACGCCCGACCCGAGTGTAGGGCGATAAAAAAGTTTGTCCACAACTGTGTTCATTTCAATGACTTATGATTCAGTGAGGCGTATATTTTTTCTTCTCGGACCTTGCGAAGGCATATCAATGTGTGGCGAGAACTTCAATTTTTGTTGAGAAGTGTTGCAAGGTGGGGCATAGTGGGTATAGTGAGTGCAGTCACTCATGGACCGCACCGATGCTCTTTCTCGGCGAATACGAACACAGTCTCGATGCGAAGCAGCGCCTCGCCATTCCGAGCGAACTGCGCGAAGTACTCAATCCAGCGGTGAACGGCGATCACTTTGTTGCGGTGCCTGGAGCGGACGATGTGCTCACGCTGTGGCCGAGCAAGACATTCGAGCGGCTGGCGATGAGTCAAGAGGGATCGTTGATTGGCGACGATGTGCTGCGCCGCTTCGAGCGATCGTTCTACAGCCAGGCCGCGCGCTGCCCGCTCGACACGGCTGGTCGCGTGCGAATACCGGATCGGCTTTTGACGCGCTTTGGCTTGGCAGGATCCATCGTGATTCTCGGCGTGCGCGATCACCTCGAACTCATCGCATCCGCGGCATGGAAGGCCGGGGCGAAGGACCGGACTGCATCCACGGCATCGCTGTGGCAGCAGGCCAATCAGTTGATGAACGCACGACAGGGGGGAGCGCGGTGAAGGATCGCCGCGTTCAGTAGCCCTCGCGCGCACGCAAGGATGCGGGCGCGGATCGACAACGCTTGGGCGCTGCAGGGATGCGCCGCCTGAGCACGAACTTCGGGCCACGGATGGCCCTCGGGCGTGCCGCAGCCAGGACGGCGAAAGGCACGGACAGTCGGCGCGGAGCCGCTGTTATTGCGCCCCCCGCGTCACTGGCCCGACGCGGGGGCTTTTTTTGTGCTCCGATAACGGGCAATTTTCGCCTGTTTTGCTGCAGTTTCGCGGTCGTTGGGTCCATCTTGGTTACCCTTCAAGTAGGTCGGATGCTTGGTCGATGACAATCGTCCAAGATGTTCGCAGGGAAGGCGCATGGTGCGCCAGAGGCGAACCGACCAAGTCAGCGGGTGAAGTCCCGCTGCATCAGGGCAGGAGGTCCGACGGAATGCTGGTCATCACTCGACGAGAAGGCGAAGAGGTCGTTATCGGGAACCCCGCGTCCCCGATCGGCATTGTTCGCATCGCTTCCATCAAGGGCGACCGTGTTCGCATTGCCTTCGAGTTCCCACGGGAAGTTGCGGTGCACCGCAAGGAAGTGGCGGAGCAGATTCTCGCCGGCGCAGTCGACCCCTCCAAGAATGTCATCGGTCAGATTCGGCCCGCTGAAGGCGGCGCATGAACGCGGTCTTCGCCGGTTCTACTTGATCGCCGCGACCCCAGAAACCTCTGGGATCCTCTCGCGCAGCAGCCGCGCGAGTCCGTCCTGCAAAGTCATGCGGCTCGAGGGGAAGCCCACACACGCTCCGTGCAACCGAACCTGAACGACTCCCGCCTCGATGGCGACAACTTCGACATCGCCGCCATCCGCCTGAATATCGGGGCGCATCAGATCCACGACAGCGCGAACTCGCGGCAGCAATGCATCGCCACCGCCACTGTTGGCGGGCAGTTCGCTTTGATTGATGCGTGACGATGACATGCAGCCGAGCAAAGTGTAGATCGAACTCCTTACACTGCAGCCATGAACGCCACGGAAGGCACGCGCCCGCGGCTGCTGCGCCGCGTTCGGCGAGCGCTTCTGACATTCTCCTGCGTGTGGATGGCATCGTGCGCCGCAACGCCAGCAGGCGATCCACTCGAGTCGCTTGGGCGAACGGACCTCGTGCCTGCGCGGCAACTTGCGGCGATGCAGCTGCTCGATGCAGATCCCACCGATCCCGCGTACCTGAAGGCGCTGCGCCGCATCGTGGTGCAGCCCGATTATGTGCGTGAGCTGCGAGATGAAGCTTGGGAGCGATTGATTCGCCACGATCCCGAAGGTCTGAAGTCCGTGCTTGAGATCAACCTGCCCCGCATGCTGCAGTATGAGTGGCGAACGGAGGTGTGCCGCCGTATCGCGGCGCTCGGTTGGAAGGACATGACGCAGACGCTCGTGCGCGCCTGGGCGGTTCCTTTGCCGATTCTTGCGGTCAAACTCTTCGATCGCCCCGAGTATCACGCACTCTGCAAACTGTGGGGGAAAGAGCGTGTGCCGCAGGTGCTGCTCGACCTGCTGCTTCGCAGTGATCCGATCAAGGAGGCGAACCTTCGCGCGCGCTGTTGGGAGTTGTTGCTTGCCACGGGTGAACGCCAGCGCATACTCGACCTGCTCGCAGACCAATCGCTTGCGACGACCGACTCATTTGTGCTCGACATGCGTCGCTGCGCAAGCGATCTGGGCGTGATTCCCTCGAATCGCGAGGAGATCCTGTGGATACGCGCGTTGCTGAAGCCTGAGAAGCGCGCGTTCTGGGATGAGGCGCGCGCTGCCGCTGCGAAGTTGCCGCCCGATGTTCGCGCTTCTCTGGAGCCGCGGGATATCGCCGTGCTGGTTGCGGTGGCGCGCACGCAGCCGACGCTGCTGACGCGTTCGCGTGATGAGATGTTTGCGGATATCTCGGCCGCACTCGCGGCGCAAAGTGAGCGGCGTTACAGCGCATCGTTCGAGGGCTACGGAACGGAGTTGGCGGAGACGCCGCGCGCGCATGCGCCGAACCTCGATTGGGGCGACTGCGCGGCAGTGTTGGTGGCGCGCGACGCGCTGCGACAGCCAACAGTGCAGGCGCATTTGTTCGAGATCGCTGACCGTGATCAGGCGGATCGCCGCACCGAGTATGGCGGCCTGCTGCGGCTGGACGCTCAGGGGCGCTATGAGATGGTGGAGTTCACGCCGGTGCAGGTGGGCAGCGATGTGCGCTTCGAGGCCTCGAACGACATGTTCGAAGCGGGTTACGACGCGCTCTTTCACTTTCACAATCACGCGCAGTCCTATGACAATCGCCGCTATGCGGGGCCTCACTGGGGCGACTTCGCCTATGCGGACGCGACGGGCGTGAATGGTCTTGTGTTCACCTTCATTGACCGCAACCGAATCAACGCGGATTTTTACCGCCGCGGCAAAGTGGTCATCGACCTCGGCGAAGTGCTGCGGCCAGACGCATGAACACCATTCGCTTCAGCAAGATGCACGGTCTCGGCAACGATTATGTGTACATCGATGCGGACGCGGAGCATGTGCAGGATCCTGCAGCGCTTGCGCGCGCCGTGAGTGATCGTCATACCGCCATCGGCGGTGATGGCGTGATCTTGGTGGCGCGCCCGAGCGCTGGTTGCGCTGCCGATGCGCGCATGCGAATCTTCAACGCCGACGGCAGTGAAGCGCAGATGTGCGGCAATGGACTGCGCTGCGTGGCGAAGTTCGTGGTGGACCGCGGTCTGTCCGCCGCGAATCCGCTGCGCGTGGAAACGGGGCGCGGCGTGCTCGCGGTACGGTGGTGGCGCGGAGTCGATGGGCTCGTATCCGAAGCGGAGGTCGACATGGGTGCGCCGATGTTGTCCGCTGCGCAGATCGGTGTGCGGTGGACGGGTGTGTCGTCGACGGATCGGCTCGTGGGCGTTCGGTTCGATCTCCCGATGTGGCGCGAGGCGATCTCGGCGCACGCTGCTCGTGGCGGCATTTGCTCGGAGAGCGATCTTGCGTGGTGGAACGCCTCACGCATCGAGCCAACCGCGACGCTTGTGTCGATGGGCAATCCGCACATCGTGTTCTGGTGCGGCGATCCCGAGGGCGTTCCGCTTGAGCGCATTGGCGCTGCGATCGAGCATCACGCGTTCTTCCCGCAGCGCATCAATGTGCATGTCGCGGCGGTCTGCGCTCGCGATCACCTGCGCATGCGGACATGGGAACGCGGCTCGGGCATCACGCTCGCGTGCGGAACGGGTGCGAGTGCCGTGTTGGTGGCGGGCGTTCTTGAGGATCGATGCGAACGCAGGGCGGACATCGACTTGCCGGGCGGCCGCCTGCGAATCGAGTGGGACTGCGAGGGTGATGCCGTTCGTATGCGAGGACCCGCCACGCATGCCTTTGATGGAGTATGGAGCGGTGCATGGGAGGCGTGTCATGGGCGTTGATGCGCGGGTGACTGACGCAGAGCAGCGCGTGATCGATGCGGCGCATCGCCGGCGCGGATCGATGGAGGCGGATCTTGCGGCGCTTGTCGCGATTCCGACGGGATGCGGTCATCGGCAAGGGCTCGATGCCGCGCGCGTGTGGATGCGGGCGCGGCTCGAATCACTCGGTGCGCGCGTTGAACGCGTGAAGGGTGGCGATCGTCCGCAGTGGTTGCGCGAAGGTGCGTTGGGCGACGATGAGGGCGATGTGCTGATCGCGCGCAGCGGCGGCAGTTCAAGTGGACCGCGACTGCTGCTGAGCGGTCACCTCGATACGGTGCATGATCCGCACGGAGCGTTTCGATCGCTCGGTGCGGAGCGGGGTGGCGTGCGCGAGGGTCCTGGTGCCGCGGACATGAAGGGGGGGCTGATCGTTGCACTGGCGGCGCTCGAGTCGCTCGCGGAAGTCGGTGTGCGTCCGAACTGGACTTTCCTGCTGAACGCCGATGAGGAGACCGGCAGTTTTCGAAGTACGGCGATCCTTGAGCGCGTGGCGCGCGAGTGTGATGTCGGGCTTGTGCTTGAGCCAGCCGTGGGCAGCGACTTCGTGATGGAACGCCCTGGTTCCGCGCAGTTTCGCATCGACGTGAAGGGGCGCGCTGCGCATGCGGGTCGTGATGCGGCGCGTGGCGTGTCGGCGGTGCATGCGCTTGCGCAAGCGATCTGTACGGTGCTTGCCGCGAATGATCCGGCGAATGGCTGCATTCTGAACATCGGTCCACTCGAAGGCGGTGGTGCGACCAATGTGGTTCCTGCTGATGCGGCGGCGTGGGGCAACGCGCGGTCCTTCACCGCCCACGCCCGAGCCGAGGTGGAACGCGTGTTGCGTTCGATCGTGACGAGCGAGTCATCGCTTCCGCGCGTGACGGTCGAAGTGGTGCACAACCGCCCTTCGAAGCCGGCGACTGAAGCGGTGCAAGCGCTCGCAGCATGTGCAGTGGATTGCGCCGCGAAGGTTGGATCGGTGTGCAGTGCGGTTTCGACTGGCGGCGTGAGCGATGCGAATGTTCTGCAGCATGCGGGATTGCCATGTCTTGATGGGCTTGGTGTTCGCGGCGGCAACTTGCACCGATCGGATGAGTTTGTGGTGGTCGACAGCCTTTGTGAACGCGCCGCGATTCTTGCGCTGCTGATGCGGCGGATCATGGAACGCTCGCCCGTACCATGCCGATCATGACTTCCGCGCCCACCCAACCCGCTGCGACGGCTGCGAATGTCGGTGCGCTCGATGCGACGCCGCCGTTGATGCAAGTCCCTGCGGTCCGTGCTGCGGTCGATGTGATCCTCGCGGAACTCCGCCGTTTGCAGGGGGGTATCACGGGCGTTCGCGCGGCGGACCCAGCGCGCGCATCGGCTGCTGCGGCTTGGCTGCAGCGTCACAACGCGCTGCGCGGGCGGCCCACGATGTACCCCTACATCGGCGCGGGCATTGGCAATGGAGCGCTGGTGCAACTGGCCGACGGAAGCGTCAAGTGGGACATGATCAGCGGCATTGGCGTTCATATGTTCGGGCATTCCGATGCGCGCATGGTGGAGGCTGCAGTGATCGGCGCGCTCTCGGACATCTGCATGGGCGGTCACCTGCAGCCGAATGCCGATGTGCTCGCCGTGGCTGACATTCTGCAGACGGAAGCGGCGCGCACGAGCGCGCTGCGCCACTGCTTCATTACCAATTCGGGTTGCATGGCGAACGAGAATGCGCTGAAGGTGTGCCAGCAGAAGACGGGCGGCGCACCGCGCATCATCGCCTTCTCTGACTGCTTCATGGGGCGCTCGACCACCATGAGTCAGATCGGTGACACGGCCGGCTATCGGCAGGGACTCGTGCAGAACATCCTCGTCGACTACATGCCCTACTACGACGAGACGCTCGGTGCGCGCTCGACGGAAATCGCCGTGTGGCATCTGAAGCAGTTGGTCGCGAGGTACCCGAAGCAGCATGCGTGTTTCGTGATGGAACTGGTTCAGGGGGAGGGCGGATTCCGTGTGGCGCCACGTTCGTACTTGGAGGCGCTGATGCGCATCTGCCGCGAAAGCGGCATTCCAGTCTGGGCGGATGAGGTGCAATCATTCGGCCGCACCGAGTGCATGTTCGCGTTCGAGACGCTCGGACTCGGCGAGTACATCGATGTCGCCACCGTCGGAAAACTGAGTCAGGTGTGCGCGTGCCTCTTTCGTGAGGAATTCAATCCGCAGCCAGGGCTGCTCGCGGGCACTTTCAGCTCAAGCACGAGCGCGTTTCATGTCGGTCGGCGCGCGCTCGAAACACTGCGCGACGGCGGCTACTACGGTCCGAGCGGTCGAATCGCTGCGCTGCACCGTGCGTTCCGTGAACGAGCCGAGGATCTCGTGCGGCGCCGCCCCGAGTTCTTTCCGCCTGTGCTCGACAGTTTCGGACGACCGCAGCCTTCGCTTGTCGGCGGCACGGGCGGCATGATGCGTCTCTCGCCGCTCGGCGGCAGCAAGGAGCGCTTGAACGCGCTGCTCAAGGCGATGTTCGATGAGGGCGTGATCGCGCTCACCTGTGGTCACGGTCCTTATCACCTGCGGTTGCTGCCTCCGATAGGCGTGATGGAGCCTGCACAGTTTGGTCCGGTCTTCGAGATCATCGAGCGCGCGCTCGCGAAGGTGGCGTGACATGTTCGTCATCCGTGAAGCGACCATCGAGGACATGCCGCAGCTGCTGAAGCTTTCGCGGCTCGTTCATTCTTTCAATCTGCCGCAGGATCGCGATGCGCTCGCCGCAAAACTCGATCGCAGCCATCGCGCGTTCGCTGGTTCGGTGCGTGATTCGCGCGGACGCGAGTTCGTGTTTGTGCTCGAGGACACCGACTCGGGGTCGGTGATCGGCACGAGCACGGTGTACTCGCGGATCTCATGGCCCGGTCATCCGCACCTGTTCTTCCGCGTGCGGCGCCGGGAGCACTACAGCAAGGATCTCGGAACTGGGCAGGTGCATGTGACGATCCAGTTGGATACCGACGAGAGTGGGCCGAGCGAGATCGGCGGGCTGATTCTCGCGCCCGGCTATCGCGGCCATCCGCAGAAGCTTGGTGCGTTTCTCTCGCACACGCGTTTTCAGTTCATTGCGGCGCGTCCACAGCAGTTTCAGAAGCGCATCATCGCGGAGATGATGGGCGCGCTCACGCCGGACAGCAGATCGACGCTGTGGGACTACCTCGGTCGCCGCTTCATCAATCTTTCATACACCGAGGCAGACACATTCAATCAGCGCAGCAAAGAGTTCATCCTCAAGTTGTTCCCGTCGGTCGAGATCTACACATCGCTGCTGCCACCTGAAGCGCGTCAGTTGGTCGGCAAAGTGGGTGATGAAACGCTGCCTGCGCTGCACATGCTGACGAAGCTTGGATTCCGTCCGCAGGAGCATGTCGATCCGTTCGATGGTGGTCCTTACCTCGAGGCTGTGACCGCAAACATTCCGATCGTGGACGCATCTTCGGTGCTGCCGCTCGGTGGTGCAGGTTCGAGCGGTTCTCACCGCGGGATCGTCTCGTGCGCGGGCGCGCAAGGATTCCGCGCGATACGAAGCGGATTCTCGGTGAAAGCAGGGAAGGTGCTGCTTCCTGAGCGAGTCATCGAAGCACTTGGCGCATCCAAGGGCACGAAGATTGCCGTCACCGCGTTCGATGCGCAGGGGCGTGCTGTTTCACTGATGGGTGCGCGGCGCCGAAGCGGTACCGCATTGCGCCGTCGGAGCCGCGCATGACCGAGGCGGTACGGCGCGGGTTCCTGCGCCAGGCTCCTGCAGACTTCATCGCGGGTTCTTGGCACACGCTTCCCGCGGCGGGGGAGGAGCTGATCCGCAGCGCAGATCCCTCGCAGCCGAACACCACCGTGTGGAGTGCGGCACCCGTGCGCGTTCACATCGACCGTGCGGTCGCCGCTGCGCGTTCGGCAGCGCAAGCGTGGGCCAGCGCGCCAGAGCAGGAAAGGCATGCTGCGCTGCTGCGATGGCGTGATGTCGTGGCGGCGAACGAGGCGCGCATCGCGGATCTCCTCGTGCTTGAGGCGGGCAAGACACGCGGCGAAGCGCTCCTTGAAGCGAAAGCGCTCGCGGAGAAGGTGACGATCACGATGGAGGAACGCACGCTCGATCGTGTGCGAGGATTTGGCATCGACTTGTCGCCCACGCGGCGCGGCATCTGTGCGTTTCGTCCGCACGGCGTGATGGCGGTCTTTGGACCGTTCAACTTTCCTGCCCACCTGCCCAACGGTCACTTCGTGCCTGCGCTGCTGCTCGGCAACACGGTCGTGTTCAAACCGAGTGAACGCACCCCAGCGGTCGGGCAGTTGCTCGCGGAACTCGCGAACGAAGCGGGTTTTCCGCCCGGTGTCTTCAATGTGGTGCAAGCGGGTGCTGGAGGCGCGGCGGGGCTGGCGGCGCACGAGCATGTGGATGGCATTCTGTTCACAGGATCCTGGCCAGTCGGTCGGCGAATCCTGCAGTCGAATCTCGATCGTCCGGGACGCATCGTGGCGCTTGAGATGGGTGGCAGCAATCCTGCGATCGTGCTGGACGATTGCAATCTCAAGCAGGCAGTGGTGGAGTGCGTGCGGTCCGCGTTCGCGACGGCGGGTCAGCGCTGCACTTGCACGCGCCGCGTGATCGTGCAGCGCGGTGTCGCGGATGCGTTCACGCGTTTGATGGTGGAAGTCTCCTCGCGGCTTCGTGTGGGTGGCGGCGACGAGGCAGGCGTCTTCATGGGTCCGCTCATCAATGAAGCTGCGCGTGAGTCGGTGATCGCGTTTCAGTCGCGGCGCGTACGCGAAGGATGCGTTTCGCTGCTCGCGGCACGCGCGCCCGCACGCGAAGGCTGGTTCCTCACGCCTGGTGTGCTTCGTGTCGATCGCTTCAGTCGTGAGGCGGACGAGGAAGTCTTTGGTCCGCTGCTGCAAGTGGCGGTGGTGGACAGCGATGACGAAGCGGTCGAGCAGGCGAACGCCACGCGCTTCGGACTTGCTGCGGCGGTCTTTACCGCGGATGCCGCACGCTGGCAGGCGATCGCGCCACGCCTTCGCGCCGGCTGCGTGAACTGGAACGTCGGCACGGCGGGCGCGAGCAGTCGCCTGCCGTTTGGCGGGCTTGGATTGTCGGGCAATCACCGACCTGCAGCGGCTTTCAGCGTGGACTCATGTGCGTTCCCCGTTGCCCACTTGGAAGAACGCACGGACGCCGCTCCACTGCCACCAGGCATGGATCCCTTTTGATCTGCGCTCGCTTATCCTGCGCCTATGCCGACTGAATTGCCGAGCGGAAGGATTCAGCCGCGGTTCGCCGGGCTCGCGACCTTCATGCGCTTTCCTCGGTTGGATGATGCTGCAGGAACGCACGATTGGATCGTGTATGGCATCCCCTTCGATGGCGGCACGACCTTTCACCCTGGCGCGCGCTTCGGTCCGCGTGCCGTGCGGGAGGCGAGCCAGTATGTAAAGCCAGCGAGCATTGAGTTGCAGGTGGATATCGCGCAGGTCTTCTCTCTCGCGGATGCGGGAGACGCGCCCGTGGCGCCATTTTCCTGCGCGGACAATCTCGATCTGGTCACGGACTTTGCGAAGACGCTCGGTGGCGCGGGCGCGCATCTGTTGGCGCTCGGAGGTGATCATTCGGTCTCGCTCGCCAACATTCGTGCCGCATGGGAACGCTGCGGGCGACCGGCAAGCGGACTTGCGCTCGTGGTGCTTGACGCACATGTCGATACGGTGGACCGCGTGTGGAACGAGCCCTTCAGTCACGCGTCATTCCTGCGGCGTGCGGTCGAGGATGGATGCATCGATCCCAAGCGAACGCTGCTGATCGGTCAGCGCGGAGGGCTGAACACGCTCGAAGATCTCGCCTTTGCACGCGACATGGGCATGACGACGATTCGGGCGTCGGCGTTTCACACAGATGCGGCGGAAGCTGCCGCGCAGGTGCAGTCCTTTCGGCGCCGCATCGGTGATGCGCCGATGTATCTCTCGTGCGATGTGGACTGCGCGGACCCCGCTTTCGCCCCAGGCACCGGAACTCCTGTGTCTGGCGGACTTTCGGCGGGCGTACTGCTGGCTCAGGTGCGCGCGTTTGCGGGCGCGCAGCTCGTCGGGGCGGATGTGGTGGAAGTCTGCCCCGCCCGCGATATGGCGGGGATCACTGCGCTCCTCGCGGCGCATGTGGCATTCGAGTGCGTCGCGATCGACGCGGTCGGGCGCGGGGGTTGATCCGCGGTCGGAGTCGCTGCCGAATCCGCGCGGTCGGCTTCAGAAGCCTGTGGCTGGTTCTTGACCGATCGAGATGAGCCGTAAGAACTCGCTGCGCGTCGCAGGGTCCTCCAAGAAGACGCCCGTCAACTTGCTTGTGGTCGTCCACGCATGTGGTTGGCGCACGCCGCGGTAGCACATGCAGAAGTGTCGCGCCTGAATGACCACAGCGACGCCGAGAGGCTGCAAGTGCTCTTGGATACTGTTGGCGATCTGCGCGGTCAACTTTTCCTGCACTTGGAGCCGCTTGGCGAAGATGTCCACGACCTTCGCCAGTTTCGACAGACCCACGACGCGCCCACTCGGGATGTATGCCACATGCGCCTTGCCCACAAACGGGACCATGTGATGCTCGCAGTGACTGTGCACATCGATGCCAGTCAGCAGCACCATTTGGTCGTAGCCCTCGATCTCTGAAAAAGTGCGTGCCAGTTCCGTCGCAGGGTCCATCGTGTAGCCGACAAAGTGCTCTCGCAGCGCGAGCGCCACGCGGCGCGGCGTATCGACGAGCCCCTCACGCGTCGGGTCTTCGCCGATGTACTTCAGCAGTGCGCGAACGTGCTCGAGTGCGGCGGTGGCCTCTGCGTCGAGTGGAGCATCGCGGTCCATAGAGGGCGAATGATAGGCTGCGTTTCCATGAGCGACTCAACGACCACGCATCATGCGTCCCGAGGTGTGACGGCATCCAAAACATCGATGGTGAAGAAGGTGGTCATCGGGATCGCGATACTCGTGATGGCAACGGTTGTCACCGCTGTGCTGTTCATCGATGCGGTGGCGGCGCGCATCGTGTCGACCGCGGGGACTCGAGTGCTCGGCGTCAGCACCTCGGTCCGATCGGTGCATCTTGGGTTGCTGTCCGGTTCATCCAAGTTGGACGGGCTCGTTGTGGCGCAGCCCGAGGGATATGCGGGAGAGCCGATGCTGTCGGTGGAGCGCGTGGAGGTGCGCGCTGGATTGGGCGAACTGATGGGCGATGACATCGTGATCGATCAGCTGTCGATCAGCGGTGTTGCTGTCGATCTCTCGGAACTCAATGGTCGGATCAATCTGCAGGTGGTGGCAGACAATGTCTCTTCCTCTGGAGCGGGTGCGTCTGCAACGACCGCGCCCGCGACGCCCTCAAAGTCCACGGTGACCGTGCGCGAACTCCGCATCACCGGCATTCGAGTCAAGGCGCGGCTTGAGAACGCGCTCGCCTCTGGCAAGGTGCTCGATGCGACCATTCCAGACATCGTGGTGCAGGACATCGGCACCAAGACGACGGTGGATGAGGTTGCAGCAAGAATCTCCGCCAAGCTGATGGATCAGTTGATCGTGGCGATCGCGAAGGCGCAGATCGAGGGGTTGCCCACTTCGTTTTCGAACGGTCTGCAGTCTGCGGCTTCCCAACTCGGCGGTGTTCTTGAGCAGGGCGGCGGCGCGATCGGCGAAGGGCTTCAAAAGGTCGGGGATGCGTTCAAGTCGATCTTCGACGGAAGCGGCAAGTAGCGGCGCGGAGCGATGGCGCACTGTTCGTAAGGGAGCCGTAGGATCGCACTCATGGCGTGGCAGTGGCGAGGCCGAGACGATGGACCCGAGCCCGAGGCGCAGCGGTGGCATCAGGTGGTGGAGGCGTGGGATGCCGAACCTGCGCAGCGACATCGTCGTCGGCCTCTCGTCGTGATCGGATATCCCTCCGACGCGGGCGTGCGCGCGAATCATGGCAGACCTGGCGCTGCGGAGGGGCCGAGCGCACTGCGGAGCGCGTGTTCAAACTTGCCCGCGCCGAGTGCGTTCGCGCTCTTTGATGCGGGGGATGTTTCGGCTGCCAAGGATGATGTGCTCGCATGGCAGCGTGCGCTTGCAGCGGCCGTCGCGGCGGTGCGGGTGGGTGGTGGAATCCCACTCGTGTTCGGCGGCGGGCACGATCAGGCCTTCGGGCACTGGCTCGGCGTGGCGCAGGCAGCTTCGAGGGGTTCGGTGGTCGGATGCATCAACATCGATGCTCACGTCGATATGCGACCACTCTCGCACGGACATCCACACTCGGGATCACCGTTCCTGCAGGTGCATGGGCACAGCGCGCTGATCGGTGCGCCGTTTCGCTACTTGCTGCTTGGAATGC
Organism: Planctomycetota bacterium; assembly: GCA_046080505.1. Classification (GTDB taxonomy): domain Bacteria; phylum Planctomycetota; class Phycisphaerae; order Phycisphaerales; family SM1A02; genus F1-60-MAGs104. The sequence continues at coordinate 16,839 of JBJTUC010000032.1, forward strand.
AGCCCGCGCACAACACTCCCGCGCTGTTGCAGTCGGCGGCCGCGCACGGCGCGCAGATCGTGGACGCAGATGCCTTCTCGGCATCACAGGAGTCTGCGTTGGCTGCCATTCTCGATCGCTTCATTTCGTCGGTCGATCTCATCTGCCTCAGCATTGATCTTGATGTATTCCTTGCGTCGAGCGCACCAGGCGTGAGCGCGCCTTCGCCCATGGGCATCCTTCCCGACGCGGCGCTTCGGAGCGTGCTGCGGCGCATCGCAGGCAGCGGGAAGATCGCGGGCATCGAACTTGCGGAGTGCTCGCCGCCGCTCGACATCGGTGGGCGTACCGCGCGACTCGGCGCTGCGTTGATCGACTGCGTGGTCCGAGCGCTGCCCGTTCCATCATGATGCGGATCGGCATCGATCTCGGCGGCACGAAAGTCGCCGCGTGCCTTCTGGATGATTCAGGACATGAAGTGGAGCGTCCGCGCGTGTCGACCCCTCGGGGCGATTATCAGGCCACGCTCGCAGCCGTCGTGAAGCTCGTGGAGCAGCTCGATGCGGTGGCGAAGTGCGAGTGCCCGGTCGGCATTGGCTATCCCGGAAGCGTGTCGCCTCGAACAGGCTTGCACCGGAATGCGAATTCCACCTGTCTCAATGGACGCGATGTCATCGGCGATCTGTCGAGAGCGCTGCGCCGAGAGGTGTGCGGCGCGAACGATGCCAACTGTCTTGCCCTGAGTGAGGCGCATGATGGCGCCGCCGCCGACGCGCGGGTCGTCTTTGCTGCGATCCTCGGGACCGGCATCGGAGGCGGCGTGGTGGTCGATGGTCGTATCGTCGTGGGACGCAACGCACTCGCGGGAGAGTGGGGGCATACGCAGATGCCGGGAACCGATGCATCGGATCGCCGATCGCACACCTGCTACTGCGGCTTGCACGGATGTACCGAGCAGTTCCTTTCGGGGCCGGCACTCGGCCGCGAGTATGTGGCGCTTGGCGGAGATTCGGCGGCGATGTCCGTGATCGCAGAGCGCGCAGCCGCGGGCGAGGAGCGTGCGCAGCGGGTGATCGATCTGTTGTGCACACGGCTTGCCGACGCGCTCGTGGGCGTCGTGCATCTCATCGACCCTGATGTGATTGTGCTTGGCGGTGGTCTCAGCAATGTTCGCCAGATCTATGAGCGCGTTCCCGCACTTCTCGGCGAGCGGCTCTTCTCGGATGCGTTCACGACACCGATTCGTGGCGCAGCACATGGCGACGCAAGCGGCGTGCGCGGTGCGGCACGGCTCACGCTGACTTAGGCAGCGCGCGAAGTGCGCAGTCGCTTCGGGCGCATGCAGTCGAGCAGATCTGGATCGATCTCCTGCTGTGAGCCGCAAATGTCCGCGCACAGAATGCGACCCGTGACGGGGCCGAGCATCAGCCCCATCATCGCGTGTCCCGTTCCAATGAACAGTCCAGGGATTGTCGGTACGGGCCCAATCACGGGCATCCCGTCGGCGGTACATGGTCGGTAGCCAGCCCACTCCGCCGTGACATGCGCGCGGTCGATGCCGTGCAGGTAACGACGCGCGGCTGCGGTCAGTGCGTGAAGCCGTTTGCGCATCCAGGGGCGTCCAGTCGGTCCGATCTCGAGCGTCCCCGCGAGTCGGAGTTGTGATCCCATTGGGTTGTACGCCACGAATGTCTCGTGCATGACGCCTCCGTGCCGCGGCAACACGCCAGTCCCCTCGAGTTGCACGTGGTAGCCGCGCGCAGGCTGCATGGGCACTGCGATGCCGAGTTCTGCCGCCAACGGGTCGGACCAGACGCCCGCGGCGAGCACCACGCTGCCGCCTTCCATGACCTCGCCACTTCGAAGGCGCGCACCGATGCAGCGACCATCGCTCGCGCGCGCGAAGCCTGCGACTTCGCAGCCGAGTCGCATGTCGCCGCCGTGGGCACGGACCGCGTTCGCAAGGCCGCGCAGCAGCAGTCCTGGGTGCAGGATCGCACTGTCGAGATAGTGGATCGCACCCGCAACTTCATCGCGGTATGCAGGATCGCGCCGCCGAAGTTCTGTACCGCTGATGCGGTCCGTGCGGTAGCCGTAGCGCGCGAGCGATCGCCCCTCGTGCTGCGCGGCATTGAGGTTGCGTTCATCGAGGATCAGATCCATCCAACCGCACCGCCTGTAAAAGCAGTCAATGTCCTCGTGCTCAAGGATGTGCTCGAGTGCTTGCGCAGTCCGCCAACCGAGCGCGCAGAGCGTGCGTGTGGCGCGTTCAAGATGATCGGGTGTGCAGCAGCGATGGAAGGTCCACAACCAACGCAGCAGTGCAGGGGAGAGACTTGGTCGAATCCAGAGAGGTGAACCGCTGTCGAACATCCAGCGCAGGCCGCGCCACGATGCGCCTGGCTTGGTGAGAGGCGCATGCCCGATCGAGAACAGTCCTGCGTTGCCAGCGGATGCGCCGTCGAGCGTGGACTCGCGGTCAAGCACGATGACATCGCGCCCTTGCTGCAGGAGTTCGTATGCGGTGCAGAGCCCAACGATCCCTGCGCCAATGATCACCGTCCTGGTGCTGCCCATCGCCCCTCTATCCTAGGGAATGCCCGCGATTGGACTTGGGATTGTCGGCTGCGGAGGAATCGCGAGTGTTCATGCGGATGCGGCGCGGCGGAGCGGCTTTCGCGTGGTGGCGTGCTGGGATTCGCAGGCCGAGCGTGCGAATGCGCTCGCTTCAAGGGTCGGTGCGACTGCTTCGACGAGCCTTGATGCACTGCTCGCCCATCCGGACGTGAACGCCGTCACGGTCGCCGTGCCGACGGACGGGCACGCGCGCTGTGCGGAAGCAGTCCTTGCGGCCGACAAACACCTGCTGCTGGAGAAGCCCATGGCGCTGACGGTCGCGGAATGCGACTCGATCTGTGCCGCAGCGGACAAGTCGAAAGGTCGGCTGCAGATGGGCCTCGTGTGCCGTTCATCTTCGGCTTCGAAGCATGTGGCGCGCATGGTGGATGCGGGCACGCTTGGAGCGCTCGACTTCATTCAGGCGCGAGGAGTACGGCGCCGCGGCATTCCAGGGCTCGGTGGCTGGTTTACAACGCGCGGTCGATCGGGCGGCGGATGCATGATCGATGTGGGGGTTCACCTGATGGACTTGGCGCTGCATCTGGCAGGTTGGCCGCGCGTGCTGCGTGTGAGCGCATGCGCCGCATCGCGCTTTGGATCGCCGATTGCCGAGTACCGATCGGCCGAGATGTGGGGTGGCCCGCCCAAGATCGACGGAACCTTCGATGTGGAGGACGCCGCGATTGCGCTGCTGCGCTGCGAAGGTGGACTGTCAATCGAGATTGATGTGGCATGGGCTGCGAACATTCCCAAGGGGGTTGTGAGCGACGGTCTGCTGCTGCGCGGGGCGAAGGCGGGCGTTCACTTCGAGATCTTCGGTTCTGAAGTGCGCAGCGTGGTCGAGCGGGATGGCGAGTTGTGCGATGAAGTCGCGGCGTTCGCGCCTCCATGCGGATGGGATGCGGCTTGGGACGCGCAGTACCGCAGCTTCGGCGAGTTGGTTCATGGCAACAGTCCGCCCGCCGCGACGGCAAGCGAGGGGCGCGAACTGCAGCGGATCATCGCTGCGTTCTACGAAAGTGCTGCGCTTGGACGCGAGGCAGAGGTGCGGTGAAGCCCGCGGCCTCGATCACTTCGACTTCGGACTCCCGCCGCTCTCGTATCGCTTCAGGGTGTCCTTCATCTCGTTGAGCATGTCGCCCGGAGGCGTGTTCTCGATGGCAAGCTTCTGCGTCGCGATGGCTTCCGAAACCTTGCCCGTGTCGAACTGCGCACGAGCGAGCGTGTCGAAGATCGCACCGTCCTTGCCGCCGTTCGCGGTCACCGCGGCCTCCGCTGTGGAGAGTGCGAATGCAAGATCGCGCTGCTTGACGAGCGGCGCATCGAGCACATACCACGCAAGCTGGTTGAGCCCCATGGCTTCCTTCCGCTGGATGAAATCCGCGGCGAGTGCGCGTCCGACCTCGTAGCCCTTTTCTGGCTGATTCACCGGTCCGAGCAGAAGTTGGAACTTTTGCATGCGCATGCCCAGCGCCGAGTCCGTGTCCGCCTTCGCGATGGCATCGTCGAGCATCGTCATGAACTCCGTGAAGTCGCCACTCTTGTTGGCATCGCGAAGTGCACCTGAAAGCCGCCGCTGGGCCTTCTTGGCCTGTGCGGCGCCCAGGAACGATGTCTTCGCATCATTGACATTCCAAGAGCCGGCCACCACGCTCTCAAGCGGCTGGTCCATCTGCATCGGATGGCCGATCCACTGCACCGTTCCATCCTTCACGATGAACGCGCACGGGATGCCGGACTGCAACGCCGGCTTCATGTATTGATCGTGCGCCGATCGATCCGGGTCTGCGCAGAGCGTGTAGCGCGTCTTGGCTGCCCAGTTCGGATCGTCGAGAAACTTCGTGACGGTGTCGATCTTCTCGTCGCTGATGCTGATGATGCGGACTCCCTTGTCCGCGTACTTCTCCTGCACTTCGCTGAGGTGCGGCATGCTCGACTTGCAGGGACCGCACCATGTTGCCCAGAACTCGATCACATAGGTGTTCCCAGCGCCGAACGAAGAGATCTCTTCTCCCTTGACAAACTTCTCGATCTGCGGGAACGGGGCGGGCGAACCCGGAACGAGTGTCGGCTCCGTGGGCTCGGGGGCCTTTTGAGTCCCCGTTGGCGCACCCTTCGGCGGCGTGATCGGAGTTGCAGGAACTGTCTGACCGAGCAGCAAGGCAACAACAGGCAGAGCGAGAATAGATGTGATCATGGTTGTTCCAGAGGTTGAGTGTGGTCGGAATGCGTTCAGGCGAAAGAGCAGCATACGGGTAATCGCTACGCTGCCTGCATGGGCGCCCGCATGATCGATGGCAAGCAACTCGGCGCTACGGTGCGCGCATCGCTTCGGGAACGCATCTCGCGCAGCGGTCGTTCCGTCCGACTCGACGCGGTCCTCGTGGGCGACGACAGTGCGGCCTCGATCTACGCGCACAATCAGGCGCGCACCTGCGAGGAGGCGGGCATGCAATACCAGTTGCATCGGCTCGCGGTGGGCAGCGGATACGACGAGATCGCCGGTCGGGTTTTGCTGATGAACACCGACGAGTCCGTGACCGCGATGATGCTGCACCTGCCGCTGCCGAAGGGTGTCGATACGGAACGCGTGCAGTCACTGATCGCCCCCGAGAAGGATGTGGAAGGGGTGAACCCAGCGAACATCGGCAATGTGGTGTACGGGCGTCGAAGTCTCGTGCCGTGCACTGCGCTCGCGGTGCTCGAGATGATCGAGCACACTGGCACCACGCTTCGCGGTGCACGCTGCGTGATCGTCGGCGCAAGCAACATCGTGGGCAAGCCCATCGCAGTCCTTCTGATGCGCGCCGAAGCCACGGTCATCAGTGCGAACCGCTTCACCACGGAGTTGCCGAAGATCACACGCGAGGCGGACATCGTGGTGGCCGCTGCTGGCGTTCCTGCGCTTGTCACGCCTGAGTGGATCAAGCCAGGTGCCGTCGTGGTCGATGTCGGCATCAATCGCGTTGCCGGGAAGGATGGAAAGCAAGTGACCGTGGGCGATGTCCATCCAGATGTTGCTGCTGTGGCTGGTTGGATGAGCCCCGTTCCCGGTGGTGTTGGCCCGATGACGGTCGCGATGTTGCTGCGGAATGTGGCGGAGGCCGCGCTTCGCTGAACGCCGCGCGGTGCTCGCAGTGGATGTCCAGGATCAACCGCGCAGCAGGTCGGCCGGTGAACGCGCGCCGAAGAGCCGAGTGAGCGCTTCGCGGTAGCGCGCGGCGGTTCCGTCCACAACTTCCGCGGGGATCGCGGGTCCTGGTGGCGTCTTATCCCAGCGACCCGATGCGACGAGTTCAAGAAGCCAGTTGCGGAGGAACTGCTTGTCGAAACTCTGCTGGTCGCGCCCCGATTCGTATCCATCGAGAGGCCAGTAGCGGCTCGAGTCAGGGGTGAGGACTTCATCCACGAGCAGCAGGCGGTCCGTCGGCCGCCCATTGGCGTCGAGTTCGAAGCCGAACTCGAACTTTGTATCGGCCAGAATCATCCCGCATGCAAGCGCATGTTCGGCGGCAAGCGAGTAGATACGCAGCGTCAGATCGCGCAGGCGTTCCATCAGCGATGACCCCACAACCGCGGCGGCGCGTTCAAAGGAAATGTTCTCGTCATGCCCCTCTGCCGCCTTGGTCGCGGGAGTGAAGATCGGTTCTGGCAGCCGCGCGCACTGCCGCAGTCCGCGGGGCAGGGGTACGCCGCACACCTGCTGCGCGGCGCTGTACTCACTCCATCCGCTGCCTGCGAGGTAACCGCGCGCGACGCACTCAATCGGCACAACCTGCGCGGCGCGACAGACCATGGTGCGCCCATCAAGCGCCTCGCGCTGCATGGGATCGATGCCATCGCAGATCGGCACATCGAGACTGAGGACATGGTCGTCGACGAGGTGGGCGCGCCGAATCAGCCCGAACCAGCCCGCGGAAATCGCGGTGAGCAGCCGTCCCTTTCCTGGGATCGGCGTCGGCATCACGACATCAAATGCAGAGATGCGATCGGTCGCCACGAGCAGCATCCGCGGCGCGCCCTGATCGGCCGGCAGCGAATAGAGATCCCGCACCTTGCCAGCGCGGCGCCCGGGAAGTGCAAGCTGCGTTTGGAAGAGTGAGTCACAGGCGCGTGTCTGCATGACTCGTGACAGTGTAGAAACGGCGCGCAAAGCCGCGTGCGGAAGCGCCATTCGGCGGAGGCTTTGGGCTCGACCGCTACACTCGCGAATGCCAATGCTTCGCTTTGCGTTCGAGAAGATGAACGAGCCGCCCGTGCGGGTCGATGCGAGCCACGGCTACGTCCTTGGGGCGAACGATCTGTCGGTTGCAGGAGCGCTCTCGCTTCGACCGGGCAAGCTCGACTGCGAGAGTGAACTCGACAGCGCACTCGCCGTGAACGTCGAGTGCGAGATGCGTTCCATGGGAAGGCTGGCACTGTCGACCTGCCTGCTGCAGCAGAGGCAGGAGCGTTATTCACTCTTGCAGGAGCTGGCGCGTCACCGCATCAAAGTATTCATCGCCAAGTGCGAGGAGTGGCAGGTGTGGGATCACCCTGGGTGTGCCGCTGCCATCGCGCAGTGGAACGATGCGCGCAGCGATTTCACTGCGTCCATGACAACGGCGAATGGGATCGAGGCCGATCAGAAAGCCGCACAGGCGCTGGTGAAGGGGCTGGAGGCTGGTGAGCGCTTGGCCGTTGCGCAGGCGCGGGTATCGCTGCACCGGCGTTACGAAACGCGCGCCGCAGGGCGAGTCACGCTGGGTGCTCGCGTGACTGGTCGAGCGGGCGAGCGGGCGGTCGCCGCTGCAGCGGGTGCGTTTGACCTTCTGCAGATCCCGCTCGACTGGAGCGTGATCGAGCGGCAGGAGGGCCGGTTCGACTTTTCCTCAGTGGAGCCATGGCTTGATTGGTCGGCCTCGCAAGGCAAGGTGATTGTGGTCGGCCCGCTTCTCGACCTGCGCGAGCAGGCGCTGCCGGAATGGCTGCGCAAACGTTGCGGCGATTTCGACGCGCTGCGCAGCGCGGTATGGCGCTACGCAGAGGCTGTTGGTGAGTTGGTCGGACCGCGGACTGGCATGTGGAATGTCGCGTCCGGCATCAACGACAGCGCGTGGTGGCCGCTGAAACTTGAGCAGATGGTCGAGGTCACGAGGCGCATCGCGGTCGGACTTCGCAAAAACCGCCGCGAAGTGCCGATCATGCTCGAAGTTCCTCGACCCTTTGCGGAAGGTGTCGGATCGCTCGCGCGTGCGGTGACGCCGTCCATGCTTGTCGACACGCTCGGTACCGAGGGCGTCGGCATCGACTGCGTTCTCGTGAAGTTCTGCATGGGACAGGTGGGCGCTGATCATCTCACGCGCGATCTGCTCGAAGTGAGCGCGGCGCTCGATGCACTTCGTGCGCTCCGCAAGACGCTCTTTGTGTCGATCGATGTGCCGAGTGCTCCGACCGCGCCGAATGTCGGATATTGGCGCGCGCCATGGTCTGCAAAGTCGCAGTCGATCTGGGCGATGCAGATGTTTCAGGTCGCGCTCAGCAAGGGGCATGTTGCGACGATCCTCTGGAACACGCTTGCCGATGATGCGCCCCGCGGCATCGTGCGCGGACTGACAACGGGCGACGGCATGCCAAAGCCCGCACTGGAAGTGCTTGTGAAGGCGCGGCGGCGTCTGGCGAAGCCGCTTGGACCATGGGTTGCGGCACCGCCGCAGCAAGCGAAGTCGCAGGCGGCGGCGGGTGGTGGGGGAGACGATTGAATGCAGTCGCACCGAGTGCCGTGGCATCGAGTCGTGCCCGTTCAAGCGCGCGCGCGCGTCATGCTCTCGCCGTCTGTGCCGCCGTGGTGGTCGCGTTACTCGCCGTCGATCTGACGTGTGCACGCCCCTGCACAGAGGTCGCGCTGCGTGAAACTCGCATCGATCTCAACGCGGCCGATGCCGCACAACTCTGCCTGCTGCCTGAAGTCGGTCCCGCTGTCGCTCAGCGCATCATCGAATCACGGGAGAAACAAGGGCTGTTCGCGCGGGTCGAGGACCTGCGGCGTGTGAAGGGCGTTGGTCCAGCCACGCTCGCCGCCGTCGAGCCGCATGCCGTGTGCAGCGTGTCAGTGCCGTGAATCCGCACCGCCCCCTTTGGTTCCAGCGCATCGCGTCGTCGACGACCGTTGCACGGATTGCGCAGCGTGTTGCTCTGCAGCGCGGCAGCGGACCGATCGCACTCCGGGGCGCGGCTGGTTCAAGTTCAGCGGTGCTCGCGGGCGCCGTCAGCCTTGCCACGAAGCGGTCGCTCCTTCTTGTGACGGCGCACCGCGACGAGGCGGACGAGGCGGCCGCAGAACTTGAGTCCTTGAGCGTTCCCGTCCTGCTCTTTCCTGCCCTCGAGGGCGCGCCCGATGGGCAGGAAGCCGCCGAACTTCAGGCGCAGCGAATGCGCCTGCTGCGTGCGATCGATGCGGCGGATGCCGTGGAGACTGCGCGCGATCCTCACGCCGCGAAGATGCCATGCGTGATCGTTGCACCCGTTCCTGCACTGATGCAGGGAGTGCCGGCGGAGTCATCGATGGACGCGATGATGCGTACGGTTCGCATGGGAACGCCGCAACCGCGCGGCGCGCTCATGGAGTGGCTCGCACGGGCCGGCTATGACCGCTTGCCGAGTGCGGAGCAGCCTGCGTCGTTCGCGGTGCGCGGAGGTGTGATCGATGTGTTCCCTGCGGGCGCGCTCGCGCCAGTGCGTTTGGACTTCTTTGGGGATGCACTCGAAGGGCTCTTTGAAGTGGATCTCGCCACACAAGCCACCGACCGCAAGCTCGATGCGGTGGATCTGCTGTGCGTCCACACACTGTTTGAACCGAAGAAGCTCGAAGCTGTCGCACCCCGAATGCCGCAGGGCAGTGTGCTGATGCTGGCAGAGACGGCGGAGATTGCAGAACAGTCCCGCGCCTATCTCGACCGCATCACGGATGGCGCTGGCGTGTTTCCGTGGTCCGATTCGCTGCGCTCGCTCGTGGGGCATTGCCATGCCACGATCGAAGTGGGTGTGCTCGTGCAGTCGCTCGATGAGGCGACGGATGTCGAAGTTCCGACAGCACCACTGCCCGTGTTCGCGGAGGCGCTGCCCGAGGCGATCGCGCAAGTGCAGTCGACCGCGGAGCAGTCGGATGTTGTGGTGCTGTGCGAGACATCGGGCGATCTGCAGCGCGCCCGCGAACTTCTCCCCGAGCGCGGCGATGCGCTTCGACTGGAACAGCAGCATCTGCACCGTGGGTTTCTCTGGCAGGATGGACCACGCGGACTCGCGGTGATCCCATGGCACGAACTGCTCCACCGCTTTGGAACGCGCAGCCGAAAACCGCCCTCGGCGGCGCTCGGTGGGAGGTCGCGCGAGGCGTTCCTCAGTTTCGATCCCGGAGACGCGGTCGTGCATCGCGATCATGGCATCGCGCTCTATCACGGACTCGTTTACATGCCGTCCACTTCCGGTGATGGCGCGGATGAGGAGCACCTGAAGCTGGAGTTCGATGGCAACACGATCCTGCATGTGCCTGCAAGCAAGGTCGCGCTCGTGCAGCGATATGTCGGTGCGGGTGTCGCGCGTCCGAAACTCAGCGGGCTTGGCAGCAAGCGTTGGAAAAGGCAGAAGGAGGAGGTCGCCGAGGCGGTGCGCGACTTGGCTGGTGAACTGCTGCGGGTGCAGGCCGTGCGCAATTCGACGATCGGTCTCTCGTGTGCCCTGGACTCGCAGTGGCAGGTGGAATTCGAGGATGCGTTTCCCTTCACGGAGACGGAAGACCAAGTGACGGCGATTGCCGCGGTGAAGCGCGATATGGAAGACACGCGGCCCATGGACCGTCTGATCTGTGGTGATGTCGGATTCGGCAAGACCGAAGTTGCGTTGCGTGCGGCGTTCAAATGCGCACAGGCGGGGCGGCAGGTGGCACTGCTTGTGCCGACCACGGTGCTTGCGGAACAACATGAACGCACCTTCCGAAGTCGCATGGGAGCATTCCCGATCGTCATCGAATCGGTCAGCCGCTTTCGAAGCGATGCAGAGGTTCGCGACATCCTTGATCGTCTGGCCGCCGGGCAGGTGGACATCGTGATCGGCACGCATCGACTGCTGTCTGCGGATGTGCGCTTCCGTGAACTGGGACTTGTCATTATCGATGAGGAGCAGCGATTCGGTGTCGAGCACAAGCAGCGGCTCTTCGAGTTTCGTCTGACGGCGGATGTGTTGACGCTGACTGCCACGCCTATTCCGCGCACGCTGCACATGGCGATGCTCGGGCTGAGGGATATCTCGAGTCTGACGACGCCGCCGCCCGATCGGCGCGCGATCGTGACGGAGGTGATGGCCTATCAGCGTGAACGACTCGCATCAGCCATTGCGCGGGAATTGGCGCGCGATGGGCAGGTGTTCTGGGTGCACAACCGAGTGCATGACATTCTTTCCGCCGCGGATGATGTTCGGCGACTTGCGCCGCAGGCGCGCATCGTGGTGGGTCACGGTCAGATGAGTGACGGAGAACTGGAAGATGTGATGCGCCGCTTCATGCGGCACGAAGCGGACATCCTTGTCTCCACCACGATCATCGAGAGCGGCATCGACATTCCAAGTGCGAACACGATGATCATCGATGACGCGCATCGCTTTGGCCTTTCAGAGCTGCATCAGCTGCGTGGGCGTGTCGGCCGATCGAGCCACCGTGCTTACTGCTATCTGCTGCTTCCGCATGACCGAACCGTCACTCCCGAAGCGATGAAGCGCTTGAACGCCCTCGAGGACTGCTCGATGCTCGGCGCTGGATTCAAGATCGCCGTGCGAGACCTGGAGTTGCGCGGAGCAGGCAACTTGCTCGGGCGCGAGCAGAGTGGGCACATCACATCGGTCGGTTATGAGATGTACTGCAGGCTTCTCGATCATGAGGTGCGCATCCTTCGCGCGGAGCCGACCGTCATCTCGATCGACACGATGGTGGACGTGGGACTGCGCGGATCACTGCCGCGGGCGTACATCCCGAGCGATCGCCGTCGACTCGAGGGGCACCGACGACTGACCGATGCCGGGAGCCCGGAGGAACTCGAGAAGTCGATCGCCGATCTTCGCAGCGCCTATGGCGATCCGCCCGATGAGGTCCTTGATCTGTTTCTGCTGTCCGAGGTGCGGCTACGGCTGACGATGATCGGCGTGCGTGCGCTGCTTCGACGCGAAGGCGATCTGATCTTCCGCGCGCAGGATGCTGCGGGCGTTCAGGGGCTGCTGCGCCGTGCACGCGGATCGGTGCGTGTTGTGGGCAGTGCGGATAATGCGGGGCTGACGGATGTGTACTGGCGTCCCGATGAGATGCCGCAGCCGCGCGCGATGCTCCGCGATCTCCTGAAGCGGCTGCGTGGACCGAGCGAGACGGATCAAGCCGCGCGGCGGCGTTCGACATAGTGCAGCTCGAGATACCGAGCCACATAGTCGAGGATGCTCGAACACTCGGGAATCTCGGGATTGCTGGTGCTGCCATGCGGCTCGAAGCGCATTCCACGGAATCGCTCGATCGCGTCGCGGAGCGGCAGCCCATGCTGCAAGGACAAACTGAAGGCTCGGCAAAAGCCCTGGATCAGCCCCGAGAGTGTGGATCCCTCCTTGCTCATCTTGATGAAGATTTCGCCTGGGCGACCATCGGGGAAGAGCCCGATGGTGAGATAGCCCTCGTAGTTCTGGATCGAGAACTTGTGTGTTGTGGACTGGCGTGTTTCTGGAAGCACTTCCCGTCGCGGTCCGGCGCTGCTCAGGCCCATGGGTAAAGATCTCCCTGTCGTGCGCTCTGCAGCGGCTTCGACACCGACGCATCGGTTGCCGCGGCGCCGTGCATGCCGAGCGGCGTTGGAGGTCATCGACCATCCGGGCAGTCGATCTGCGGATTTCCTGTCGGGAGATTTGCTCCGCGCACGCGGCCGACGGCGTCACTCGGCTGCGGCTGCCTTATCGCGGCGCTTGCCGCCAGACTTGCGGGCCGACTTGCCCTCCGTCTTGGCTTGGTCGCTCGCCGCATCGTCCGCCGCATCGCTCGGCAGATCATCCGACGATGACTCCTTGCTGCTTGGCGTATTTGCTGGAGTTTCGAGTTCGATGATGCGGTCTGGCTTCACCATCACAGTGATTTCAGTGATCAGGTCGCGCCCAAACTGAATGGTGACGGTCTCCGAGCTGACGCGCCGAATCGGATTGTTCAGACGAACGGCTCGCATGTCGACGCCGTAGCCGTCGCTGATGAGTTGATCGCTGATGTCACGCTGCGTCACGGCGCCGTAGAGGATGCCCTGATCGTTGCAGGCACGCACGAGCGTGACCGAGATGCCAGACATGCGAGCGATCAGCGCTTCGCGGTCAGCGCGCTGCTTGGCGACCTGTGCCTCGGCGATTGCCCGTGCTTCCTTCAGCGCCTCGATCTTCTCCGCGGTGGGAGTCTCCGCCATCCCGTTTGGCAGGAGGTAGTTGCGTGCAAATCCCGGTCGTACCTTGACCACATCGCCAACGAGACCGAGGTTCTCGATCGTTTCGAGCAGGAGGAGTTCGTAGTTGCGTGCCATGAGTCGCTGTCCTTTCAGTGGAGAGTTAGGGGTGCCGCCTGTGGACCCCAGCGATTTGTGCCGCCGCGCGCGCGGGGGCAAAAGGCGGGACGAAGATGGATCCCCAAGGCAGGGGAGCTCCAAAGTGTCGCAGAAATCGCCCGGCAGCGCAAGCCACGGGGGCGATTGCCAAGCCTCAAGTTCAACCCTGCTTGCGCAGGTGGTTGATAAGGTCGATCTTGGTGATCAATCCGTAGAACCGATCGCCGTCGTGCACCACCGCCACGCGGTCTGCGCGGAAAATCGGAAACAGATCACCGATCGGTTTCGAGGGGGCGATCGTTTCGACGCGAGTCACCATGTACTCGGACACTGGCGCGTCCGCCGCCTTCGGTCGCTGCGCGAGCGCGAGCAGCACATCGCTCTCATCAATGATTCCCACTAGTGTGTCGTTGGAATCGAGCACCGCAAGTTGGCTGACCCCAAAGAGCCGCATGCGGCGAATGACAATCGCCAGTGGAACGGTCGGCTGCAGCACAAAGTCCTCGCACAGATCGTGGCGCCGCGCGATGAGATCACGCAGGTCGCCTGTAGGCGTTCGCCCGAGGAATCCCTGATCACGCATCCAAAAGTCGTTGTACATCTTCGACAGATACTTTGCGCCGCTGTCGCAGATCAGTGTGACCACTCGTTTCGGTTCGCGCTGCCGACGACAGTAGGTCAGTGCCGCATGCATCAGCACGCCAACGCTTGATCCAGCGAGAATGCCCTCCGCACGGAGCAGTTCGCGCACGGACGCGAATGCTTCTGCGTCGGACACCGCAATGGCGCTGTCCACGACCTTCAGATCAAGAATCGGTGGAACGAAGTCCTCGCCGATCCCCTCCACGAGCCAAGAGCCTGGTTTCACGCTCTTTCCCTCGTTCACCAGTGGAGCCAGGATCGATCCAACAGGATCGGCGAGCACGATCTCGCAGGACGGATTGTGCGCCTTCAAGAACGCGCCGACCCCAGCGATGGTGCCACCCGATCCGACGCCCGCCACGAAGGCATCGATGTGTCCGCCCATCTGCTCCCAGATCTCAGGTCCCGTTCCCTCGAAATGCGCCTTCACATTGTTGGGGTTGCCGAACTGATTGACATAGAAGGAGTTTGGATCCTTCGACGCCATTCGCTCCGCCATGTCTTGGTAGTACTCAGGATGCCCCTTCTCCACGTCGGAACGGGTCAGCACGACCTCTGCACCCATCGCGCGCAGGTGTGCCATCTTTTCTTCACTCATCTTGTCCGGCATCACGACCGTCAGTCGGTACCCCTTCACGGCGGCGATGAGCGCGAGCGCAATGCCCGTGTTTCCAGCGGTGGCTTCGATGATGTGACCGCCTGGACGCAACCGACCCTCGCGCTCTGCCGCGGCGACCATGGTGAGCGCGATGCGATCCTTGATCGACTGTCCAGGATTGAGGTTCTCCAGTTTCACGAACAGCTCGCATGGCCCCGTGTCAAGCCGTTGAATCTTCAGCATTGGCGTATTGCCGATGGTGTCGAGAATGCTGTGAAAGACGGATGCGGGCATGGCAGTCGGCATGCTGCGAGTGTAATACTGCGGGCATGTCCGAAGCCGACAGCATGGTCGTGTCACGCATCAATCCGGATGGACGGATGGAAATCGCGTGGTCCAACGACCCACCTGGGCGTGGGTTCTGTGTCGACTTTCGCCGTGTGTCGCTGCGCGGTGTTGCAAAGTTGGCGCTCGTGCGCGCGTGTGGCGGACGCGGCACAATCGTCGATGCGACGGCAGGACTGGGCGGCGACGCGTGGCTGCTGGCAGCTGCGGGGAGCGATGTGCTTGCGATCGAGCGTTCACCAATCGTGCTGAGCATTCTCGCGGATGGGCTGCAGCGCGCCCGCGACGATGCGACGATGTCTGCGGTCGCCTCGCGAATCGAGTTGCACGGCGGCAACGCGACCGAGCTGCTGCCGATGCGTCGTGGCGAGTGGTCCGCCATCTATCTCGATCCGATGTATCCGGCCAAGCGGGGCAGTGCACTCGCGCAGAAGTCGATTCGCTTGGTGCGCGCCGCGGTCGGCGATGACGCGGACGCGGATGCGCTGCTGCTTGCCGCCGCGGCCACTGGCACTCGGCGCATCGTGGTCAAGCGCCCGCATGGTGCACCAAGCCTGCTCTGTCCGCCAGACGCGAAGATCGAGAGCAAACTCGTTCGATACGACATCTATGCGGGTGCGGGGCGCGGCCTGCGCGCCCTGCGGGAGCGCGCCGTATGAGCGCACCTTGGATCCATGTCCCTGCACTTGCTTCTTCGGGCGGTGGAAGTGTGGCGATCAGCGCCGACGAAGCGCGGCACGCGGCGGGCAGTCGGCGTTTGCGTGACGGCGATGCCGTGACCCTCTTTGATGGGCAGGGGAGCGTGGCTCCCGCGCAATTACGGTTGGGTCAGGGTGCCGCTGCCCACGCGGATTTCGTCGCAGTGGAACGCCGCACGCCATGGACGCCGCGCATTGAGATTGCGACTGCCGTTCCCAAGGGTGACAGGTTGACAACGCTGCTGGAGTCGATCGCACCGCTTGCGATTGCCGCATGGACGCCACTCGAGTGCCGCCACTCGGTGGTGCACTTCTCCTCGGCCCTCGCGCAGCGGTCGCAGCGAGTTCTGATCGCAGCGTGCAAGCAGTCTCGGCAGCCGTTCGTGCCGCAGATCACCGCCGCACGGAGCGTGGCGGAGTGCTGTGATGATGGGCGCGCGCGTTCGCTCCGCGTCCTGCTCGCTCATCCACTCGGTGGAACGGCGCAGGAACCGCTCGGTGCGTCTCTGCCGAATGGCTCGGCTGGTGTGCTGGTGTTGATCGGCCCCGAGGGCGGGTTCAGCGCCGATGAGATCAACGACGCGTGCTCGCGCGGAGCGCGCACCACATCGCTCGGCGAATCGATCCTTCGGATCGAGTTGGCCGCGACTTGCGCTGCAACGATTTTGCGGCTCGGGCGCAGGGCGGACTGAACCGCGCGGTCATCTGTGCAGCGAGGGGAATGGAGCGTATCGGGGTCGAACCGATAACCTCCGCCTTGCAAAGGCGGCGCTCTCCCAATTGAGCTAACGCCCCTGTCTGCAGTCGAGCGGGAGATGGTAGCGAGGGCGGCGAATCAGTGCGCGAGGCACTGGCGTTCAGTTGCCCTGCTTCGCGCTAAGGAAGTCGATGGTGCGCGGCGTGATCGTGTCAAGTTTCAGCGCGTCGTCGTAGGCGGTGTCGCCCTTGACGCCGATGAGTGTTCCGACCATGGTCGACAGTTGGAATCCGTCGCCTGGCGTGACATATGCAACGGTCTGACCGCTCGCAGGATCCTGCAGGCGGAACAGCAGTGGCAGCGTCTTGCCGTCGTACACGATTGACGCGTTCAGCACGCCTACGGCCGTGTACTCGCTACGGGCTTCGATGGCGGATGCCACGCCGTTGATCTGCTCGCACTCCTGGTTGAGACGGGCTTTGGTGTCCTTCAATTGGGCGATGCGTTCCTGCACATCCTGCTGAACATCGATTTGCTCGAGGCGCGTTGCGGTCGTTGCCTTGATCGTTCGCTCGACCCCAGGCTCAGCCGCAAGCGTCATGTAGCCCGCGTAGAGCGCAGTGAGTTCCGCGGACTCGATCGGCTGTCCCTTCATGACGAGCCACTTTCCTTCGAGTTCCGCGAACAAGGCGCGTCGCCGTTCCGCGGCAATCTGCTCGGCCGTCTTGACGGGAGCAACTACTTCGACCGCCTCAACGGTTTCGACCGTCTTGCTCTCGATCTCGCGCGAGCCATCGATCGTCAGTGTTTCTTGGCTGACGGACTCCGCAATGACTTCGCCGCCGCTCTGTGCAGCCGTGGGCTGAACACTGTCCGTGGGTTCGGTGGCGGCGATCTCCTGGTCGTAGCCGCGTGCTTCGTTTGCCGTTGCGCGGCGCAGAAAGTTCGAGTTGATCCATCCCTCGCCGCTGTCGGGGAGTCGAACGGACCAGACTGATCCGCGCTCGGTATCGATTCGCTGCACGACCGGGAGTGTTGCGCCTGCCTCGAGTCGAGCGATCTGTTTCCATGAACTGTCTGGCGTTGAATCAGTGCTGATATTCGGGGCGCGTACTTCCGTAACCGCGCTTGCCGTGATGGTCGAACCGTCGGTCGACATCTGGACGCGATCGTCAACGGTCACATAGCCGAACGAATCGGAGAACGCGCGGCCGCCTGTCTGCACACGCGCCCACCCAAAGTTCTCTTCCATGACGCGCACGACATCGCCGCGGTCCATCTTGCCGAAGGGATAAGAACTCTGCACGCTCGGTCCGCTGCGGACATACACATTGTCTGCAGTCACCGTGGCAAAGTGCGGCGTCGATTTGCTCGCCGATGCTGCGGCGTCCTGCAGGGGCGCTGCAGACAGCGCTGCGCATGGAAGCAACAGCGATGAAGCGATGAGTGCGTGCGTGAACAGGACGGTTGTGAGTGATGCTCTCTCCATTCCGTTTTTATCGGATACCATCCCCGAGTGCCTGAAGGAATTTTTCAAGTGTCGCATGTGCGCTTGAGGGCACTGACTTGGAGAGGAGCGGCTGTGCTGCTGCTGCTTGGCGGCTGCGAGGCGCCGCTTGGGACAGACCGTGGCGACGATCAGTTGCGCGGTGCCATTGAGGCAGCGATTGCGCGGCAAGGGGCGATGCCGCCGGCACCTGGCGAGGCCACGCCGCTTCGCCCAGTCACTCAGGATGCCAGCAAAATCGTTGAAAAGTTGGCCCCGAGGCTCCCAGAGCTTGAAGCGCTTGGTCCCCAGGCGCGTGACGGGGGAGCGGATCTCTCGCTTGGGGTCGATGTTTCAGACGGCGCCGATCCCGTTGTCCAAGTCAGCCTGCGTTCGGCGATGCTGGCAGCTGTCCGTAACAATCTCTCGCTGCAGGGAGCCCGGATCGAGCAAGCGGTCGCCGAGGCGGATGTTGTCAAGGCTGAAGCCGCGTTTGATGCGGTGCTGCTCGCGGGCACCGGGTATCAGGTCAGCAAACTTCCGCCGCCGCCGATCAACATTCCAGGTGGGCTGAACAATGCATTCGCTCAGGAGAACTCGCAGACGACCGCGTCCACAGGTATCCAGAAGCGTCTGGTGTCTGGTGGAACGATCAACGCGTCTCTCAATACGAACTACACCCAGCAGTCCATCCAGAGCATTTATAACCCCGCGAACTACTGGACCAACTCGGTCAACTTCAATATCAACCAGCCATTGCTGCAGGGGTTCGGCAGTGATGTGAACGAGGCGCAGATACGGCTCGCGCAAAACCGCGATCGCGCGGCTGTGGTGACGCTGCGTAAGACGCTGCTTGATCTTGTCGCACAGGTCGAGACGCAATACTGGACGCTGGTATCTGCGCGGCAACAGGTCGTGGCATCTGCGTGGCTCGTGAAGGTCGGCGAGGATGTCCGCAGCGTGCTTGAGCGCCGCATGAACTTTGATGCGACGGTCGCCGACTATGCGCTCGCGGTCGCGATTGTCGAGCAGCGCAAGTCAACACTCATTCGCGCCTGCCTGCGCGCGCGAGATGAGAGCGATCGCTTGAAGCTCCTGATGAACGATCCCGCTGCATCCGTTGGTTCCGAGACCGTGCTGGTGCCCGTGGACACGATGTGTCAGGAGGCGATTCGATACAACCTGCGGGAGGCGCTTGTGTCGACGATGGAGCAGAATCCGGCTATCGCCACGGCGCTCTTGCGGATCGATGACGCATCCATTGGGATGGTGGTTGCCGACAACGGGCGGCTCCCGCAACTTGGGTTGCAGGCAGGCGTCACGCTCACCGGGCAGGACACCAATCAAGGGTCGGGTTCATTTGGTGGAGCGATGAGCGAGATCGCGGATGCAAACTTTGTGTCGTATCTCGGGCAGTTGGCGTTCAGCCAGCCGATCGGAAATCGCGCAGCGGAAGCGGAGTATCGACGGGCGCGGCTTGCGCGCTCGGGCGCTGTGATTGCGTACCAGGCCGCGATCGAGAACGCCATTTTCACGGTGAAGACATCGCTTCGATCAGTCGTTGCGAGCTTTGAGCTGATCGAGCAGACGCGTGCGAGCCGCATCGCCGCCGCAGAGAGTGTGCGATCGCTTGCGGCGCTGCAGGACACGCTTGCCTCGCTGACGCCCGAGTTCCTGCAGACCAAGTTCGTGGCACAAGATCGTCTTGCGGCGGCGTGGCTTGCCGAGATCGATGCCAAAGTCGGATACAACAGTGCGCTCGCACGCCTGTACAACGCCATGGGCACCGGACTCACCATGAACCGCATAGACCTCGCCGTCATCGAGGGAGCACCCTGAACGGATGGCGGCGATCCTGCCTTATACAGATGCAAGCATCGCACTCGCCGCAAGCGAGCTGCGCGGTGGATCGGCCGTCGCATTCGCCACGGAGACGGTGTACGGACTCGGTGCAGATACGTTCAACGAGCGCGCGATCGCGCGCGTCTATGAACTCAAGCGGCGTCCTGTCGGCAATCCGCTGATCGCACATGTCGTTGACCTCGCCGCGGCGAAGCTGGTGTCAACGGGTTGGACGCGCCGTTCACTGCGCCTCATCGGCGCATGCTGGCCGGGACCGCTCACGATCATTCTGCCTCGCCGACCAGAGGTGCCCGCATCGGCGACGGGTGGACATGACACGATCGCGATCCGAAGCCCTCGCCATCCGCTCGCGCGCAGTCTCCTCTATGCGCTCGGTACGCCGATCAGCGCTCCGAGCGCGAACCGAAGCGGTGGCGTTTCGCCCACGACGGCGCAACATGTGGCAGACGACTATCAGGAGCAGACCGGTCTCATCGTGCTCGATGGTGGGCCGTGCAATGTCGGCATCGAGTCCACCGTGATCGATCTCGCCGAATCCAAGCCTGTTGTACGCCGCCTCGGATCGATCACGATTGAACGAATCTCGGAACTGCTCGGGCCGATCGAGGTCGATGTAGCCATGGAGCAGAGCAACAGTCCTGGTACATCGATCCGCCACTACGCACCAACGCTGCCCGCGGTGATCGTCGCGCGTGAGGCGCTCGCGGCTGAACTGAGCCGCGGCGGGCCAGCGGCGGTGATCTGCCTTCCAGGGACCGAAGTACCCGCGGGGCATGTTCGCCTCGAGATGCCGGCACTCGGCGATCAGTACGCCGCCGCACTGTATGGAATGCTTCGGCGAGCCGACTCATGCGGTTGCGAGCGAATCGTGGTGGAGCGTCCCGAAGGGAAGGGCGGTGTGTGGTCCGCCGTGCAGGATCGTTTGACGCGCGCGACCTCGGCGTAGCCCTCGTCGCGTTCACCAATCTCGCATCGGAATCTTGACCGCGAGCGAATCCGCGCATTGCTGCGCAATCTTCTCGCCCGAATCCGCGTGGCGGAACACGCCCATCATCGGATCATTCGTGAGCACGCGCTCCAAACGCCGCGCGGCGTCGGGCGTTCCATCCGCCACGATCACCTGTCCAGCGTGTTGGCTGAAACCGATGCCAACGCCGCCACCGTGATGGAAGCTCGTCCAAGAGGCCCCGCTCGCGATGTTCACCGCAAAGTTCAGCAGCGCCCAATCGCTGACCGCATCGCTGCCGTCCTTCATTGCTTCGGTCTCGCGGTTGGGACTTGCCACGCTGCCGCAGTCGAGGTGATCGCGCCCAATGACAATCGGCGCCTTCACCTTGCCCTGCGCGACGAGTTCATTGAAGCGCAGACCTGCGCGGTGGCGTTCACCAAGGCCAAGCCAACAGATGCGCGCGGGAAGACCCTGGAACGCGACGCGCTTCTGCGCCATGCGGATCCACCGCCGCAAGCTCTCATCCTTCGGGAAGAGTTCGAGGACCGCTTCATCTGTGACTCGAATGTCATCGGGATCGCCCGACAGAGCGACCCAGCGGAACGGCCCTCGACCCGTGCAGAACTGCGGGCGGATGTAGGCGGGCACAAATCCTGGGAATGCAAACGCATCCGTGAAACCATGGTCGAGTGCTCGCTGGCGAATGTTGTTCCCGTAGTCGAACACCTTGCTGCCTGCGCGAAGCAAGTCCACCATCAGCCGCACATGCCGGTCCATGCTCGCGGTACTCAGTTGCTGATAGCGAAGCGGATCCTGCGTGCGAAGCGCATCCGCCGCCTCACGGGTGAGTCCCTGTGGGTAGTAGCCCTCGAGCGGGTCGTGCGCGCTTGTCTGGTCGGTCAGCGTCTCGGGGATGATCGCGCGATCGGAGAGCCGCTGCAGCAGGTCGACTGCGTTCGCGAGAACGCCAACGGAGATTGCCTCGCCGCGGCGCTTGAGTTCCACCGCACGGTCGATCGCCAGATCGAGGTCCAAGTGCCACTCGTCGAGGTACCGATCATGCACACGCTTCTCCAGTCGCTCGCGGCAGATGTCGGCGATGAGGCATGTGCCCTCATTCATCGTGATGGCGAGCGGCTGTGCGCCACCCATGCCACCGCAGCCTGCAGTGACATTCAGCGTTCCCTTGAGCGTGCCGCCAAAGTGCTGCCGTGCGCACTCGGCGAATGTCTCGAAGGTTCCCTGCAAGATGCCCTGCGTGCCGATGTAGATCCAGCTGCCGGCGGTCATCTGCCCGAACATCATCAGGCCGCGCGAGCAGAGTTCGTCGAAGTGCTGTTGTGTGGCCCAGTGTGGGACGAGATTGGAATTGGCGATCAGCACGCGCGGCGCGTCAGCGTGCGTGCGCACGATGCCCACGGGTTTGCCGCTCTGCACGAGCAGCGTCTCGTCGGGCGCAAGCGACCGCAGACTCGTGCAGATTGCATCGAACGCGGGCCACGAGCGCGCCGCTTGCCCCCGCCCGCCGTACACAATCAGATCATCGGGTCGCTCCGCGACTTCGGGGTCGAGGTTGTTCATGAGCATCCGAAGCGCTGCCTCGGCAGCCCATGTCTTGCATGTCATCGTCGTTCCCCGGGGCGCACGAATGACACGCTCTTGCACAGTGCTCATGCCCGAAAGTGTAGGGCGTTCAGCCCGCGGAACTCACACGCCCGAAAAGTCGAGCATGGGAACCCGGAACGCGCCCGCTGCGATGCGCGCCGAAATCGTGGCGATGTCGGATGCAGGGGGACGGTCTGCAGTCAATGGGGCCGCGCACTCGCGCACGATCGCATGTGCGCGCTCGACCCCGCGTCCGCTGGTGAGCGGACGCTGATGCTCAAGCGACTGACCCATCACAAGCAGCTCGCACGCCACCACATTGCGCGCCAGTCGCAAGGCATCGGCGGCGTGGAGCGCGCTGGTGGCGCCCATGCTGTTGTAATCCTCGATCCCCGCGCAAGTGGAGATGTTGCCGACGCTCGATGGATAGGCGAGTGTTCGCAGTTCATTGCAGCACGCGGCTGCTGCATACTGCACCACCATGAACCCGCTCTGCAAACCGCCATCCGCCGCCAAGTGCGGTGGCAGTCGGCTCTCGCGGTCGTGCCCCGACAACGCCCAGTAGATGCGGCGTTCGGCGATGCCCGCCAGATGACAGAGTGCGATGCGCAGTACGTCGAGCGAGATCGCCAGCGGCATACCGTGGAAGTTCGCGCCGGACAGGATCGCACACTCGCTGCCTTCGGTGAACACAAGAGGATTGTCCGTGACAGCTCCGAGTTCCGCCTCGATCACGCCCGTGGCATGAAGCACGGCATCGAGGAC
This sequence comes from Planctomycetota bacterium, assembly GCA_046080505.1. Taxonomy (GTDB): domain Bacteria; phylum Planctomycetota; class Phycisphaerae; order Phycisphaerales; family SM1A02; genus F1-60-MAGs104. The sequence continues at coordinate 39,671 of JBJTUC010000032.1, forward strand.
GGCACCGAGCACCTGCGGCGATGCGCGAAGCGAGTAGGGATCTTGGACGCGCGGATCATCACTCGCGTGCGATGGACCGATCGCGGATCCATCGAGCAACGACGAAAGTGCCGCGGCAATGCGTGACTGCCCGAGTTGGTTCCGCGCCGCGTGGATGCGCTCATCAAGCGGTGCGACCGAGGCGCGGCACGCATCGATCGCCATCGCGTTTGCGCAGACCGCGGCATGCATCAACTGCAGGGCATCATGTGCGACGAGTGCGCCGATCCCGGCCATCATGTGCGTGCCGTTGATCAGCGCGAGTCCCTCCTTTGCGTCGAGTTCAAGCGGCGCAACGCCCGCAGCATGCAGCGCACTTCTTGCATGGAGTGTCGCGCCGCGCACTTGCACATCGCCCTCACCAAGGAGCGCGAGTGCCAGATGCGCGAGCGGTGCGAGGTCGCCCGATGCGCCGACCGAACCGCGCGAAGGGATGCAAGGGGTGATGCCCGCGTTGAGCAGCGCAACAATGCGCTCGACCACTTCCGGGCGAACGCCCGAATGTCCACGCGCGAGACTCGCGGCAAGCACGAGCATCGTGGCGCGAACGCACTCCGTCGACAGCAGATCTCCAACACCGCTCGCATGCGATCGGATCAGATTCGTCTGCAACTGACGAAGTTGCTCCGCACCGAGTCGCACATGTGCAAAGCTGCCGAACCCAGTGTTGATGCCGTAGAACGCGCCGCCGACGGCGACCTTCGCGAGCATCGCTTCGCGCGCCGCTTGCATTCGAGCCCTTGCGGCAGGCATGAGTTGCGCTGGACTGCCGTCCGCCACCGCGCGCACCTCGAGGAGTGTCAGTGGTCGACTGTCAAGATTCACGCCTGGAAGTGCAGTGGGCACGGCGCGAGAATACCCCTGTGTGTTTGTTGGCGCGGTGCGGAGGAGTGTGGGCGCGTTGCGCAGTGAAGGCGGATGCGATACACCTGCGGCGTGAGCACGCATGGAAACGCCTCTTTGCCGCACACGGAACCGCGCGCGGGTGGCGAGCGTGCCTTCGCGCGCGGCGTCGTTCTTGCCGGTGGACTGCTCGCGGCGACTGTGCTCGGATTCGCAGTGCCCTCACTGACCCGCGATGGCCTCGGCATCCCGGCGACGACCGTCGTGCTGTCGCAGTCGCCGCTCGCGACGGCAGCGGTGATGCTCAGCACCTTCGCAGCGTTGACCGTGCTGGCTGCGGTGGTGGGGCGTTCCATCAATGCTGTCGTTGGACTCTTCGTGCTTGGGTGGGGGCTGATGATCTTCAGCATGGCGGGCGGCAGTGCATCCGATGCGGTCTTCATGGGCGCATCGCTGCGGGTCATCGGCGTGGAAACACTCCTGTGGGGAGTTGCCACGGCGGTCGCCGCGGTGATGGTGTTTCGCTGGTCCGGAGCGCTCCTGGATGTTCCGCCTCGTGATGCGGACGCGCCGTTCTGGCGCGAGTACTTCGATCTGGAAGCGCTTCGTGGCGGCATCGCGGGGCTGTTCCTTCCGATTGCAGCATGGTTTGTGGTTCGAACCATGATGAAGGGGCAGGCGATCGGCGGTGCGTTCCTCGGCGGCATCGCGGCTGGACTTGTCTTCCGTCTGGTGGCGGGCGCCGTGCAGCCAGTCCTCGCGTTCATCGCGCCGATCCTTTTGACGGGTGCGGCACAAATCATCAACGCAAGCAAAGTTCGCACGCAGGTCAATGCACAGTTTGCAATTGGTTCGCTTTCGCCACTCGCGCGCATGATGCCGCTCGACATCGTCGCAGGCGCGCTGATCGGTGTGGCCATCGGTATTGGTTGGGCACGCAGCTTCAAGCGCAGCGATACGATCTCGCCGTGAGCCTCGTCGTCACTGGAACAATCGGGATTGACACCGTGCAAACTCCGCGGGATCGCCGAGAGGGCGTCTCGGGCGGGAGTGCCGCATACTTCGCCGCAGCCGCAAGTCGTCTGACGCCCGTGCGCGTGGTCGCGGTGGTCGGCGGGGACTGGCCGGAGGAGCACCGCCGCATCTTGAGCGGCCTGCCTGGAATCTGTCTCGACGGGCTCGAGACGCGCCTTGGGTCGCGCACCTTCGCGTGGGGTGGTCGCTACTTCGACGATGTCAATCGCCGCGAGACGCTCTTCACGGAAGTGGGCGTTCTGCAGGAAGCGCCGCCGCGAGTGCCCGATGCGTTCCGCGACAGCACCTTTGTGTTTCTCGGCAACACGCACCCAGGCGTGCAGCTTGGATTTCTCGATCAGTTCCCGAAGAAGCAGTTGGTGGTCGCCGACACAATGGACTTGTGGATCCGATCCGCTCGTGGCGATCTCGATCAGTTGCTGCGCCGCGTCGACGGCGTCATCGTGAACGACAGCGAAGCCGCGGAACTGACTGGATTCCGCAATGCGGTGAGCGCAGGTCGGCGAATCCTCGAGATGGGGCCGAAGTTCGCCGTTGTGAAGAAGGGGGAACATGGCGCGATCCTGTTTCATCCTCACGGCACCGCACTCGTGCCCGCGTTTCCTGTGGACGAGGCGCGCGTGGTGGATCCGACTGGCGCGGGCGACAGCTTTGCAGGCGGGTTCATGGCGCATGTGGCGCGCACAGGTTCGAGTGACTTTGCCACGCTGCAGTCCGCGATGGGATATGGAACGGTCGTCGCAAGTTTCGCGCTCGAGTCGTTTGGGCTCGATCGAATGCGTTCGCTCGAGACCGTGGAAGTACAGAAGCGTCTCGAAGAGTTCCAGCGGAGCGTGCGGATCGGCTGATGGCGGCGCGCGCGCTGAGCCTGCTCGTGGTTGCGCTGTCCGCGGCGCTCACCGCTGCACGCAACACGCAGGCGGATTGGATTCCGTTTGATGAACTTCCGGGTGCAGCGCAGGGCGCGAGGCAATCCGCAGCATTCTCGAAGGAACGACGCCAGGGATTCCGCGAGATTCGCTGGGACATGGCTCAGGACAAGGCATGGGTGATGATCGGTGGGAAGTGGTGCGTTGCCGATCTGGGTGCAGGAACGGTTTCCAATGCTGCGGAGAACGCGCAGCCGCCCGACCGAGTGCCGCGAGGCGATCGTGCGCCGCGGCGCGCGATGGCGCCAGCGCGCGGTCGTCAGCAGCCTGTCTCCACTTCCGCAGATGGATCGATGCGCGCCGAGTCGAAGGGGGGAAATGTTTGGGTGGCCTGCGCAGGTACGGATTCGCGTGCAGTGACGGCGGATGGTGGTGGTGGGCTTCGCTATGGCACGGCAAGCTGGGTGTACGGTGAGGAACTCGATCAGACGACTGGCATGTGGTGGAGTCCCGATGGAACGCAGCTTGCGTTCTACCGATTCGATGACCGCAAAGTTCCGGAGTACACGCTGTTGTCGGGGCTGACGGGACTGCGTCCGAAGGTGGAATCTGAGCGCTATCCCAAACCGGGAGATCCCAATCCGATCGCGGGGCTGCAGGTGCTCGATGTGACCGCCTTCTGCGCGGATCCGACGGGCGATGCCGCGGCGCACATTCGCACCATTGATGTCGGCACTGCGGATCAGTACATCTACGGAATCGAGTGGTCGCCATCGGGGCGCGAGTTGCTCTTTCATCGACTCAACCGCAGGCACGATGTGCTTGAGTGGTGTGCGGCAGATTCCAAGTCGCTGCAGGTTCGCACAGTGGTGCGTGAAACGCAGCCGCGGTGGAACCATCACGATCCCGAGTTTCGATTCCTCGCGGACGGGCGGCGTTTCATCTGGGCGTCCGAGGCATCGGGCTTCAAACAGTACGAGTTGCGTTCACTCGATGATGGGCGAGTCTTGCCGCTGACAAGCGGGGCGTTTCCGGCGGGACGCATCGTGCAAGTCGATGAGAAGGCGGGCGTGCTGCTGTACACGGCATGCGCGAGCGAAACGCGCATCAACTCGCAGCTGATGCGCGTTGGACTCGACGGCACTGGACAGCGGCGCCTGAGCCCCAACGATCTTCACTACGCTCGCTTTGAGATATCGCCTGATGGCACATGGTTCCTCGCGACCGAAGAGACCCTGGTGCGTCCGCCGCTCGCACGGCTGCATGCGATGGATGGAAGCCGCACGATCGCGTTGCAGGAGGAGGCGGATGACCCATGGGCGAAGTCGGGCGTTCGTCCGCCGGAACTCTTGACGCTGAAGGCCGCCGACGGTGTCACGGATCTCTACGGCGTCCTTCATCTCCCGAGCGGTTTCTCGCCTGAGCGGCCCGTTCCACTCGTTGTTGATGTGTACGGCGGTCCCTACTTCGCCACGGTCTTCAACCGTTTCAGCGAACCGCGTGAGGAGTGTGAACTGGGCATCGCGGTACTGCAGGTGGACAACCGAGGAACGCCCGGGCGCGGCAAGGCATTTGAGGACGCGACCTATATGAAACTCGGAGGTCCCGATCTCGACGATCAAGCTGCCGCCGCACGGCAAGTGGCGCAGCGACCTGGGATCGATCCCAAGCGCATCGGCATCACGGGCATGTCGTACGGCGGCTACATGGCTGCGTTGGCGCTTGTGCGCCATCCCGAGGTCTTCAGCGTTTCCGTTGCGCGCGCCGCGCCCGTGGACTGGCGGCAGTACGACTCGATCTATACCGAGCGTTTCATGCGGACGCCCGCAGAAAACCGCGAGGGGTACGACGCGGGCAGCGCTGTCGTTCATGCGGACAAACTGCGCGGTCGGCTGCTGCTGATTCACGGCATGGAGGATGACAATGTGCATCCGTCGAACGCGTGGGCGCTGTCGCAGAAGTTGTACGACCGCGACTTCCCTTTTGACATGCTGCTGTTTCCACGTGCGGGTCATGGCGGTTTCGGTGGCGCCGAGCGTTCGGCAACTTGGTCATTCTTTGTGCGCGAGTTGAACGCGGTCCCGCTCCCGCTGCCGACGAATGCGGGCGGCGACCGCAGTGGCACGAAGGACAGCAGTGATGGCGATGGCGATGGTGATGGAGATGGCGATGATCACGAGGGAGCAGGCGCGCCATGACGCGCGCGCTGCCACCTGACCGCAGTCATGTTGCGACTGAGCAGCGCAACGACCGCAGCGAGGACTTCGATCTCCGAACGACGCTTGAGCAGGTGCAACTCATGGCCGAGGATCACGCGGCGGTCCACCGAAGCGTGCTTGACGCCGCACCAGCGATCGCGGCATTCATCGATGCGCTCGTGCCGCGCATGCGCGGCGGCGGTCGGCTCTTCTATTGCGGCGCGGGGACGTCGGGGCGACTCGGTGTACTCGACGCCGCGGAGTGCCCGCCCACTTTCTGCAGTGATCCATCGCAAGTGATCGGCATCATTGCGGGTGGTGATGCGGCGCTTCGGCGCAGCAGCGAGCGCCGCGAGGATGACCCGCAGGGGATTCAGGTCGAACTCGATGCGCACTCGTTCGGCAGGGGCGATGCGCTGGTGGCGATCGCTGCTGGAGGAACCACGCCTTACGCCATCGGGGCGATTGAACTGGCGTCTGCACGCGGCGGTTTGACTGCGTTCATGGTGTGCTCGCCGCTCGCGCGCATGGTGGCGTGTGATCACCTGATCATGCTCGCCACAGGACCCGAAGTGCTCACAGGTTCCACGCGGTTGAAGGCGGGTTCCGCCACGAAACTCGCGCTGAACTGCATCAGTACGGTGGCCTTCGCCCGGCTTGGGAAAGTGCACGGGAATCTGATGGTGGATCTAGCCGCGACAAACGACAAGCTTGTCGACCGTGCCATCCGTACGCTGCGGATGATCGATCCTGGGCTTGCGCGCGAGGATGCATCGGCGCTCCTTGGCGCGGCGGGCGGTCGGCTGAAGGTCGCGATACTCATGCATCTGCGCGGACTTTCGCGCGATGATTCCGTTGCGCGACTTGCGAAGGCGGATGGCGTGCTTCGCGCGGCGCTCGGCGCGTAGGAGCAGCGCACGACTTGCGCAAGAGATTCGCACTCGCACAGCTCAGGTGCAAAAAGAAGCGCGCCCCTGCAAGCACTGCAGGGGCGCGCGATTGTCGCTTTCTCAAACAGCCGCTCGGTCGCTGCAAGCAGCGCTTCGCGGAGATGTCTTCGAAGGGATCTTCTGAAAATCAGCTGACGAGTGCGTTGAGCGTCTTGGTCGCGCGGATGCGGACCTTCTTGCTCGCTGGCTTCGCCTTGAACACCTGCGTTTCACCCGTGAATGGGTTCACGCCGGTTCGCTCCTTGGTGGCGGGCTTCTTCACAGTCTTGAACTTCGCAAGACCCATGAAGGAGAACACGCCAGGACCACGGCTGCCGAGATCGGTGCCGATGATCGTGGTGAGGTTGTCGAAGATCTCCTTCACGGTGCCACGCTTCAGCTCGCTCGCTGTAGCGAGTTCGCCGATGACTTGGCTGCGCGAGCGCTGCTTGGTCGTCGTGGTGGGCTTGAAGGTCTTCTTCACTGCCTTGGTGGTCTTTGTGGTCTTTGTCGCCGTTTTCTTGGGCGACTTCTTGGTCATCGTTGCCATCTGTTCACTGTCCTTTCTAAGACAATCCGTGCCGAGAAACTGGTCTCGCTCCCAGCCGCACAAAGCGTGCGACGCGCGGAATGTAGATCGATGGACGGCCTCGCCGCAAGGTGCGGCGAGCAAAAAAGGCATGATTTCACGATGTTTTGGATTGGTCCCGCCAACGCCCCGACGGTCACTTCGGGCGCACCGTGGCGCGTCCAACCGACGCGTAGGTGAACCCTGCATCCTGCATTTGCGCTCGGCGGAAGAGGTTTCGTCCGTCAAAGATGATCGGGCGAGCAAGCCGCTTTCGGATCTCGGCGAAGTCAGGCGCTCGGAACTCCGCCCACTCGGTGCAGATGATGAGCGCCTCCGCCCCATCGAGGGCGCCATACATGTCATCGGTGCGGATGACGGCGGGCATCTCATGGGCCAGATGCTCGAGGGCAACGGGGTCGTACGCCCGCACCTTTGCACCTGCCTTGATCGCACGTTCCATCAGGGTAAGGCTCGGCGCTTCGCGGATGTCGTCGGTCTTCGGCTTGAACGCAACCCCCCAGAATGCCAGTGACTTACCGCTGAGGCTCGGCCCGATTTCCTGTTCCACTTTGGACCAGAAGTGCGCCCGCTGATCCTGGTTCACTTCGTGAACAGCGGCGTTCAGTTTGCACGGGAATCCGAGTTCACGGCCCATCGAAACAACGGCCTGCGTGTCCTTGGGGAAGCAGTTGTGAACGACCACGCCGCCGCATGTCACGAAAGTGTGCGCGCCTGGAACTTCGACGGAAAACACCGGTTCCGCGAGATCGATCGGGCGGACTGACACCACTGTGACCGAACCAATTTCAGTAGAAACAGCCGAAACTTTGCCACCATGGGGGGTGGGCACGGCCTTGGGGGGGGGCAACAGCGCAGCAGCACCCGAGCGGCCAGCGCCTGCACCGTCAGACGAAATGGCTTCCGTACCCCCATTTCCAGCGTTCCCCAGACCCAAAGTCGCTCCGGCCACATGGGGCAACTGATCTCCCACACACACGACGCTTGCGGGGAACACCAGCGGATCCGCTCCGCGGCGCAGCACCACCACCGGGTGATCCGCAGTCATCACAATCGTGGTTCCACATGAAGTCGTGATTTCAACGCCGCGCCCCTGATACGTGCGGCGGCTGATTCCCTCGGCAGCACGAAACGCAGCAGGCCGGTCACTCGGTGACCACGACAGCACCTCGATGCCAGGCAGCGGATGAACGCCATCGCCTGCGCCCGTGAAGAGTTCGTCCAATCGCAGCGTGCTCTCGCCGTGATCATCTCGGATACGCACGAGATGCGAACCGCGCAGACAACTTCCGCCGTAGCCGAGACCAGGGTAGAGAAACTGGTTGCCGATGCGCTTGTCCGAGCACATGCCCTCTCGGACAGAGTTGATGTCCGCGCCTGTTCGCTCGCACAGGTTGGCGATCTCGTTGATGAACGAGATCTTGCAGGCAAGCATCGCATTGCTCGCGTACTTCACCATCTCTGCGCTGCGAACATCCATCACAAAGATTGGATTGCCTTGACGCACAAACGGGTCATACAGCGTTCGCATCAGTTCGCCCGTCTTGGGATCGTCGACGCCGCACACAACGCGGTCGGGCTTCATGAAGTCATTGATGGCATCGCCTTCCTTCAGAAACTCCGGGTTGTCCGCGATGTGGAAAGGCACCTTCGTCTTCGCGCGAATCGCGTCGCGCACCTTGTGGCTCGTTCCAACGGGCACGGTGCTCTTCACGACAACGGTCTTCGGCTCGCCGCCCGAACCGACGCGTTCGATCGCTTCGGCAATGTCCTCCGCTACGCGCAGCACATACTTCAGATCGGCGCTCCCATCATCGCTGCTCGGAGTTCCCACGCAGATGAAGATGATGCGCGCATCGCGGTACGCCTCCCACTTGTCCGTCGTGAAGTGGAGGCGATGCGCGTGGGCATTCCTCTGGATCATCTCGGAGAGTCCGGGTTCGTAGATCGGGCTCTCGCCGTTTTTGAGCGTCGCGATCTTGGACGCATCCACATCGAGACAAGTGACCGTGTTTCCCATGTCGGCGAAGCACGCACCCGTGACCAGCCCGACATAACCCGTTCCAACCATCGTGATCTTCACTCGTGACTCCTTCGTTGGGGCACTCGAACCGTCGTCCGCGACGCGGGAGCGGGAGTGTAGGAGGCATCCACTTGCTCGCGCTTGAGCAGCATCCTCTTGAGGCGGATCGCCCAGTGCCGTTGCCGCTGCGGTTCAATGCCGCAGAATCCGCCGATGCCACTGCTCGCAACAACTCGGTGGCAGGGGATCAACGGCGGCAGCGGATTGCGCGCCATTGCCGACGCGGCCGCTCGCGCCGCGCCGTGCCGGCCTGCGCGCGCGGCCAACTGCCCGTAGGTGCATGTCGAGCCGGGCGGAATCCGAGCCGCGGCAAGCCAACACGCGGTCGTGAACTCGCTCGCTTGAGGTAGGAGCGATGCCAGCGTGCGCATGTCGACATGACCGTCTCTTCGCCAGCGCATCAACAGAGCGACCCCAACCCGAAGCAGCCGTGCATCTTGGTCGCGCTGCGCCCGAGGGGGTTGTCGCCGTGCGGCCGCACACCACTGGACTCGAAGCGCGCCGTCATGCGCAACAAGGTGAAGGGCGGCACCGCACATCGGCACGACGAGGGTCTGCATCTTTGGGGCCACGATATCGCCATCGGTCGGGCTACGATGGTCGTATGACGACTGCACGAGCTCGCACGCATGCACCCTCCGCTGCGGACGCATCCGACGCAGGCAATCGCCTGCTCGATCTTGTTCGTTCCAGTGATCCTGACCTCGCCCGCATTCTTGCAGGTGAACGCGATCGTCAGGAGCACACGCTTGAACTGATCGCCAGCGAAAACCATGTCAGTGCGGCGGTCATGCATGCGGCCGGTAGTTGGATGACGAACAAGTATGCGGAGGGCTACCCAGGCAAGCGCTACTACGGCGGCTGCGAGTTCCATGATCAGGCCGAGGAACTCGCGCGCTCGCGCGCCAAGCAATTGTTTGGCTGTCACTTTGCGAATGTCCAGCCGCACTGCGGCGCGAACGCGAACATCGCGGCGTTCATGGCGCTGATGAATCCGGGTGACACGGTGCTCAGCCTGCCGATCAAGGCAGGGGGGCATCTGAGCCACGGGCTGAAGCCGAACTTCAGCGGCACGTTCTACAAGATCGTGGACTACGGATTGCATCCGGAGACCGAGCGGCTTGACTACGACGAGATCGCTGCGCTCGCGAGAGCGCACAAGCCCAAGCTGATCATCTGTGGATTCTCCGCGTACCCGCGCACGATCGACTTCGCGCGATTCCGCGCGATCGCGGATGAGGTTGGCGCGTTCCTGATGGCGGACATCGCGCACATCGCCGGACTCTGTGCGACGGGCGTTCATCCATCGCCATTCCCGCATGCGCATGTCGTGACAACCACCACGCACAAGACGCTTCGCGGGCCGCGCGGCGGACTCGTGCTCACCAACGAGGAAGAGATCGCCACGAAGATCGACCGCAAGGTCTTCCCAGGTTCGCAGGGAGGGCCGCTGATGCACATCATTGCCGCGAAGGCACTCGCATTTGGCGAGGCGCTGCGCCCTGAGTTCGCCGAGTACTGCGCGCAAGTCGTGCGAAACGCGCAGGCGCTCGCTGCGGGGTTGACGCAGCGCGGCTACCGCCTCTGCACGGGCGGGACGGACAACCATCTGATGCTCGTGGATCTGCGCGCGCGCAGCGCGGACCTCACAGGCGCCGATGCGGAGAAGTGGCTCGAGCGCGCGGGCATCATCTGCAACAAGAACGGCATCCCGAACGACCCACGACCACCGATGGTGACGAGCGGCCTGCGTCTGGGCACACCAGCGCTGACCACGCGTGGACTCGGCGAAAGGGAGATGGCGCTTGTTGCCGAGTGGCTCGACCGTGTGATGGGCGCGAAGGGCGATGCCACAACCTGCGAGAATGTTCGCCAGGAGATCCGCGGCTTCTGCGATCGATTCCCGCTGCCGCACTAAGCGGACCTTCAACGCGGAACTTTAACGCGGAACTTCAACGCGGCGCGCGTTCAAGCACGGCTGGCGTAGGAGCCGTCGGTGGTGTTGATTCGCACGCGTTCACCCGTCGTGATGAACGGTGGCACGCGAGTCTTCAGCCCAGTCTCGAGCGTTGCTTCCTTCAGTTGGTTGGTTGCGGTCGCACCCTTGATGCCAGGCGGTGTGTCCGTCACAAGAAGTTCAACGACATTGGGCATCTCGATGCTCACTGGCTTTCCATCGCACCAAAGCACCACGACTTCCTTGTCGGGTAGCACATACAACGGCATTTCGCCGACCACATCGGGATCGAGTTCGAACTGCTCGTAGTTCTGGTTGTCCATGAACACATGCTGCTTGCCCTGCGCATAGAGGTACTGCATCGGGCGACGATCGAGTTCCACCTGTTCGACGGCTTCGCCCGAACGAAGCCGCTTTTCGAGCAGCGTGCCCTTCTCTATGTCCTTGATTTTGATCTGCACAAACGCCCGCAGATTGCCCGGCGTGACATGGGTGTACTGCGTGATCACATACATACGACCATCAAGCTTGATGGCCATGCCTGGACGAAGGTCGGTGGAATTCATGGTGGCGTTTTTGAGAGCGGGATGAACGGAACGGACAAGACTGCGCCGTCGGGCGAAGGTTCGGAGGATAGCCAAGCCAAGAGTTGCCGAAAAAAAACCCCCGAGCACAAGGCTCGGAGGCGGAGGGAGGGAAAAGGGCTTGTTTGATCAGTTAGCCGCTAGGGCTCACTGATGCAGACTTTCATCTGCAGTTCTAACATAACGCCACGCTGGGAGATGTAAAATTGCAGTTGGTAAATTTTGCTTAATTGTCCAAAATACTGCGTTTGCAAAGCAAGCTTCATCGTTGGAAAGCACTCAATCGGATACTCGCGAATGGGCTGACCAGACGGAGACAATGTCTCCAAGACAACCGCCACCAACCGAACTGAGGAGTCAGCTTGACCAACTTACGAACGATCTGTCGACCCGTATCGCACATGCGATCTTGCGCTGCCGCAATATGTTGCGTTGTGATGTCGGTCATGGCTGCGCCTCCCGTGGGCGGACAAGCAGCGCCGCCGCCGGCGGACAAGCCGAAGCAGCCCGCCCCCGCACGCGAGGGGGCGACGCCCGCCCAGCCGCGCACTGGTGCGCCAGCGCCCCCGCTCGCAGCCGAGCCGCCGATCGCTGATCTTGGCTTTCTTGCCCCCAACACGGCGGGGGAGGGAACCGTGCAAATCCTCAATACGGGCAGCACGCCGCTCACCATCACAGGGGTGCAGCCCTCGTGCAAGTGCACAACACCAAACGATCTCGTGGGCAAGGTCATCGAGGCAGGCAAGTCCATCGAGATGAAGGTGAAACTCGATGGTGCGCCCGCAGTCGGTCCGCGAAACTCAAGCGTGAAGATCATGGTCAATGGGTTTACCCGCGCGCTCGACATTCCCGTGCGAGCGGAAGTGACGCTGCCGGTGCGATGCGTTCCTCCCTATGTGAACGCCGTGGAAGGCAAGAACCTCATCGGTCGGTTGGTACTCGAGTCGATTGATGGCAAGCCGTTCAAGATCCTCTCGATGTCGGGCGCGCAGATGGTCATCCAGTACGGCGATGGTTCTGAAGACGCGCCGCGTTCTTCGTGGGTTGTGACCTACGACATCAGCGGCCTGCCCCCAGAATCGCCGCTTCCCAGTTATCTGTTGTTCGAGACGGATGCGGCAGGGGCCGGAGTCGTGGATGTGCGTGTACGCAGCAGAAATCCGCCGCAGAAACCCAAGATCGCGGTCGTCGAACAGCGACTGAACATCGGTCGTGTTGCGGCAGGGACAAGTGGAACTGCGACCTTCGACTTCAAACTCAAGGACATGAAGGTGGATTCGGTGACGACGACATCGCCCGATGCAACGGTCGAACTGACTTCCACGGCACTGGGCGCGGAAGAGGGAACAGCCGTCTCGGTGCGCATCACGCCTCGCCCTGGGATCAGCGGCATCATCACGGTGCCGATCGCCGTGCGCGCTGGCCCGCGCGCTGCGGATGTCGAGGCGGTGCTCTCCGTGCGGTGATCGTGTGTGCGCACAATGCGCGTGACGCGCGCCGCGTGTCAAAGCTGCTGAACGCGGTCTGCGATGTCCTTGATCGCGAGTGCGTTCACCAAAGGCTGCATGTTGCCCGAGAGCAGCGCATCGAGCGCGAACGACTGCTCCACGCGGTGATCGACCGCGATGTTTTCCTTCGCCCGGTACGTGCGAATCTTCTCCGCGCGATCGCCAGATCCGATCATCGCGCTTCGCTCAGTCGCGCGGCGCGCGTGCGCTTCGGCGCTTCGTCGCTCGAGCACGCGCGCTCGCAGCAACCGCCACGCCTTGTCGCGGTTCTGCAACTGACTGCGCGTTTCCTGCATCCGCACTTCGATCCCTGTCGGCGTATGCACCAGATGAACCGCCGTCGAGACCTTGTTCACATTCTGCCCGCCCGGACCCTGTGCAGTGGTGACGGTCTCGCGAACCTCCGACGGATCAACGCTCTCATCGATCGACTCGGGTTCGGGCAGCACGGCAACGGTCGCGGTCGACGTGTGAATGCGCCCTTGCGCCTCAGTGGCAGGAACGCGTTTCACTTGGTGGGTGCCGCCCTCATAGCCAAGCGCGCTCCATGCACCGTCGCCCGTGATCCCAAGGACCGCATGCGTCACGCCGCCGACATCGCCTGCCTTCGACTCCATCTCCTCCACATGCCAACCGCGTGCCTTGCAGTAGCGGCCGTACATGTTGATGAGATCGCCCGCCCAGAGGCTCGCTTCATCGCCGCCAACGCCAGCGCGCACTTCCAGAATGAGTCGCGTGACGGCTCGGTCATCGGCGGTCACCAGTTCGTGCACGAGCTGCGCGAGCAGTGCGTCGCACTCCTCTTCGGTGCGGCGCATCTCCTCGCGGGCGAGGGCCGCGATCGCTCCATCGCTGTCGCCCGCCAAAGTCGCGGCGGACTGTGCTTCGTGTCGCAGGCTCTTCCAACGCTTCCACGCATCGACCGTCTCGCCGATCGTCGTTCGGCGAATCATGAGCGCACGAACCTGCGTGTGCTGGACGAGCACCGCGGGATCGTTCAACTGGCTCTCGATGCGACCATACTCGCTCTCGATCTCCTCGAGCCTTCGGATGAGATTGGCAGCTGGTTCATTCATACGCGGGGGAAACAAAACACCGTGCCCCTTGGGGGAGCACGGTGAACAGTGTTTGGAGGCTGGTGGATCTACTTCTTTGCGTCAGGCTTCGTGGCACCCTTCGACTTGGACTTGTCCTTGCCGAAGTAGTCGCCTGCGAACTTGCGCTGGAATCGTTCGACGCGGCCAGCCGTGTCGATGAAGGTCTTCTGACCCGTGTAAAACGGGTGGGATCCGGACCACACTTCGACGTTGAGTTCAGGAACAGTCGCACCGACGGTCATCACGACTTCGCCGCGGAAGTTCACCTTGCACTCGGGGTAGTACTTGGGATGGATGTCTTGCTTCATGATTTAGGCTCCAAGGCGGACCAAACAGTGTATGCGAAGAGCCCTTCGATGCAAGCGGGGGAGTTCCAGAGTCCTCGAACGCATAGTCTGAGAACTTTGCAGAAACGCGTTCGGCTTGACGATGAAGTCTGCCCCGTTACTATTTTCGGTCCATTCCCCTATAGCTCAATGGTAGAGCGGGCGGCTGTTAACCGCCAGGTTGCTGGTTCGAGTCCAGCTGGGGGAGTTCAACCGGTCGGCCTCACGCGAGGTCGACCGGTTTGTTTCCAGGCTGACCCCGGCAAAACTCCCTGCTGCCGCGCCGTGGTGGGGGTTCGGCGCTCTCGCGTTTGTGGAGAGAGCGGACGCCCCTGATCCGAGCGGCGACGAAACCGGCGAAACCCAGCTTTGATCTCACGCGCTCTCTGAACCGGTTCACGGCCTTCCGAGATCTGGGGGGGCGATCGAAACGGGCGCGGCCCTCACGCGAGATCGCTGCTGCGGTAGTAGCGGCGCAGCTCGACGAGCCACAGCCAGCGCAGGAGCGCGATCGGGACGAGCGCGAGCAGCGGGATCCACGCGTGGAGCGCTGCGGGAACCTCGGCGCGAATGTGGCGCGTGCCCTCTTCCCACAACACCGGGAGCAGGAATATGCCGAACACCATGACGCAGGTTGAGAGCGCGTGCGTGATCAGGATCGATGGGTCCTGCGACTCGGTCGCCGCGTCGAGCTTCCGCGCCGGGCAACGCGCATCCACGAGCAACAGCCGCATCCAACGCACCACGGGAAGCAGCGTGAACACCGCCACGATCGCGCTGATGAAGGGAGGAAGGCCGGGCCATGCATCGCCGCCGGCGCGACCTGACGCGAGAAGGCCCAGCACCGCGAAGCCGACCAGCATGCCGACGAGCACGGCGCCGTCCTCCAACTGCGCCTTGAGCCATCCGACCCATGCCTGGCGACGGCGGGAGATCGGAAAGCGGAGCGCCGCGGGCGAACTCATGCCGTTCGA
>JBJTUC010000033.1:0-56073 GCA_046080505.1 Planctomycetota bacterium
TCATTCGCTTCGGTTCCCACCTGGTGAGTGCCTCAGTCAGAACCTTGTGGATGCGCTTGATGCATGGCTCGACATCTATCAGCCCCATCAGGCGGCGCGGAAGAACCAGCAACTCACTGGCACTGTCGCGATCGCGCAGTACGAGACGCGCGCGGAGCGTCTTGACGCGTGTGCGCGGAAGGCAGTGGACCTCTGGAATCGCAGCAAGGGACCACTCCGTATTGCGGTGATCCACTCGAAGAACAAGGATGCGAGCGAGGTGGCCGAGCGCATCCGCGCGATCGACGGGTCGCCCGGCTGCTCATTGCGAGCGAAGGGGAGTCTGCGCGACAGTGCGGTTGTGTTGGCGTTTCTCGATGCGATCCGAGTCGCCGCGCATCCGATGGACCGTACGGCGTTCTTGAGTGTGCTGATGTCGCCTTTGAAGGATGTGTGGGATGTGGGCGTCGAAAGCGCGCATCCGTGGCCCGAGAAGCGAAAGCTGTCAGCAGATGTATCGAGGGAACTGCTTGAGAAGTTCGCGAAGTCAACTGTCGCTGTCACGCTGAACGAGTGGCGCGTGGAGATCGCGCGCCGTGGTCTGCTTGCCGCGGGCGATCGTCGGCGTCTCGACCGCGCACTGCATGTCATCGCCCGAGCGGAGCGGGCGGGCATGACGCTCGATGAGATCGTGGAGGCAGTCGAGCAGGAAGATTGCCGCGATGTCGAAGGTCAGCCGATTGAATCGATCACCATCCATCAGGCGAAGGGGCTCGAGTGGGACATCGTGATCTTCGGCACGTCTGCGCACCTTTCTGGCCAACACTCGCAGTCGTTGGCGGTCGAGCGGAACACTCCCTACCGCGGTGTTGGGCAGGACCGTGTGGCGCCTGAGG
This sequence comes from Planctomycetota bacterium, assembly GCA_046080505.1. Taxonomy (GTDB): domain Bacteria; phylum Planctomycetota; class Phycisphaerae; order Phycisphaerales; family SM1A02; genus F1-60-MAGs104. The sequence continues at coordinate 876 of JBJTUC010000033.1, forward strand.
TTCCGCTCATCACTCGTCAGGGTGTAGTTGGTGAAGTGAACGACTCCGCGGACCGATTCGCGATGCAGGACAAGTTGAGTGCGCTCTATGTCGCCTTGACACGCGCCAAGCGCGGACTGTTCATCATGGTCGATCGGAAGACCCCCAAAAGCGGGAAATCTCCCAAAAGCAACGCGTCCCATGGTTCGATTGTTCTTGAGGCACTCGCGCACAGTGAAGTACTGTCGCGAGCGGGAGATGAGTCGTGGATCGATGACTCGCGGGCAGCGCTCGAAGCGGGTGTGCGCAGGAGCGCGCCACCGCTTCCCTCCGCTCCACGGACGCCACGGCGCGGGCTTGTCGCCGAGGTCGCTTCGCAGCAAGCGGCGGCGACGCAACACATCGATGTGGCTGATGTTGCTGTCTCGGGTCCCGCACAGCGGGCGGCACTTGATCGCGGCACGCTCGCGCATGCTGTGTGCGAAAGACTGGAGTGGAGCGACGGTTGGCAGCCCGATGTGGACGCCATCGCGCGAGAAATCGAGCCGAGCATCACCTATCCAAGTGTCGCGGCCATCACGGACTGCGTGCGTGACACGATCCAGCAACTTCAGGCGCCAGACATCATTCGGGCGTTGGCGCATCCTGTTGGGAACGCCATCGCACTGCGGGAGCGCAAGTTCCTTGCGCTGCTGTCGAATGGTCGTATTCAGGAAGGATCGATTGATCGACTGGTGTTGCGCGGGGAGCCCGGTGCGTGGGAACACCTGCAAGTGGTGGACTTCAAGACCGATCAGCCGCCGAGCCACGCAGCGGGGAGCCAACTTGATGCATGGATCGAAGAGCGCGTCGAGCATCACAAGCCGCAACTCGATGCGTATCGCCTTGCCATGGCGCGGGAGTATCGGGTGCCGTTTGAGCGATGCGAGTTGCTGCTGGTTCTGCTTGCGTGTGGGCGAGCAGTCGTCGCATGACCTTCTATGATGGCGGACTCATGTTCGCTGTCGCCGCATGTCTGACCCTTGCCACCGCTCAAGCGGTGAGCGAAGTGCCGCCAAAGTTGCAGGTGGTCGTAGCGAGCGATGTCGCTGCAGATCTTGCCGCAGCGGTCGGTGGCAGCGCGATTGAAGTTGTGCGAGTCGGCGGTCTTGGCGGTGATCCTCACCATGCGGAGCCCACCCCTGCAGACGCTGCCAAGGTGGCGGGCGCTGGTCTTGTCATCGTGTTTGGTCTCGGTCTGGATGCGGATCTCAAGAAGATGCATGCCACATCGGGAAGCAGAGCGGGGCTCCTGATATTGGCGGATGGACTCGGCCGTGAGGGGCAATCGTGTGATCACCCCGACCACTCCCATACACACGATGATGATGCACCGACGGGGGTGAGCACTGATCCGCACGCGTGGCACGATCCAATCAAGGTGATCACCATGACCGATCGTCTTCAGCAGGCGTTTGCGGAACGCCGCCCCGCCGATGCGGCGGCGTTCAAGACGCAAGCGGAAGCACTTCGAGCGAAACTGCGCGAGTTGGATCTCTGGACGAAGGAGCAGTTGGCGAAAGTCCCTACGGATCGCCGAACGATTGTGACAACGCATGAGGCACTTGGGCATTGGGGCGCGCGGTACGGAGTTCGCGTGATCGGCGTCGAGATGACTGGAAGTGAAGTGGACACAAGTCCCACGCGCATTCTTGAACTTGTCGCCTCCGTGCGTGCGTCTGGCGCTCCGGTGATCTTCGGGGATGTTGCGCATCGGTCGCGGACGGCCGAAGTCGTCGCGCGCGAGTCGGGTACGCGGTTGGTCGAAACGCTGCGGCTTGATGGGCTGACGCCATCCAAGGAGATGGGCGGCAGTGCTTTCCTTGCGACGATGCGCGGGAATACCGAGGCGATCGTCAAGGCGCTTCAGCCGTGAAGGACACGGCACTCTCCTACGGAGGTCGTCATCTGCATGCGCCCGATCCGAGCGCGCCTGCACTTGCGCTCGACAGTGTTGCAGCGGGGCATCTCGGTGCTGCACCGATCCTGCATGATGTCAACTTCACATTGCCCGTTGGCAAGCGGTTCGCACTGGTGGGACCGAACGGTTCGGGCAAGAGCACTCTACTGAAGACGGTCGCGGGGCTTCTGCCGCTCTGTGACGGGAACATTCGTGTCTTCGGACTGCGTGTTGGTGCGTGTCATCACCGCACGTCCTACGTCCCACAGCGACAATCGATCAACTGGGATTTTCCCGTGGATGTCGCGCGATTCACGCTGGCCGGTCGCTTTGTGCACACGGGCTGGCTCCGCCGACCGAGTGTGAAGTGCCAGGCGGTGGTGGAGGGCGTTCTCGCTTCGCTTGGACTCACGGAGATCGCGCGCCGTCCGATCGGCGAGTTGTCGGGTGGTCAACAGCAGCGGCTGCTGCTTGCTCGTGCCGCCGCACAGGAGTCTGATCTCTTGTTGCTCGATGAGCCACTGAACGCAGTCGATGCCGCATCACGAGTACTCGTTGGTGCGCTGCTCGATCGGCTTCAGGCTGCCGGCAAGTCGATGATCGTCTCAACCCACGATGTCGGGATGCACGATCTGCCGTTCGATGACGTCCTGTCGATCGAGGACGGCACGGTTCATGGAGGTCCTCGATGAACTGGCTGCTTGAACCGTGGACGCACGGGTTCATGCGGGACGCGCTGGCGGCAGGGCTCGCTGCAGGCGTTGCATGCGGGGTTCTTGGAGTCTTTGTGGTGTTCCGCCGCATGGCGTTCGTCGGTGAAGCCATGTCGCATACGACCTTGCCGGGGCTGGTGATCGCGCAAGCGAAGGGCTTCAACCTGATAGCTGGTGCGCTCGCGAGCAATCTTGTCACGGCGCTTGGCATCGCGGTCTTGTCTTCACGCACCTCGCGGCGACGCGGCATCCGTGATGATGCAGCCATTGGCGTCGTCTTCACGGGGATGTTTGCACTTGGAGTGGTGCTGACTGCGCGCATCGGCTCGTGGCGTGATCTCTCGCACCTGCTGCTCGGCAATCTGCTCTCGGTGGCACAGGGCGACCTCCTGTTCATGGTGTGCGCTGCTGTGTTGGTGCTCGCGGTCGTCGTTGCGCTTTTCAAGGAGATGGAACTCGCCTCGTACGATCCGACCTACGCGGATCTCATCGGCATTCGGTCGCAGCGATTGCATGCGCTGCTGCTGGTGCTCATCGCGCTTGCCGTCGTGTCGGGCGTGCAGGTCGTTGGGGTGGTTCTCACAAGCGCGCTGTTGGTCACGCCAGCTGCAACGGCAGCGCTCCTCACTCGGCGCATGATTCCCATGCTGTGGATTTCAGTCGTCACTGCAACGGTGGCCGTGGTGGGCGGATTGCTGCTGTCCTATCACGCATCCTTGCCAAGCGGTGCAACGATCGTGCTGATGGCCGCACTGCTCTTCATCGCCGTGTGGGTCTGGCGCCGCACGCAGCGTGGATGATCGCGTTCAGGACGGCCGAATCACGGCAGATAGAGGCGCTGCGATGCCAACTGCCGCCGCCTCATCGAGGAAGTCGACGCGCCCTGTCTTGATGTCGTACATGCCGCCCACGAGTGCGACTTCGCCCGTGGCAAGCATCTTCGAGATGGTCGGGCTGTTGTCCTGAATCCACCGCATGGCGTTTCGCACATTGATGGCCGCCACTCGGTCCACGAACGCCTCGTTGGATGCATCGCGGCGATCCTTGAAGGTCGTCTCCATGCGAACAGCCTCAGAGATTGGATCGGTGATGGACGGGAGATTGGTCAGCCCCGTTGCTTCCACCGGATCGAGACCCTTCGCCACGAAGTCACAAGCGGCCTTCACGGCGCCGCAGCGGGTGTGCCCAAGCACCAGGATCAGGCGAGCGCCGGCCACCTTGCATGCGAACTCGATGCTGCCGAGCGCTTTCGGGCTTGCCACATTGCCTGCAAGGCGAGCGATGAACATGTCCCCGATACCCGCATCAAAGATGAGTTCCACGGGCGCACGCGAATCGATGCAGCCGAGCACCACTGCAAGAGGATGTTGACCTGCGGCGGTTTGGTCCACTTGTCGCATCAGATCACGATTCAGCCGCCGCCCCGAGACGAAGCGTTCATTGCCCTCCCGGAGAGTCTGCAAAACCTGCAGGGGTGATGCAGCGGACTGCACCTCGCGCGTGCTGACATCGACATACTGCACCTGATCCTTCAGGTCGTAGCGATTCTTGAAGCCGAGCATGCTGACGACAACGCCCTTCCGTGGCGCCGTCTCATCCGTGAACTCACGGATGATGGCAACCATGTCGGAGTCGAGGTAGTCGGCGAGTCGCGCGTCGATGATGACCTGCTCTCCGCGCTTGAACGAAGCGAGCGTGTTCAGCAGTGCTGCACGGTTGAGGAATGTGGCCTGTCCGACCAGTTCGACTCGGTGCACGATCCCATGGACATGCGCCTCCTTGAGTACTCGGAAACCGTGCTTCATGTTGCCGACGAGCACCATGAACAGGCTGACGGCGAGTCCGATGAGTACACCTTTCAAGAGATCGGTGCCGACGATCGCAAGAATCGTGATGATAAATGGGATGAACTGGGTCTTGCCCTGTCTCCACATGCTGCGAAATGTCTGTGGACTCGCCAGCTTCCATCCAGTGGCGACGAGCACCGCGGCGAGGGCGGCCTTCGGGATGGTGTTGATGACTGTCGGGATCAGCAGCACCGTTCCCAAAAGCAGAACGCCGTGAGTGATCGCTGAAAGGCGGGTCTGTGCACCCGCGTTTACGTTCACAGAACTTCGGACGATGACCGACGTCATCGGAAGACCTCCCACGAGCCCCGAGAGCGTGTTGCCGATGCCTTGCGCGAGCAGTTCACGGTTGGGTGGTGCGGGACGCCGCTGCGGGTCAAGCTTTTCCGTTGCCTCAAGGGTGAGGAGCGTTTCAAGGGACGCGATGACCGCGAGAGTGACTGCCGCCATGAGCACCGCAGGCTCAAATGCGCGCGAGAAATCGGGGAGCGTGATGAGATCACCCCATCGCACGCCATCCTGCCCAACGACAGGGACGCTCACGAGGTGCGAATCCACGATGGCCCAAGAGGACTGGGCCTTCATGAGAATCAGACTCAGGACCGTACCGAACAGCACAGCAATCAGAGCGCTGGGCATGGTCTTCTTCAGCGGCGTTCGATCCCACACGACAGCGAGCACAAGCGACGAGAGTCCGACGAGTGCCGCGCCGGGGAGCACATTGGAAAGGGCGCTCAGGAGGGCAGTGAAGGTGTTTTGTCCATCGGGTTCAACAAATGCTTCTGAGCCTTCGGGCTCGACGTCGTATCCGATGAGATGCGGGATTTGCTTCAGGATGATGATGATGCCGATCGCGGCGAGCAGTCCCTTGATCACACTTGATGGGAAATAGTTTGCCAGTGCCCCCGCACGCGCGAAGCCGAGGCCAAGTTGAATCACGCCCGCCAACACAACTGCCATGAGGAAGGCCTCGAACGATCCAAGACCCTGAATCTGAGCGAGCACAATGGCGGTGAGCCCGGCGGCGGGTCCTGTGACGCTGATGTGGGAGCCGCTGAGAAGCCCGACAACAATGCCCCCGATGATTCCAGCAACAAGTCCCGCAAACGGCGGCGCGCCAGATGCCTGGGCAATGCCAAGACACAGGGGTAGGGCTACAAAGAAGACGGGGAGGCTTGCGATCAGATCCTTAAATCTGGAAGTTCCCTCGTGGGTGAGAGTGGCTACGGGAGCGCTGTTCATTGGGGTCGCACACTACGCGGCACAAAGACGATTGGTTGTCCGAAATAGAAAATCATCATGCATTTGCAAAATCGGATCGACTATCGGACGCGCTTTCTTGGACTGGGGGAGAGTTGGAAGCCTCCGCGAGGGCAGCACGAGAGCCACCCCTAGACTCGCCCAGCCATGGCCCAGTCAGCGAAGGGGACACCCGAGTCAGTTCGCATCATCTTTTCGATGCTCGGAGTATCCAAGTCAATCAACCGCAAGGAGATTCTGAAGGACATCTCGCTGAGCTTCTATCACGGCGCCAAGATTGGCGTTCTTGGGTTGAATGGAAGCGGCAAGTCAACGCTGCTGCGCATTATTGCCGGGGAAGACCGGGAGTTCGATGGGACGATCGAGCGGTCGCCTGGATTTGCCGTGGGCTTCCTCGAGCAGGAACCGCTCGCGCATGAAAGGCGGAGCGTTCTCGAAGTGGTTCGGGAGGGCGCGCAGGCGACCTTCGATCTGCTTCGCGAGTTCGATGAGATCAATGGCAAGTTCGGCGAGGAGATGAGCGCCGACGACATGGAGCGTCTCATCGAGAAGCAAGGGCGCGTGCAGGAGAGACTCGATGCGGTCGATGCGTGGACCATCGACAACCAGATCGAGATGGCGATGGAGGCGCTGCGTTGTCCGCCGCCCGATCAGACGCTCGACACAGTGTCGGGGGGCGAGCGTCGCCGAGTCGCACTCACTCGGCTGTTGATGCAGAAGCCAGACATCCTGCTCCTCGATGAACCGACCAATCACCTTGATGCGGAGAGTGTCGGTTGGCTTGAGCAATACCTCGCGCGGTATCCAGGCACGGTGATCGCGGTCACGCACGATCGATACTTTCTCGACAATGTCGCGGGTTGGATTCTCGAACTCGACCGCGGCATGGGCATCCCGTACCGCGGGAACTACACGCAGTGGCTCGAGCAGAAGCAGAAGCGCCTTGCCGTGGAAGAACGACAGGCAAGCATGCGGCAGAAGTCGCTTGCGCGCGAACTCGATTGGATCCGACAGAACCCCAAGGGGCGTCAGGCGAAGAGCAAGGCACGAATCAGCAACTACGAGCGCATGCTCAGTGATGAACAGTCGCGCGCCAAGGCGGCCGAGATCGAAATCTTCATTCCACCCGGCCCACGGTTGGGAACTGTCATTGTGCAGGCGAAAGAGGTCTCCAAATCTTTCGGGGATCGGCTGTTGCTCGATCGCGTGTCCTTCGAGATTCCAGCGGGCGCTGTGGTTGGGGTCATCGGTCCCAACGGCGCCGGAAAGACGACGCTGTTCAAGATGATTCTCGGGACGGAAAAGCCCGATGTCGGCACATTCACCGTGGGCGAGACGGTTCGCCTCGGGTACATCGAGCAGCTCCGCGACAGCCTTCAGTCCAACGACAGCATTTGGCAGGCAATCTCAGGCGGGTCGGAGGAATTGATGCTCGGTCCCGTGAAGGTCAACAGCCGTGCGTATGTGGCGCGCTTCGGATTCAGCGGAACCGAGCAGCAGAAGCAGGTGGGTTCGCTGTCGGGTGGTGAACGCAACCGCGTGCATCTTGCGCGCATGCTTCGGCAGAGCAACAACGTGATCCTCTTTGATGAGCCGACCAATGATCTCGATGTCAACACGATGCGTGCGCTCGAGGAGGCGATCGAGAACTACGGCGGTACGGCGGTGATCATCAGCCACGATCGGTGGTTTCTTGACCGAGTCGCCACGCACATCCTCGCCTTTGAAGGCGACAGTCAAGTCTTCTTCTTCGGTGGCAACTACTCGGAGTATGAAGCGGATCGCGTGCGACGACTTGGTGCGGCGGCCGCCCCGACACGCGTCAAATACCGAAAGCTCACTCGCGCGTGAGCGCGAAGCAGTGGGGCCTGCAGCACTTCGACATCAACGCTTCACGACCAGTCAAGACTCTCGGGAAGGGAGCCGAGGTTCTTGAATCCTTCCTGCGTGACAACGACCATGTCCTCGATTCGGATACCACCGATGCGTGGGTGGTAGAGGCCAGGCTCGACCGTCACAACATCGCCTACCACGAGCGCAGGTCCCTGCGCTGCGAGCAGCGGAGGTTCGTGCACCTCCAGTCCGATGCCATGTCCCGTGCCGTGAGTCATTCGCGCATCGTCCCAGCGCTCGCTCGCTGCGGGCAGGCCCATGCGGAATCCTGCGGCGATCACCTCGCGTGTGGTGGCGGCGTGCACCTGCTCGCCAGTGGCACCTGCGCGCACGGCTTCAAGCGCAGCGCGCTTGGCCGCCACGACGGCGGCGTGCATGCGACCGATCTCCGCAGAGATGGTGCCGTGCACCACCGTGCGTGTGCAGTCACCGTGGTACATCGTCTGCCGTTGTCTTGGGAAAACATCGACGATCACTGGCTCACCCGTTCGAAGCGGTCCATGGCCATGTGCGTGGCAGTCGCTCGCGGTGGGACCGCCCGCCACGATCGACTCGGGGTTCTGGTAGCCGCGCGCAAGCAGGAAAACATCGATCGCACTGCGGACACGCTCGGATGTGAGCGGTTCTCCCGCGTGCATCAGTGTGCCATCCGCGCTCGCCCGCGAGCGTGCGACAAGTTCGCAGGCCAGACGGACCGCGGCTTCGGTGTCGTCTTGGCACTGCGCAAGCCAGCCGATCTCCTGCGCATCCTTCGCGCGGCGACGAGCAACGGAGGCTTCGAGATCACATGACACCTCCAGCCCCGCCTGCACAAGTGCATGCCAGAACACGGAAGGCGTGGAGCGATCAATCCAGACGCGAAGGACACCGTGTCGGCGAAGGCACTCCGCCGCGGACTGGGCCGTTGCGGTTTCGCGATTTCCTGAGAGTCCGCCTGCGGGCGCGAAGTCCGCAGGCGCATGGAAGGTGTCCGCACGCGCGTTGGCTCGTGCTCGGTCGAGTTCGATGTCGCGGATCAGCAGAACGCGATGCGTTCCACCACCAGTGCGCCGAAGCGTGATGAGGGCGGCAGGATCGCCGACACTGAATCGAATCTCGTGATAGAGGGTCGCGCTTTGGGCCGGGATGCCGCCGCACAGTGCGGCGACGGGTTCAAAGCCGCTCGCCACTTCAGTCGGATGCACGCTCAGTGACCTGTGCCCCGGACTTGGCTTCCGCTGCGGCCGCTGCCTCACGCGACTCTCGCTCCGCCGCCTCGCAGAGGCGCATGAGGGTCATATGGAGGCCCTCGTGGTCCGGGACCGAGTCAATGAGCGACATTGCATGGTCTACTTGCCGTACTGCATCGAGACCACCGTCAATCATGCCAACCGCTGCGTCGCCGAGCAACTCGAGTGCCCTGAGGAACCACTGCTTGGATGGCTTGTCGGGATGCTCTGGGGGTCCGATGCGCGCACGCACAGTGATGAGCCCAATGGCGACGATGGGAACAAGCCCCAGCTGCGTAGTCGGCTCACGGCAGAGGATCAGCACTGGCACCTCGCGCCGAAGCGCAGTCAGACGAATCCGCCGCGCATCCGCACCGACATGCGGCGGCTCGAGCATGTGCAGTCCCTTCGGAACGAGATGATCTTCCGTCAACTCACCACGAACCCAAGCGACCCTGGCCTTGCTGGCTGCAACCTGCATGCGCTGACGGCGCGACTCGAGCAGCGGCATGAGAATGCTGCGCATACGCCCGAAGTCCGAAGCCTGGTGTGACACCTCAAGCGCGCGCTGCGCAACGCGTTCCGCCTCGAACCAATGCCCAGCTTGGAGGGCGCTTTGCGCCCTCTCCATCAGTTCGTCGATTCGAGCTGCCTTGGCTGGACTCAACATGAGCGTGTCACTGTACCTGCAGGAGTTCTGGGTGTTGGGCGAGGCGCTGCAAACAAAAAAATCGTCTACGACGGCGACTTCAGGCGCGCGAGGTCCGCGCAGCTCGCTTGTTGTCCTTGCGGGCGGTCTCGAGCGACCGCCCATTCATTCCGTTATTGACTGCTTCAATCGACTCTGCAATGCGGCGCAGCGCCTTGGATGTCGGATAGTCACGCAGGAGCCCTGTGATCTTGGTCGTGCCATCGCCGCCCTTGGCGCGGTAGATCCGCTTGTAGGCCTCCTTGACCGCTTCGAGTTCGCTCTCGGGCATGCCAACGCGGCTCATCATGACGGCGTTGTAGCCGCGGATCACCGCGGGACTTCCTTCGACAAGCATGAACGGCGGGATGTCCTTTGAGACGCGCGACATCGCGCCCACGAAGCCGCAGTAGCCGACACGCACAAAGTGATGCAGGCCGGCACCGCCGCCGATGTTGGCGTGATCATCCACATGTACATGTCCCGCGAGCATGGCATTGTTGGCGAAGATGCAGTGATTGCCGATGATGGTGTCGTGGGCGATGTGCACATTTCCCATCACCAAGTTGTGTGATCCGAGACGCGTCATACCGCCGCCGTTGCCCGTTCCGCGGTGAATGGTGGCGTGTTCGCGGATGGTGTTGAAGTCTCCCATCTCAAGCCAAGTCGGCTCGCCGTGGAACTTCAGGTCCTGCGGATCGCCTCCAACGATCGCATAGGGATGGATCGTGTTCCCACGCCCCATGCGTGTCATCGCAGTGACGTGGACATGACTGCGCAGCACGCAATCCTCGCCGATGTGCACCCGCGGACCAATGGTGCAGTAGGCGCCGATCGTGACGGATGCCGCAATCTCGGCGGTTGGATCAATGATTGCTGTGGGGTGAATCCTGTCCATCATTCGAACTCCGGGTCGATCATCATGAAGCGAATCTGTGCTTCCGCCGCCAGTTTTCCTTGTACCCATGCGCGGCAGCGTACGGCAGCGCTGCGCGCGCTTGCACGGAGCGTTTCTGCTTCCATGACAAGCTGGTCTCCAGGTGTGACCGCCTTGCGCAGTTTCACCTTGTCGAGTGAGAGCAGCACGGCGACCTTGCCGGTGTGCTCGAGCGTCTGCGAGAGCAGCAGTCCGCCGAGTTGCCCCATCGCCTCGACAATGAGCACGCCGGGCATGATCGGCGTTCCTGGATAGTGACCCGGGAAGAACGGCTCGTTGATCGAGACATTCTTGATGCCGACGGCACGCCGATTGCCTTCGATCTCCACAACGCGGTCGATCAGCAGCATTGGATAGCGGTGCGGCATGATGCGCGCGATGGCTCGTGCATCGAGCACTCGACCAGTCTCTACCAACCGAAGGCGCGCGGCGGCTTCCACCTGCTGGCGGATGCGGTGCGCGAGCCGTCGATTCAGGTCATGCCCCGATCGCTGCGCAACGATCTTGCCCTGAATCGACACACCTGAGAGCGCGAGGTCGCCAATGACATCGAGCACCTTGTGCCGCACGCACTCATCGGTGAATCGGAAGGCGTTCTCCATCGGCCCGTCATCGCCGACGACCAGTGCATCACGCGGTGTCAGATGTCGACACATGCCGGCCGCCCAAAGCGCCTCCGCTTCGGCCCGAAGCGAGAAGGTGCGTGCGGGCGCGATCTGTGATGCGTAGTCGTCACGCGCGAGATCAAACGAGCAGTTCTGCCGCCCGATATGGCGCGAAACGTTCGAGTAATCGAGTTCATACGAAACCCGCATGCCAGGCTCATCCGATGGCAGAGCGGCAATCATCGAGTCTTCTTCCTCAAGCACGATCGGTTCCGTGATGCGGTGGACGTGCCGTGGCGCATCCTGCTCGACCGTGCCGACCGATCGCAGTGGTTCGAAGAACGGCAGCGCTGAGCCGTCGCCGCATGGAAGTTCAGGGCCGCGCATCCGAAGCAGCACATTGTCGATGCCGAGGCCGACGAGCGCACTGAGGCAGTGTTCGACCGTATCAATGCTCGCTTCGCCCACGCGCAGCGTGGAGCGCCGCGGACGCGACACGGCGTGATCGATCAGTGCCGGCAGCAGCACAGGGGGCGCTAGATCGATTCGCTCGAAAGCAATGCCGGACCCCGGCGGCGCAGGAACGAACTCGACTTCTGCATCGACACCGAAGAGCAGTCCCTTGCCGCGAACGATGGTGGGCGCAGCAATCGTGCGTTGACGCCCCATGCCTTGGATGGCTCCGTGCGCAGACTCCGACGGCGAGCGCGCGGCTGCTGCCGCGGGACCTTCAGAGGTGGCGTTCTGCTCGGGAGGCATCGAAGTCATGGTGCGGCGGATGGCGAACCTGCTTTCGCGGTTGAACGCGCCGCGCGCGACTGTTCCACAAGCCGCTGGAGGTCCTTCGAGAGTGGCGAGAGTTTCTGCAGTGCCAAGACATGGCGCATCTCCACTTTGATTTCGCGCGCAGGCATGCCGCCCCAGATCTCGCCCGCGGGAACATCGTGCATGAGCGCCGTGCGCGCCGCGAGTTGCGCGCCATTGCCGACACTCCTGTGATCGGCAATGCCGCTAGCGGCACCGATTCGAACCCAGTCGCCGATCGTGCAGGATCCCGCGATTCCGCTGAGCCCTGCAATCACGGTGGAATGACCGATTTGCACGTTATGGCCGACTTGGCAGTGGTTGTCGATCTTTGTGCCGCGACCCACGCGCGTGCTTCCAAAGGTGCCGCGGTCGATGCATGTGCAACTGCCGATCTCGACGCCATCCTCCAGAACGACATTGCCCAGATGAGGAATGCGCAGAAGTCCCTTGCCGCTCGGACATGGGCGGTAGCCGAATCCCTCCGTGCCGATCACCGCTCCCGCGTGGATGATGGCATCGCATCCGATGTCGCATCGCTCGCGGACCACTGCGTTGGCATGAATGATCGTTCGCGCCCCAATGCGAACTCCCGCGTAGATGCGCGCGCCAGAGTGAATGACGACGTTTGCACCAATCGTGCAACCACGCGCGATCCACGCATGCGCGCCGACGGAGATGCTCGGGTCAAGACCTTCCGTCTCGACGCATGCCGTCGCGTGGATGCCCGCCGCCGGCATCTCGGGCGGCGGCGCGAATGACTCGAGCAGCGAGATCATGGCGATCTCCGCTTGCGCGACTCGGATGAGCGTTCGCGTGGCTGGGTCATGCCCAGTCACTTCAACCCCCTCCGAAACCAGTGCAACGCGCGCGCGGCACTCCTGCCAGAGGCGCGCGTAGTTCGCATCAGCGATGTAGGTCGCATCATCTTCGCGTGCACCGCGAAGATCGCCGACTCCGCGCACGAGATGGTCGCCGCAACCCTCGAGGGTTCCTCCCACTTTGGTTGCGATCTCTTGTGCTGTCAACACCATCGCATTCAGCCCTTGGTCGCCGAGGCCGCAGGCGCTGCCACGGGAGCAGGTGCGGCGGTCGGGTTTGCCGCACGGAAGTCGGCGTTCATCCTCTCGATCAGCAGGTCCGTGATGTCCAGCGCCGGATTGCTGAAGAGCAAACGGCGACCGTTGATCTGCGCCATGGTGCCTTGCACATCCGAGGGCGTGATGGTCGGAATGGTGTCGTCGAGCAGTATGAAGTCGATCTTGTGCTCCTTCGAGAGGGTCGCGCAGGTGCTGCGGATCGCCCCATAGGTCTCGCGGAGCGTGTTTGCCTGCTCCGACTGCATCTTCAGTTCAGCGAAGTTCTGCAGCGCTGAGAGATCGCCCGCCTTCAGGATCACTTTGCCCTGCGCCTCGTTGTGCGCTGGTGATCCGACCTGATAGCTGTCGAGGTCCTCCTGCAAGCCGCGGATCTCATCGTTCATGGAAGTCAGCCGCTTCTCGAGAGCGTCCTTGACGGAGAGGCTCTTTGATTCGTACGCCTTGATCTGATCGAGCGATCGGTAGACCTTCTCGAGATCCACCGATGCAATCACGGCGGGTGCCGTCGGGAATCCTGCGGCGAGCGTGAGCAGTGCGCCGAGCGCAACACCTGCGATGATCCATGCGGGCTGTTTCATGTCGAGGTACTCCAGGTTGAGAAGGGGCGGTTGAACGCGCGCGCGCGGGCGGCGTGTGCAGGGTGCGATCAGGGCTTGGGAGGAGTGGGCGTGGTGCTAGGCGTCGCGCGTGCGTTGTTCATGCGGAGGATGAGCTTCTCGGTGAGGTCATCAGCCTTCGAGGCGTAAAGGACGCGGCGGCGCGCGATCTGATCGAAGACCTGCTGTGCAAGAGGGGCCTGACTACGACGATCGCGCTGAAACTCCGCTGTGCCGTCATAGACAAGGACATACTGATAGCCCTCAGACTGCGCCAACTTGTCGCCCTCGGAGACGATCAGGCGATACAGCGCTTCCCATCGAAGCGCTTGCTCACGATCGACTTCCTGCTGCTTGACGGTTGCCCACTCTTTCAGCTGAAGCTGCTCGAGAGCAAGTTCATCACGCAACTTCTGTCGTTCGGTCGGATCCGTGATCGCATCGGACTCACGAGCGCGTGTCTCAAGCTGCTCCTTTCGCGTCTTGAGTTCTTGCTCGAACTTGTTGCCCATCTGGGTCAGTTCGATCTCCATCTCACCGCGCTGCTGAATCTTGTCCAAGATGCGACGAATATCGACATTGGCGACGGCGGATGGCGCAGCAGCCAAACGCACCGCCGTGTAAGCGGAACTGGCTGCGACCACGAGGAATCCTGCGGCGAGCGCAATGACCGCGAGCGGGGAGCGATAGGAAACTGGAATCATCCGCGAGAGTGTACGGGACTGAGCCTCATCGACACAGCACGCGGCGCTCAGAAGGGCAGTTCCGCCGTGAAACTGAAGACTTCCGTCTGATCGGTCGTGTACTTCACGAGCGGAACGGCGAAATCGAATGCGAGCGGCGCCTGGCCGAGCTGCGGGATGTAGAGCCGCACGCCGCCGCCGACCGAAACGCGGTAGGGGTTCAGCGTCAGACTGTCCGTGGCCGTTCCACTGTCGCAGAACGCGACAGCCGTCACAAACTTGTCAAACACGGGCACTTCGTACTGCGTTCCAGCAAAGAAGCGGAAGATGCCGCCGATCGGATCGCCGTTGGGAAGTCCGTCTCGCGTGCCTGTCGTGGTGGTGGGATAGACCGACAGTGGCGTCGGCGGGTCTGCACCGATCGCTTCGCCGCTGAGCGGGCTCACAGAGCGGAAGACAAACCCGCGGAGTGAACGACCACCGAGATAAAAGCGTTCGGAGACTGGAGCACTGCTGTTGTAGAGGTAGCCAGCACTTGTGTTCAGTTTCAGAACGCTCTTGCGACCGAAGAAGTCCTCCGCGAGTGGCAGCCATGTGGTCCAACTGACCGCGGTCAGCGGATACTGATAGGGACCGCCGAACAGACCAAAGTAAGCGAGATCTGCTTCGAACCGCGTGCCGCGCGTGGGGCGCTGAAGATTGTCGACGTTCGTGCGGGCGATCGAGACGCCGAGCGAGTTGATAAACGCGGGGCCTCGCTGTTCGTACACCTCAATAGGAGTCGATGACGCGAAGTTGGTCAGGGTCACCGATTGCAGCGTGGTGCGGATGGATCCGACCCACATTTCGCCGAATTGCCGTGAAAGCGCGAAGGAGCCGGCGATGCGGTCCTCGTTGAAGCCGACATAGACGCGGTTGCGATAGAGCAGGCTTGAGCCGAAGCCGATGTCCGAGTCCAGCAGATGCGGTTCGCCGAAACTGATGGAGTAGTTCGAGACATCAATACCAGGAGAGATCGCGAGCGAGAACGACTGGCCCGCGCCGCGGAACGCGCGTCCATTCAGCAGTTCGTCGAGTGTTTGCGGCGTGTCTGCAATGTCGAAGTTGCGCTGATTCAGCGACACCGTGCCGAAGAAGCCCGTGTCGGTGCCGACGCCAACGCCGAAATTGACGCTGCCCGTGTTCCGCTCCTTCACCTCCACGAGCACATCGCGAGTGGTCGGGTCGGGGGCGTCCGCATCGGGGACCTGTGGCGTCACGGTCGCCGAACTGAAGAGTCCGGTCTCCTCGAGACGGATCTTTGCGCGCTCGACTTCGAGGCCGTCGAGTGGTCGTCCCGGCTGGATACGAAGCGCGCGCCGTACAACATTGTCTTTCGTCAGGTAGTTCCCTTGGATGCGTACGAGTCCGGCTCGCACTGCCGTTGCCTCACGCACCGAGACCACCATGTCGACCTCTGGCTCCTCGCCGATGCGGATCCATGTCTGATCGACGCGTGCATCGACATGCCCCATGACTTCGTAGGCGCGTTTGAGCGCTTCGACAGAACTCGCCAACTTGTCCTCGGTGAACGCATCGCCAGGGCGAATGGTCATCAGACCAAGCAACTGCTCCGCGTGAATCACGCGCGGCTTCCCCTCTGGTGTGCCGTCAGCCGCTTCGATGGATATGGACCGAAGTCTGTATTGGCGTCCCTCGGCGATGAGGAACACCACCTTGGCTTCCTTGCCGTCGTCAGAGATTTCCACGCGCTTGTCGACGCGCACATCGATGAAGCCTCGGTCCTTGTAGAACTTGTCGAGCGCGGCCACATCATCGATCAATTGGCCTTCGTCGAGGTTGCCCATGGAGAAGATGAAGACCCATGGCTTGGTCTTGATCTGCGCGCCAAGTTGATTCGTGTCGAAACGTTGGTTGCCCGAGAACACGATTTCACGGATTCGCACGCGCGGTCCTTCCACGATGCGGAAGATGAGAATGCCCGTTTCCACCAGACGCGACTCATCGACCTCCACATCGACGAGGTAGTTGCCCTTGCTGCGGTAGAGGTTGCGGATCTTCTCGACGGCGCGTTCCAGCAAAAAGTCATCGCGCGGACCGCCGGGATAGAGCGAGATCACGCCACGCAGTTCTTGATCCGAGACGACCTTGTTGCCGACCACCTGAATGTCGCGCACGATCGGCTGTTCGACAAGGATGTAGCGAACGCGCACTGTGCCGTCGTCGAGCAGTTCCGCGTCGGCGCTGACTGCGTCGAAATGTCCGAGGCGATAGAGAGTGGCGATGTCGTCCTTGACGGCCGATGCATCGAACGGCTGCCCAGCCGCCACGCGCATGTTGTTGCGGATTTCCTGCTCGGTAACACGGTTGAGTCCCTGCAGCACGACTTCCGTCACAGGACGGTCGGTGAGCGACTCGTCATCGATCGCGCGCAGGGCGCTTGAACGCGCGTCGGGTGCTTCGGCACTGGATGGGGAAGCCGCGATCCACGCCGCTGCGCAGACCGCCCAGAGTGCCGTTTGGAGTCGAGCATGGCGCCACGCCCTCATTGCGAGCAAGGCTACCCGTGGCGGGTTCGATCGTCCGCGGACCTCCGCGCTGAGGACTGGTGCGCAATGGGCTCAAGCGTTTGAACGCGCCCCTCGACCGCGGACGCTAGGCTTTCTCTCATGACGACCGCCTCACTGCAGCGCACAGCGCTTCACTCGTTCCACCGAGAGCACGGAGCCAAGATGGTGGATTTCGCGGGCTGGGAGATGCCGCTGCTGTACTCGTCGATCATCGAGGAGCATCGCCATTGCCGAACGGCGGCGGGGTTCTTCGACGTGTCGCACATGGGCAGGTTGCGCTTCTCGGGTCGGCACGCACGCAAGTTCCTCGATCACGTGTGCACGCGACAAGTCCTCGGCATGGAAGTGGGGCAGTGTCGCTACGGGCTCGTGTGCAACGAGCAAGGCGGCTGTCTCGATGATGTGATCATCTCCTGTTTCGACGAGGCGGAGTACCTGATGGTGTGCAACGCCTCGAATCGAGCCAAACTTCTCGCGCACTTCGCGGCCGTGAAGGGCGACATGGCGTTCAAACTGGAGGATCAGACTGAATCCACCGCGATGGTGGCGCTGCAAGGACCGAAGGCGATGGATGTCATCAGCAGCCTCTCGAGCGAGATTCCGAAGCTGAAGCGTTACCGTTTCGTGCAGAAGAGTCTGATCGTCGTGAAGATGATCGTGAGCCGCACGGGATACACGGGCGAGGACGGTGTTGAAGTGATTCTTGGGAGCACTATGGCGCGTATGGCGCTTGGCATGTTCCTCAAGGACGCGAAGGAGGGATCGAGCATCATCAAGCCTGTGGGGCTTGGAGCGCGTGACACGCTTCGTATGGAGGCGGGCATGCCGCTCTACGGGCACGAGATCGATGAGCAGACGGATCCGATCTCTGCGGGGCTGGGATTCGCCGTGAAACTTGACAAGGGAGATGACGATGAGCGTGCTGGGCGCTTCATCGGGCAAGATGCGCTCCAGCGCATTTCGCGCGATGGACCGACGCGGAAGTTGGTGGGGCTTGGGCTTGAGGGGCGTCGCAGCGCTCGTCAGGGCATGGAAGTACGCCGCGGGGGAGCTGTGGTTGGTCGCGTCACGAGCGGATGTCTTTCCCCGAGTTTGGATCGTCCGATCGCGATGGCATTTGTCGATGCGGCGCTCGCGGCTGTCGGCAGCGAACTGGAAGTGGATTTGCGCGGAGCGTTGGTCGCGGCGCGCGTCGAGCCACTGCCGTTCTACCGCAAGGGCTGATTCGCGTGGAGGGTGCCTGCCGCGGACTCAGGGTCTGCGCTGCGGCGGCGCGGAGGGCGGGCCCTGTTTGCCACCGTGGATGGGCTTGCGCTTGTTCGAAAGCAGATCGGCAATCGAAGGCACCTGCGGCGGTTTGGATGCAGCACTTGAGCCTGACCGATGCTGGGAGTTTTGTGGTGGGGCCTTCGCAGAGTTCTTGAAGAGAAGCGACAGCGACTGGTTACTGCCGAGTTGGCGACCGAGCCGACCGAGCACTTCGACTTCGATTTGGCGAACACGCTCGCGCGTCAGTCCCACGCGCTGTCCCACTTCGCTCAGCGTCAGCGGTTCTGTGCCGTCGAGACCGAAGCGCATGCGGAGCACCTCCGCCTCGCGACGGTCAATCGTGTCGAGCAGCGTGACAATGACACGAAGGATTTCATCATCTTCCGCGGCTTTCGTGGGGTTCTTCGATGTGGTGTCCTCGAAGAGATCGCTCGCGGATGTGACCTCGCCATCGGCGCCCGTCACCGTGACCTGATTGGGCGTGTTGTACGCCCGCAGCGCGCGCCGAATGACATGCAGCTTCGCCAGCGGCACCTGCATTTCCTTGGCGAGTTCCGACATCGTGGGCGGATGCCCAAGTTTCTCCTCAAGAGCCTTTGACACGGACTTGCACCGACCGATCAGTTCCACCATGTAGGCAGGAATGTGGATCGGTTGCGACGCGTTGATGAGCGTTCGCTTGATCGACTGCTTGATCCACCACGATGCATAGGTGGAGAATCGGGCTCCCTGTGCGGGGTCGAATCCTTCGACGGCGCGAATGAGTCCGACATTTCCCTCTTCGATCAAGTCCGGGAGCGTGATGCCGCGGTTGAGATAGCCCTTCGCGATTGCGATCACCAGTCGAAGGTTGGAGGTGATGAGGCGCTCCTTCGCCATCGGACAGCCGTCATTGATGATGCTCCACCCGAGCGTGCGTTCTTCTTGAGGCGTGAGCAGAGCGACGTGACTGATCTCACGCACATACATCTGCATCTCCGTCTGAACTTCTGACTTCGCCACGCACACCTCTTCGCTGCGATGCTCCGAACTTCGCCAACACGCCGCTGGCGACTCTCTCCGTCGGGACTTACTATTTTGCCCATGATTGGTCCGGAAGGCAACCCCTCCGACGACATTCGTGAAATTCTCACACGGTGGCCGTGGCAAGCGGAGGGTCCGCGGGCTCGGCTCTTCGTGGGGGCGGATGGCTTGGAACGGCTTCAGGTGCGATTGGAGGCGGGTTTGCTGCAGTATGAGGGGGTGGGGCGCCCAGATGGCGGGCGCCCTGAGGGGTTCGACTCGGTCTGGGACGCGACTCGGGCCAAGGGGGGGCAGGTCGGGCCGCATGCGGTGGATGCCATGCGCGAGGAGGCGCAGCTGTTTCATCAGAGAGCGAGTGCGTGGTTCCTGCTCGGTGCTTTCGATCGTGCTGTGGCTGACTGCGCGCGCAACGCATCGGCGATGCAGTGGCTCATCGAGAACGCGCTGCCGGAAATCGATCCTCTGCCGCTGCAGTCGATTCGCTTCGCGGCGATTCTGCTTGAGGCTCGTGCGCAAGCGACCGGGTGCGCGCGACGCGGCGATACGCAAGGAGCGATCGCAGCGATCGACCGCGCGCTCGGGAGCATGCAGCGTCTGCAGCAGGAGCACGAGGCCGTGCCGACGGAAGTGGCGATGCTGCGATTGCTGCGCGATGCGTTCATTCCGAAACTGCCGTCGAGTCAGCGCGCCGATCTTGAGCAGCGTCTACGCGATGCGGTGCGCCGCGAGAACTTCGCGCTCGCGTCGATCCTGCGGGATGAACTTCGGCAGATCAGCGAGTGATCGGTAGCGCGGCGGAGGGCGAGTCTGTCGACTCGCGGTCTCCCGCTGCAGGCGAGGCTGGAGCGTTCGGCTTCATGCGCGCGGCACTTGCTCTGGCTGCGCGTTCGGTCTCGAGGATGTCCGCGCTCACAAGCGAGCCGCCGAGTGCGGCATCCGCCGCGCGGAGCCGAGCGATCGACGCGAGAACTGGCTCGCCGCCTCGCCCCGATTCCTCGGCAATCCGCAGTTGAACGCTCTGCGCAAGCCACCACGCCGGCGACCCATCGGGCGCAATCGCCTCGAGCGCGCGTGCGGCGTTCATGCCGCGCGTGCGGAGTTCATCCCGAAGATCCTTGAGCCCAAGCCGAACGGCGTCCTTGTGGGCGAGGGAGAGTGCCTCGACAAGCCGCCGCTGATCGTCCACCGACTTGGCGTCCGAAAGCGCGATGGCCTCGGCGCGTGCGATGGCGCTTTCCCACTCTTGCGCGAGCAGCGCGGCATCTGCAGCGAGTCGATCGAATGCTGCCTTGAGCGCTTGCGGCGATCCATCCCCACGGCGGGTGGCAGAGAGTGCTTCCCATGCCTGGCCGGCAGCGAGCGCGCGTCGAGCAAACTGCACCGACAGCGGACTGCCTTGCAGGTTGGCCTCGCCAGCGAGCTCAATCTGCCGCCGCATGAAGTTGGTGATGGCCGTGAGTGCGGCGGGTGTTCGTGCATCAAGCATTGAGTCGGGCAAAAGCGCGAGCTCAGCGCTCATGAGTCGCGCAGGTTCTGCCGCGTGTGTCGCTGCGCGTTCGAGACGCAAACGCAGGATGCGCTGCGCATCAAACTTGCTCCATGACTCCCACTGCTCGCGCGAGGGCAAGGCATTTGCGCTGCTTGCCTGCGCGGCATTCGGCGCAAGGAAGTCAGCTGCTGTCTTGGCCATCTCCGTGGTCGCGCTCACTCGGTTGCCCGGGTCAAGACCTGCGCGGCGAGCAGCGGCGTCGAGATCCGTCAGTCGCTGCACAGCATCCGCAGCCTGCTTCGCGAACGATGCGCGCGCCTCGGGCGCCGCAGCCACTGCCTGCAGCAGGAATCGGCGCATCTGGATCGCCTCCAGTTGCGCGAGAGATGCCGGTCGCGTGGGCAGTTCGGGGAAACGGTTGATCGCCAAGCCGAGCGTTTCTTCGAGTTGCGCCTCGCGCCCCGCAGGATCCGCGCGGTCCAGCGCGAGTTCGATGTCGAGAGCCGCCTGCATTGCCGGAAGTGAAACGGGCTCCTGCGACGCCGCGAGTGCAAGTGCGCGGTAGGCATCGGCAGCCTCGGGCCACATCCGCGCAGCCACGACGGCATCCGCGACTGTTTCGAGAGCCGCAATCTGCGCGATGGGGTTTCGTGTTTGGGTGGCATGTGGCGCGAGTCGGGCGAGTGCCGCGCGATCGGCCGGATTTGCCAGCAGTGCTTCCCGCGCGAGAGCGACCTCCGCCAGCGGAGGTAGATCGCCGTAGGCAGGCTGTCCGCGTGCGGCGCCAGCGATACGTTCGAGCACTGCGCGTCGAACGCCCGCGCGCTCCGAAGCCTGCGCACGGTCGAGCGTGTCGACCCACGGGCGCAGCGTCAGTTCGGTGGTGGGTGATTTGCCAAGTGTTGCGCGAGTTCGCACGATCGCATCCGCTGTGAGTAACCGCAGCGGCGTCGAGAGCCCTTGGACGGCGTGCAGCGCAGTGAGTTGGCGGACCGCCTCTTCACCGCGGCGCTCGTTCACGAGGCAGTCGCAGCTGAGAATGCGGGCGAGGACAGTCAGCGTCGGATCACGCGCGCTGATGATGCGTGCGGCGGCGTACCGCGCGGCATCGCACTGCGCCGCCACCGCAGCGGCTGCGACCTCCGCCAGATCGCTTTCCGGGCGCAGTCGAGGCGGAAGCTGCGCGCGCAGCGCAGAGAGTTCGCGAAGGAGCGCCGCTCCCTTCGCTGGTCGCTCCCGACTTGCCGTCGCCGACTCGCCGCTTCGTTCGATGGCAAGCAACATGGCGCGGACCGCTGCACGGAGAAATGGCCGCCGTGCGCGCGCATCGCTGTCAAGCCGCTGCGCCAGCGTCGTCCCAGCGGGAACGCTGTCTGGTGGGATGGATGCGGCGCGCGCATCGGCGGCATCGAGCAGGGCAAGCACGCGATCGAGCGCGGCTCTTGCTCTTGGGAGCAGCGCCGATCCCGAGGAGCCTGCAAGCGCATCGGCACCACCGTCCACGCCAAAGAAACCGAGGGAGAGTTCGTCCTCCGCAGCATCACCGATCCACAGCACCGTGAATGGATCGCCCGTGTCGCGCGCCGCCAGCGTCGCGCGCGTCCTCCGCAACCGATCAAGTGCTTGCAGACGCTCGGGGAGCGACAGCGCATCGCTGCGCAGCGTGGCTCGCTCGCGCGCGATCGCGCGGAGCATCGCCTCGGTCGACTGCGGATCCCGCACGGGCTCGATTCGGTCCAGATCATCGAGCGCGCGCAGCAGCGCGAGATCGCCCACGCCCCGAAGAAAGTCATCCTCCGCCAGTCGCTGCTCGACAAGCGTCGTCGACTCGGACCGCGCCAAGGCGGCAGCAAAGACGGGCGTCGCGCTCGTTCGCGGGATCAGCATGAGCGCAGCCGCCGCGACGAATGCAGTTCGTGGAGGCCGTCGTCGCAGCGGAGGAGTTCTCATGCGCCACTCCGTGCGAAACCGATGTTGCGGAATCCGGCGCGCACCGCGGCGTTGAACGCGTCGACGGCATCCTGCCAGCCGCAGTCGCTCGTGGGGGTGATGAGTACGGGATGGTCGGCCACAAAAAGTCCTGCATTGTTCCCATCGGCAGCGTCGCCGCGTCGAACGCGCATGAGTGCAGCTGCCAACGCATCAAACGATCCGAGGCGTTCACGCAGCCCATCCGCCTGCACATCGATCGGCACTGCATCGCTCGCACGCGCACCGATGCGAATCACGAGCGCACGCTCCTGCAGCGCCAGCGGATCCGCGGTCCGTCCGCGCTGTGGCAAGTCCAAGGTGTACACCGCTTCGTTTCGCTCGAAGCGCACCGTACACACGAAGAACACCAACAGCAGAAAGACGACATCGATCATCGGCGTCATCGCGAGACGAACGCGAGTGCCGCCGACAGCGCGCGTGGAGTTCACGGCTTGCCGCCTTCCGCCTGCAGCGCGCAAACGCGGATCGTCACTCGCGCTCCCGCCTGTGTTCCTGCGGCGGTGATCGCATGGATGGCGGGCTCGACGAAGCGGTACGCGAGCGATCGGTCCGCCCGAATGTCAACCGGTACAGTCGGGTCGCTGCGCAGGCGTCGTGCGATCGCCGATGCGAGGCGGTCGAGTCCAGACGAATCAGCCGCAAACCGCTCCCCGCCGAGCATGAGCACCGCACCGCCATCTTCCGCGAGCACGTTCACCGCCAGACGGCGCGCAGTGCCGGCGGGAGTCGCGGCGACTGCGTTCGGTTGTGGCAATGGAATGGCAGGAAGCTGCTCGCCGCTCATGCGCGCAACAAGCACAAAGAAGACGATCAGCAGGAACGCCAAATCGATCAGCGGCGTGAGGTCCGCGTCGATCCTTGAGATGCGCACGAGCGCCTGCCTCATCTCGCTGCGCTCTCCATGTTGGGCGCGTCCCTTGCGGCATGCAGAACGCTCTCGAGCGCGCTCGCGAGCGCCGCGTCCACCCGGTTGCGAAGGAGTGCGTACGCGAGCAGCGCAGGGACCGCGACGACCAGCCCCCAGAAGGTGGTGACAAGCGCGGTACCGATACCGCCCGCGAGCAGCGCAGGGTCCGCCTGACCGCCCGAGGCGGCGACCGCCTGGAACGCGACGATCATTCCATAGACAGTGCCAAACAGCCCGATCATCGGACTGATCTGCGCGAGCACATGCAGCGGTTCAAGGGTGCGGAATCGACGGGCTGCGCACTCGACCGCGGCGCGTTCGGCGGCATCCACGAGTTCGCTGCGGCCGTGCATCCACGCTTCCGACGCTGCGCGCGCGATTCGCCCGGCGTCACATGGCAGCGCGGCAGTCGCGTCGAGCGCCGTGCGTCCGTCACTTCTGCCGCCAAGGCCTTCGAGCGCCTGCGGCGGCACGATCGCCGCCATTCGATGCGCGAGCGAGCCGGAGATGATCATGCCGACACTCACCAGACTCATCGCGATGAGAATCCAAATGATCACACTGCCGATCCACTCCGTTCGCACGGAGCCATCGGGCATCGTGCTCGCCGAATAGAAGAAGATGCGGGCGGCATCGAGTGACGCAAGCAGCGGGGGAGCGGGCGACAGGGAAGCATCGGAAGAGAGCGATGCACGAAGAACTGCTGAAAGCGTGGCTGTCATCATGGGTTTGTTTCCGTGGGCTGTGCGGGCGAGGTCGGTGCGTCGGGATCACGCGCGATCGCCTCGGCACGTTCCTGCAGCGTGCCGAGTCCAAATGCACGCGCACCCTGCGCTGCCGCAACCGCGAGTCGCCGCGCGGAGCGAGCGTCGTGGTCATGGTTGAGGGAAATCTCCGCTGCGGCAAGCAGTGCCGAAGGCGATGCCTCGTGCAGCGGGTGGGCCAGTCCAATACGCAGGAGCGCCACGCGTGCAGCCGCGATGTCTCCGGACTTGGCGCGTTCCACCGCGGCTGCGACGCCGCGCGTCCACTCATCGTCGATGGCGAGCGACGCATCCCCGGTTGCGCGCAGATCCATCAAGCGCGGCAGGAATCGATAGGAACCCGCCATGCCATGCTCGCGTGCGACGAGTTCGAGCGCGCCAAGCGGCTCCTGCTGCATCAGATGGATGCACGCGAACAGCACGGGGCGTCGGCCAGAGCGCGTATCCCGCGGATTCAGCGCATCGAGTTCCGCGAGAAGCACATCGCGATCGCGTGTTGTATCGCCTGCGCCGAGTAGTCCTGCGCTGACGATCACGACCGTGTCTGGCTTCAGTGCAAGCGCGGCACGTACCGCTCGCGTCGGATTGCTTCCGCCCGATGGGATGATCTTGTCGATCAGCCACGCCCTCAGTTGATCGCGACCACGCTGCCCCAGCGTCGCCCCTGCACGGCGGAGCGCATCGCCTTCGGGCAGGAACGCATCACCCGCCTGAAACGGAATGACCGCGAACTGCTGCTCATCACTGAGCCTGCCAATCGCCTCCATCACCGCATCGACCGCGGCGGGGTAGGAGCCGATCATCGATCCAGACGCATCGAGCAGGAACACCATGCGTCGCACGGTGGGCAGCCGAATGCCCGCCATCGCGAACATCGTGGATGGAGTTTGCAGGGGGCGCGCCACCATCGGCAGCGTTGCGGTGAGGGTGTCGCGCTGCAACTCCGCGGAGGACTGCATGCGCGCGGCAGTGTCGCTTGCGGACTGCACCGCAATCGCGGCCGTTGCAGCAGACTCGCGTGTCGGAAGAACGACCGGCTGCACCGCGGGCGGTTGCGGCGCGGACTTCTCGGCGGGCGGACTCTCAAACAGGAACGCGGCACCATCGCCGAGCGTGGTCTCTTTGCTTTCCAAGGGAAGCAGCGCAACGCCCGCCGAAAGCAGCAGGAGTGCAAGCAGCACATGCGCTGCAGCGGACAAGCCCCACGACACGGCGGTCCTCCCTCGCATCCGTTACTCCTTGTCCGCGGTGCGGCCGTCACCGCCCGACTTGCGTCCGCCCCCGCCACCCTTGCTGCCCGCACCCTTCGAACTTGGCGCGCCGCCACCGCCGAGCATTGCATCCACACTGAGCGCCCCGCCGCCAAGCAAAAGGAGATTTGCGCACAAGATGAAGAGCGCGAGGTGCGCGCCCGCGTGCACGAGCACGGCGCCATCGAGCGACCAGTAGCCACCGCGAAGCGCGGGCACGCAGTCCACCCAGAATGCGGTTGCGCTCAGCAGCGCGAGAAGTGCGGCTGTGATCCGAGTGAACGCACCAACGCCGACGAGCACGCTGCCGACGACCAAAAGAAACACCGCCACCCAACCTGCGAGTGCGGGCGCAGGGAGCCCAGAGTCGGCGGCAGTCAGCGACACTCGGTAGAGCGCACGCCCGTCACGGATCGGAGCGTCTGTACTGGTCGCGGTCGCTGGCGCAGCCTGCGCGGCATCCGAGCTGCCTGGCAGCGTGGAACGCACTTTCGAAAAGTCGACCCCCGCCGTTGTGATGCCGAGTTCCTGCAGCCGCACAGACTCCGCGGATGAGAATGGCACGGTGGAGAACGCGAGTCGCCAACCGAGTGGAAGCAGCACAGCCACGATGAGGAGACGCGTCAGCAGCGGCATCACCCTCGTGGCGGCGGTCTGCGCAAGGCCCATGCGTATCATCCTACGAAGCACGCGTGCACTGCGGGTGTGGCGGAATTGGCAGACGCGCTGG
This sequence comes from Planctomycetota bacterium, assembly GCA_046080505.1. Lineage (GTDB taxonomy): Bacteria > Planctomycetota > Phycisphaerae > Phycisphaerales > SM1A02 > F1-60-MAGs104. The sequence continues at coordinate 27,122 of JBJTUC010000033.1, forward strand.
ATTTAGGTTCCAGTGGGGCAACCCGTGCAGGTTCAAGTCCTGTCACCCGCATCGTGCCGCGCTAGCCTTGCTACGAATGAGCGACTGGAACTCCGACTCGTGGCGCTCGCATCCCGCACAGCAGCAGGTGCTCTGGCCAGACCGCGCCGAACTGGACCGCGTCATCGCGGAAATCCGCGGACTTCCGCCGCTTGTCACAAGCGGCGAGATCGCAGGGCTCAAGTCGCAACTCTCGGAGGCCGCACGTGGAGAACGCTTTCTCTTGCACGGTGGCGACTGCGCGGAGAGCTTCTCTGATTGCAACTCCTCTCGCATCGCGAGTCAACTGAAAATCCTGCTCCAGATGAGCCTCGTACTGACGCATGCCTCGCGCAAGCGCGTCATTCGCATCGGGCGATTTGCTGGGCAATACGCGAAGCCGCGGTCGAGCGACTCGGAGACGCGCGGCGGCACGCAACTGCCTTCGTTCCGCGGCGACAATGTGAACCGCCCTGACTTCACCGCGGAAGCTCGTCGCCCTGAGCCGCGACTGCTGCTGCGCGGCTACGCGCGTTCTGCGATGACTCTGAACTTCATCCGCGCGCTTGTGGACGGCGGATTCGCAGATCTGCACCATCCCGAGCAGTGGAATCTTGACTGGGTCAGCCACTCGCCGCGCGCCGCCGAATACAAGCGCATGGTCGACTCCATCGGCGAGGGACTGCGCTTCATGGAAACGCTCGCGGGCGTTCGCGTGCATCAGTTGCAGCGCGTCGACTTCTACACGAGCCACGAGTGCCTGCTGCTTGAGCTGGAGTCCGCGCAAACGCGCGCCGTGCCGCGACGCGACGGCGTCTGGAATCTGTCGACGCACTTCCCGTGGCTGGGTGCACGCACCTCGCAGGTAGACGGCGCGCATGTCGAGTATCTACGCGGCATCTCCAATCCGATCGCGGTCAAGGTCGCGCCCGACACAACGCCGCAACAGTTGACGCAGCTTTGCGAGCGGCTCGATCCGCATCAGGAGCCTGGTCGGCTCACGCTCATTCATCGGCTCGGTGCACGGCGTGTCGGTGAATTGCTGCCGCCGCTGCTGCGTGCGGTCGCGGCGACCAAGCGTCAGGTGCTGTGGGTTTGCGATCCGATGCACGGCAATACGGAGATCGTTTCGGTGGCGGGCGCGGACGGACAGCAGGTGCCAGTGAAGACGCGCGCCTTCGAGCACATTCTGAGTGAACTGGAGGAGTCCTTCGATCTGCATCGACGCGAGGGAACCAACCTCGGTGGCGTTCACTTTGAGATGACGGGAGACAATGTCACCGAATGCACGGGCGGCGCGCGAGGACTTGCGGGAGGCGATCTGCTTCGGTCCTATCAAACCGCGCTCGATCCACGGCTGAACTACGAGCAGGCGCTCGAGATGGCGTTGCTTGTCGCGCGCCGCATGTGAACGCACACGCCCCGACGCGGTTATCCTCCGCCGCCCATGTCAGGCTCTTCCAGACGCGTGCTGATCACCGGTGTCGGACCGGTGTCGGGCTTCGGCATTGGTATCGATGCGCTCTGGGATGGTCTGTGCAGCGGCGCGACGGCGATCCGCCCGATCACTGCATGGAACGCATCGGGATTCAGCAGCACTGTGGCGGCCACGATCGCGCCCGAGCAGCTCGATATCCGCGCGATCGTTCCCAAGAGCTATCGCAAGGCGACCAAGGTGATGGCACGCGACATCGAAATCGCCGTGGCAGCTGCCGATAGCGCTGTGCGCTCGGCGGGTCTCATGACTCGCGGCACTGCCGAGGGTGCGACACCAACCATTCCGCCTGCGCGAGTGGGATGCCAGATCGGCGCCGGTCTGATTCCTGCTGACTCCGACGAGTTGTCGGCTGCGATGCAGTCCTGCCAGACCGCGGACGGGTCGTTCGACTGTGGGGAGTGGGGGCGCACTGGCATGAACAACCTCACGCCGCTCTGGCTGCTGAAGTATCTGCCCAACATGCTCGCGTGCCATGTCACGATCATTCACGACTGTCAGGGGCCGTCGAACACGATCACCTGCGCGGAGGCATCGGGTGGGCTTTCCATCGGCGAAAGCATGCGCGTGATTCGTCGTGGCGATGCGGACGCATGTCTCTCGGGCGGCGCCGAGAGCAAAGTGAACTACATGGGTCTGCTGCGACAGACCTTCGCGCAGCGACTCGCGCCCGTACCCACTGGCGGCGATGGTGCTGCGGCGGTTCGTCCCTTTGATCCATCCGCAGATGGCACGGTGCTCGGCGAGGGCGGCGGTCTGCTGATCGTGGAAGACGCGGAGAGCGCGAAGTCGCGCGGCGTGCCTGCGTGGGCGGAACTTCGCGGCTTCGCCGCGACGCAGTGTCGCTGTGACGACACGGTCGGCGTCGATCTTGCGAACGCTGGTGATGACATCGCCGCCGCAGTCGACGGTGCGCTGCAACAGGCGGGCGTCCGTGCGGATCAAGTGGATGCGGTGGTGCCGATGGGGAGCGGTATCGCGTGCGTCGATGCAGCGGAGGCGCATGCCGTGCGGCAGATATTCGGTTCCCGTGCGGCAACGCTGCCGCTGATCACGGTGGCGCCGCAGGTCGGCATCGTGGGTGCGGGAACGAGTGCGCTTGCTGCGTGCGTGGCGGCGCGTTGTCTGCGTGAACAGCGCTTGCCCGCGCGACTTTCCACGGGCAATTCTGCGAAACTCGGTGTGGACGCCGATGCACGCGGGGCCATCGCCGCGACGCTGCGCCATATCGTCGTCACCACCACGGGGCTCGGCGGACAGAGCGCCGCCATGGTGCTCGGGAGGATCGCATGAACGCCGCGCGCCGAAGCGATGCCGAACGCGTGGTCGTCACCGGCATGGGCTGGGTCACGCCGCTCGGGCACGATCTTGAAACGGTCTGGTCGGCATTGATGCGCGGCGCGTGCGGCATGGCACCCATCACGCGTTTCGATGCACGCACATTCCCGACGACCTTCGCGGCGGAAGTGAAGGACTTCGATGTGCGACCGTTCGTTCGCGACATCGAGCTGCACAAGCATGCGGGCATCAACTCGCAGTTCGCGCTCGGTGCGGCGGCACAGGCATGGAAGCAGGCGCAGTTGCACCAGACGCCGCCTGCGAACGCGCGGCGCGTGGGCATGTACCTCGGTGCGGGCGAGGGCGTCATCGACACGATGAACTATCTCGCGGCGAACATCCGCTCGTGGGATGCGGCGCAAGGTCGCACCGATGGCGCGGCATGGGCGAAGTTCGGTCACTCGCTGCTGCAGGCGGCGCGCGAGATTGAACAGGAGCCGAACATGCCGCTCGCGCACATTGCGCGCGAGTTCGATGTGCGTGGACCGACATCCAACTGTCTCACCGCATGCGCAGCGAGCACGCAGGCGATCGGCGAAGCGTGCAGCATTCTCCGAGGCGGCGAGGCGGATGTCATGATCGCCGGTGGAGCGCACACCATGATTCATGTGCTTGGGGTGACAGGGTTCAATCGGCTGACCGCACTCAGCACGAGCACTGGGGACCCGACGAAAGCCAGCCGTCCCTTCGATATGACGCGCGGTGGATTCGTCATGGGCGAGGGTGCTGGCATGCTCATCCTCGAAACGCTCGCGCACGCGCGGAGCCGCGCTGCGAAGCCGCTCGCCGAAGTGATCGGATTCGGTTCGAGCGCGGACTCCTATCGCATCACTGACATCGAACCGGAAGGGCGCGGTGCGGCAGCCGCCATGCTGCAGGCGCTTGGCCAGGCTGGGATCGACCCGCATGCGCGCGGCAGCGATGGGCGGCCACTCGTTCACTACATCAGTGCGCACGGCACGGGCACCAAGGAAAATGACTCGATTGAGACGCTCGCCGTGAAGCGCGTGTTTGGCGATCTCGCAAAGGAAGTGCCGATGAGCTCGGTCAAGAGCATGCTCGGTCACCTCATCGCGGCCGCGGGTGCAGTCGAGTTCATCACCTGTGTGATGGCGATCGAGCGAGGCATGTTGCCTCCCACGATCAACTATGGGACGCCCGATCCCGAGTGCGATCTCGACTATGTGCCCAACACGCCGCGCGCCTCGGTGGTGCGCACATGTCTCTCCAATTCGTTCGGCTTCGGTGGGCAGAACGACACCGTGTGCGTGACGGCTTTCGAAGGCTGACATGCGCGGTTCATCGCTGCGGCGCGCGGGTGTCTTCTTGCTTGTTGCAGGCGCTGCGCTGCTGCTCTTCGCAGCCGCGGGATTCATCCTCGCATCGCTGCCTCCGCGCGGTTGGCAGGACCCGCTGCAGCTCGCCGCCGATCCGTCGAGCGCCGACCGCGCGCGCAGCCTCGAGCAGAATCTTGCCGCCGCCATCACGCGCATCCGTGAACCTGGTGCACGGTGGGCGATTCGCATTCATGCGCACGATGTGAACGCATGGCTCGCCGTCCGACTGCCGCAGTGGCGTTCGCATGATCCTTCCTTTGCCTGGCCGCTCGAGGGCGTTGCGGCAGAGGTGCGCTGCGACGCGGGCTGTGTCACCTTGCTGCTCGAGACGGGCGGTCGCATCTTCAGCTGCGATGTGGTGCCGAGTGTCGAGGGGGGCGCCGTCCGTCTGCGGCCTGCATCGGGAGCAATCGGGCGTCTGCCCCTGCCGTCAGGCGGCGCAATCGCGTGGCGTTTCCTCGAAGGCGAGACGATCTCGCAGCAGCAACTGCCCACGCTTCACCGACTGCAGGATGGCCGAACGGTCGAGATCTGTGCGGTCGATGTGGTGGATGGCGCCATGGAGATCGAGTGCATCACGCGACCGGCTGCCTCGGCGACGGACGGTCGCTAGGATGCGCTGCCGCGCGGCAGACTCGATAGGCCCGCGCGTCAACCCATCATGCCTCACCTGACCATCAACGGCGTTCAACTCGAGTTCACCAAGGGCCAATCGATCATCGATGTGGCGTTGCAAGGTGGCATCGAGATCCCGCACTACTGCTATCACCCAGGTCTTTCGGTTCCTGCGAACTGCCGAATCTGTCTCGCGGAAATCAGTCAGCCCAATCCCAAGTCGGGACAACTCGAGAAGATTCCCAAGCTGATGCCGACGTGCCACACGCCCGCGGCGGAGGGCATGGTCGTCACCACGGAGAGCCCGAAGGCAGTGGCGAACCAGAAAGCGGTGATGGAGTTCCTCCTTATCAATCATCCCGTTGATTGCGCCGTGTGCGATCAGGCGGGCGAATGCCACTTGCAGGATTACTCGTATGAGTACGGGCGCAGCCATTCGCGTTTCCAAGAAGACAAGATCAAGAATCCGAAGAAGGATGTCGGCGAGCATGTGCTGCTCTACAGCGACCGATGCATCATGTGCACACGCTGCGTGCGCTTCACCAAGGAGGTCACGCAGACCCATGAGCTGATGGTGGAGGGACGTGGCGGCACCGAGATGATCGATGTCTTTCCAGGCAAGGGGCTCGACAACGAACTCTCGGGCAATGTTGTGGATCTCTGTCCCGTCGGTGCACTGCTCGACAAGGACTTCCTGTTTCAGCAGCGCGTGTGGTTTCTGAAGAAGACGCCATCGATCGATGGCATCACTGCGAGCGGCGACAACATCTCCGTGGAGCACAACGAAGGAACGGTCTATCGGGTGAAGCCGCGGACGAACCTCGAAGTCAATCAGTGGTGGATCACCGATGAAGTGCGCTACGGCTGGAAGTTCGTTCACAGCGAGCAGCGGCTGACGATGCCCGCGGTGAAGGGAATGCAGGCATTCGATCGTGAGGATCCGAGCGCAGCGTGGCACACCTCGCTCTCGCGAGCGGTGGAGGTCTTGCAGGCTGGTGCGCGCAGCGGACGCCTGGCAGCGCTCATCTCGCCGATGCTCTCCTGTGAGGATGCGTTCTTGCTCGGTCGATTCGTCCTCGGGCTCGATCCATCTGCGGTGCTCGGAGTTGGTCCCGTTCCGCGCAATGGTCAGGATCGCACGCTCACGGGAGGTTTCACCATCCATGCAGAGAAGGCGCCGAACGCACGCGGTGTGCGGCGCGTGCTCGACGCGCTCGCGGCTGGGCAGCCTGCGCGCAAGATGCCTGCGGGCGCGCCGCAGGTCACGGATGCAGAGGGCTTCGTCGCCGCGCTGACGACAGGAGGCGCGGGCACCGTCTTGGTCACAGGCAACTACCCAAGCGCGTGGGTCACTGATTCGATGGGTGCGGCGCTCACGACAAGGCGCGTGGTGCTGATTGACACGCTGCCGACCCGTGTGAACGCGCACGCCGAAGTTTTGCTTCCATCTGCAACTTGGATCGAAAAGGCAGGCTGCTTCGAGAACGCCCGCGGTCGCCTGCAGTCATTCGAGCGTGCGATCCTGCCGATCGACTTCGCGAAGAGCGAAGCGCAGATTGCACTCGAACTCGCCACGCTCTCGGGGCAGTCCGCCGACAACGTGTTCGATGCCGCTCGCACGCGCTCACAAATGGCGCAGGTGAAGGGGCTCGAGGCGTTCGCTTCGCAGGTCTCCCATCCGCCGGCTGCGGTTGGGCGCGCAAGCGATATGGTCACCGTCGATCTTTGACGCACGGCGTTCGCGCCGCAGCCCCGAGACTCCTTACCGATGCAGCCAGCGCAGCACGCGGATTTCCATCAGCTCGACGGATTGCAGCGCATTCGGCGCGTTTGGTCACTCGCGTGGCCGACCGTGGTGACCATGACCAGCTACACCCTCATGCAGTTCGCCGACAGCCTCATGGTGTCTCAACTCGGAGGACTCGAGTTGGCGGCGCAGGGCAACGGCGGGGTGTGGGCATGGACCGCGATGGCGTTCCTCTACGGCGTGATCACCATCGTCAACACATTTGTCTCCCAGTGCGTCGGGCGCGGCGAGTCGCAGCGTGCCGCCGGCTACGCCTGGTGCGGCATCTGGTTTGCCGTTTTTAGTTGGGGCATCCTTCTGCTTCCGATGGCGATTTGGGGGCTGCCGATCGCGTTCGGGGCGATGGGACACGAACGCGCGCTCATGGAACTGGAAACCTCGTACGGACGGGTGCTGCTGTTGGGGGCGGCGGTGAGCCTTGCGGGAAAGGCGATCACCAACTTCTTCTTCGGCATCGGTCGACCCAAGGTGATCACCATCTCCGCCATCGCGGGAAACATCGTCAATGTGATCGGCAACTATGTACTGATCTACGGTGAGGCAGGACTTCCCGCGCTCGGACTGCCCGGGGTGCCCGGCGTGTCGCCGATGGGAGTGCAGGGTGCGGCGATCGCCACAGTGATCGGCACATGCGTGGAGACCGCGATCCCTGCGTTCGTCTTTCTCGGTCCGCAGTTGGCGCGGCAGTATGGCACACGATCGGCCTGGCGCATCGATGTCGGCGGCATTCGAGATCTGATGCGCGTGGGCTGGCCTGCGAGCGTTCAACAGGGCAACGAGATGGTGTGCTGGGCAATCTTCATGACGGTGCTTGTCGGTCGATTTGGAACGGAGCATCTTGCAGCGGGCTGGATCGTGCTGCGTTACATGCATTTGTCATTCATGCCCGCGGTCGGATTTTCAGTGGCGACCACGACGCTTGTCGGGCAGTTCATCGGCGCGCGCGAACCGAACCTCGCCGCGAAGGCCGCGCATACATCACTCTGGATGGGCGTCGTTTACATGTCGATTTGGGGAACGCTGATGATGCTGTTTCGCGAGCCCATGGTGCGCATCTTTCTCGGTGCGAATGGGGGTGGGAGCGATGTCGAGCGCATCGTGGCGATCGGGTCATCGGTGATGATCCTCGCGGCGGTCTTTCAAGCGTTCGATGGCATCGGCATCGTGTACTTCGGTGCGCTCAGAGGCGCGGGCGACACGCTCTGGCCTGGGCTGGTCACCGCCGGGCTCAGTTGGACCCTCATCGTCGGCGGTGGTTGGGGATGCGCAGTCGCGTTCCCGCAGTGGGGCTCTTGGGGACCCTGGGCGGGTACCACCTTCTACATCATCGCGCTCGGCAGTGCGCTCGCGTGGCGCTTCGAGCGAGGCGCTTGGCGCAGCATCCGACTTCAGATGACCGCACGCGGTGCCGTTGAGGGTGCCGCGACGGAGCGTGAGACCGCGCTATGATGCGTTGTTCGAAGCGTTTGTGAGCCGCCCGAGTTCGTCCTCATCAAGAGAAAGAAGAGCATTGACCACCATGACTTCATCAACAACGTTGCCACTTCATGCGGGCGATCCTGCCAAGGCCAAGCAGCACCTTGATCGTGCACAGCAGTGCGAGAAGGTGGGCGACCGCGACTCGGCAATCGAGGCATACCGTCAGGCGCTTGCTGAGCATCACGCCGTGGACACCGTCTTCGCGCTCGCGCGTCTGCTCGACCGTGTGGGTGAGGACGAAGAGGCGGTTGAGTTGTACGAGCGCATCTGTTTCGGACAGAAGCCGCCCGTGAATGCGCTGATCAATCTCGCCATTCTGTATGAGGACATGAACGAGCTCACACGCGCGGAGCGTTGTCTTCGCCGCATCGTGGATGAGTACCCCACGCATCCGCACGCTCGGATGTACCTGAAGGATGTCATGGGTGTGATGGAGATGACGATCGATTCCGACGCACAGCAGCAGTTGGTGCGCAAGATTGCGATTGAAAACACTCCGATCACCGACTTCGAACTCAGCGGTCGTGCACGCAACTGCCTGAAAAAGGTCGAGATCAAAACGCTTGGCGATTTGCTGCGGCACACCGAAGCGGAACTGCTGGCGTTCAAGAACTTCGGCGAGTCGAGCATCAGTGAGATCAAGGCAATGCTCGCCGCGCGCGGTCTGCGCCTTGGGCAGGCGCTCGAGGGTGGCCAAGATCAGGCGTTCCGTCGGGAGTACCTCGACTATCTGAAGACGCAGCATGACGAAGCGGCGCTGTCGATCTCAGTGGCAACCATGGAACTCAGCGTCCGCGCGAAGAAGGCGATTTCGCTGCTCGAAGCGCGCACGCTGGGTGAACTTGCGTGTCGTACCGAAGCGGAACTCATGGGACTGAAGAACTTCGGTCTCACAAGTCTTGATGAGATCAAGGCGCAGCTCGCGATCCATGGGCTGTCGCTCCGCCCACTCGAGTGATCCGTGCGGAGAGGCGCACCCCTGATGCGTTGGCCCCGCGCCTGCATCGGCTTGAGCGTGCTGTTGATCGCCGCGTGTTCCTCGTCCGATCCTGTGCGTCCCGTGGGACTTGCGCGTTCCGTGTCGAGTGAGCAGCCCGCACCGACCCAAGTCGCGCAAAGTGTTCCCGAAGTGTCTGAGCAAGCGGCGCAGTCGGGCGCTGCGGAGCCGCCTGCTGCGCCAAAGCCGCCACCACCCAAGCCGCTTCCAGTGCCGCCCACAGCGGAGCCGATGGTGGCGATCCGACTCGCAGTGCTTCCTCGGTCACAGCCGATTGTCTTGAAGCCTTCGGGCAGGGTGCGCATTCTCCGAGATAGTGACTCGACTTCTTCGGCGTGGACAACGGAGGGAGATCTGCGCGTGAGCGCTGTACCCGATGGATGGAAGGTTTCGCGTTCGGGTGGCGGTGCACCGGCAAGCGAGCGTGTGTTCGCAGATGGACCACTGCAGATCGAGCCGCTCAACGCGGCGGATGGATTCCGCTGGAACGACCTCGATTGGCCGGGCGAGATGCGATTGCACGACACCGGCGATGGCATCGACCTCGTCATGAGTGTTGGCATGGAGTCCTATCTGCCTGGCGTGATCGCCAAGGAGTTGTATTCATCTTGGACGCCCGCCGCCTACCGCGCACAGGCGATCGCAGCTCGCAGCTATGCGACGGTGGAGTCTGATCGGTGGGAGGGTCGGCGACACTACGACATGGTGGCGGGCCAGCTGAGTCAGGCGTGGATCGGGGCAACCGACAATGCAAAGGCGAATGATGCCGTGCGAAAGACGCGCGGGCAGGTGCTCGTCGAGGCTGGGAGCGTCGTGCCTGCGTACTACTCGAGCGCGTGCGGAGGTCGCCCCGCAAACGCATTCGGCACGGTGACCGACAATCCCCACCATGACATTGCGAGTGTTTCCACTGGTGACGGGGCCGCGCGCAAGGAGGGGTGCTGCGGTGGTTCCTCGGTTGCATCGTGGAAGGTCGTGATTCCTGTGTCCGCAATCGTTGCTCGACTGCGCGCGTGGGGTGCTGCGAATGGACGCAGCGATCTCGCCAAGTTGGATGGACTCGCCCGCGTGGAAGTGGCGGATCGAAACGCGGCTGGTCGACCTGTCGTGATGCGTCTTCGGCCTGTGCGGGGCGGGGATCTCCAGATCGAGGCGGAGGACTTTCGGCGTGCGATCAATGCGGCGGGCGATGCGAAGACAAGCATCAAGTCGTGTGACTGCGACCTCGTCCTCAAGGGCGGCGACGCGACGATCACTGGCCGCGGCTTCGGGCACGGCGTGGGCATGTGTCAGCACGGTGCGGAGGCCATGGGACGCGCGGGACGCGACGAGCGCGCCATTCTTGGTCGCTACTATCCGAAAGCGTCCATCATTCGGGCGTGGAAGTGACGAATGTTCACAGGGCTCGTTTCATCCACTGGCACTGTCACGGATCTCACTCGATCCGAGGCGGGTATCCGTGTCGTCGTGAAGTGTGCGTCCATCGCTGCCCGTGTGCAGATAGGTGATTCCGTTGCGGTCCATGGCATCTGCCTCACCGTGACTTCGCTCGGTGGCGACACGCTGCATTTCGATGTGGTCGCGCAGACGATGGGGCGCACGACGCTCGGCACATGGCAGCCGGGAAAACATGTCCATCTCGAGCCAGCACTCCGATTGGGCGATCCGCTCGGTGGGCATTGGGTGCAGGGGCATGTGGAGGGCACCGCCGCGGTGGAATCCGTGGACCGCACCGATGGGCAGTGGCGTGTGAGGATCGCCGTGGACGGGAGTGCTGAACAGCAGTGGGACGATGTCATCTGCGCACAGGGTTCGATCGCCGTCGACGGCGTATCACTCACGATTGCCGCATGTGGCAGTGGGTTCTTTGAGGTCGCGCTCATCCCGCACACGCTTGAATGCACGGCACTCGGTGCGCTCCGTGCGGGGGACCGCGTCAATCTCGAGGCGGATCCACTGGCGCGTCTGGTGGCGCGAGCCGTTGCACGGCACCTCGCACGCCACTGACCTTACGCTCGCCACGCGCTGCACAGCAGCGTCACATCATCCACGAGTGGGAACACATTTCGTTCCTCCTCGAGGCGACCCGTGATTGCATCCACGAATGCCTGCGGATCTTCGAGCGACGCGAACTCGTTGAAGACCTGCAGATAGCGGCGATTGGGAAGTCGCGGCGAGGATGCGGCTTGGCCCTGTTCAGGGAACGCCTGCTCGAACCCGTCGGAGTAGAGCAGCACCTTGTCGCCTGGTTGGAGTTGGATGTTCGCCTGCGAAAAGTGCTCGTCCTTGAAGACGCCAAGCAGCCCGCCCTGCGTTTCCACGGGTTCGAAGTACCCGCCACGACGTGCATGCAGCAAGGGCAAATGTCCCGCGGAAGAGACGCTGAGCGCATGCGTTCGCGTGTCGACAACCGCATAAATCGCCGTGGCGAAGCGCGTCATCCGTGTGGAGCGTTGGAGCATCTCCTCATTGATGCGTGCAAGCGACTCCGACGGCCGCAGGACTCGATAAGAGTCCTCGCCGATCTCTTTCACCTGCAAACTCCGCGCAATCACGAGCGTGAGCAGCGCGGCAGGCATGCCGTGGCCGACCGCGTCTGTGACAAAGAGACCAAGATGATGCTCATCGATGCGGACGCCGTTATAGATATCGCCCGAGACGAACGCGGCAGGGCGCCAGAGCGCGGCGCTCGACATGCCGCCAAGCGTTGGCAGCGTGCGCGGCAGGAACTCCTGTTGAACGGAGGCTGCGAGTTGCAGTTCCCCATGAAGCGTCTCCATCTCGCGGCGAAGTCCTCCCGAGAATCGCATGGCAGTCGCCGCATCAAGTTGCAGCAGTCGCACATCACGCTGCCGCGCCACCAGCGCGCGCAGCGCCACAGCAAGATGATCTGGGCCGTCATCCGCGGCGAGCGCAAAGGAGATGCCTGCGGGCAGACGATCGGGCGGCGATCCTGCACACAGCGCGACCACAGGCAGCATGGACGCGATGGCTTCTGCAACGGCGGTTGTGCCGAGCAGTTCCTCGGAAGGCGCTCCAATCACCACGAGCGCATGCGATTCGCGGACTGCCATCGCGATACGCGCGGGGTCGGGATCGGAAAGCGCCTTCGCCTCCATCCCGAATCGGGTGACGAGCGTGCGCGCCACCTGCGCGTGGGCGTCGTTCGCCTGATGCGTCACCACCGCGATCCGCGGCGGACCCAACTCAGGTTCGCTGTCTGAAGCAGGATTCGTCACGTGCCGGCGGATGGTACGAAGTACGATCTGAAGCATGGTGACAAGACTGAACGACGCGGAAGTGGAGTCCCGCATGCCAGCCATCGCCGCATGGAAACGCACGGGTGATCTCATCGAACGGGAGTTCGCTTTCCCCGACTTTGTGGCTGCCATGCAGTTCGTGAATCGCGTCGCGGAGGAGGCGGAGCGCTCGCAGCATCACCCGAACATCCATGTGCTCTACAACCGCGTACGCCTCGGCTACTCCACGCACGACGCGGGTGGACTGAGCGAGCGGGACTTTACCGCGGCGATCGCCGTGGATCGGCTCGCTGCACGCTGACAGGGCGGGCGTTCAGCCGAGTCCCTCGCGAATGAGTGTCGCGCGCAGTTCGCGTTCGGTCTCATCGCCTTCGAGTGCGTTCGGGTGCAGCACGGAGAGATGCGCGGGCTGAACCTGCAGAAGCAGCCGCTGGATCGTCGCCAGCGGGGTCGGCAAGAGTCCCAGTACGACTCCCAGCCGTACGCGACACAAGTCCCGAACCGCGGACTCGGCCGAGATCAGCCGCGCCGAACGCAGTGTCGCGAGTGCGCGGTGCACGACGTCTTCAATGCGCACCCGCGCCTTTTCCATCGCCGCTGTCCGTGCCTCACGCTCGTACTGGACGAGTCGCGGGAGGACGGAGCCGTGGAACTCGCTCAGCAGCGTGTCATCGGTCGATCCGAGCGTGGTCTGGTTGGAGAACTGGTAGAGGTCGCCGAGCGATTCGGATCCTTCGCCGTGGTAGCCGCGCACTGCAAGATGCAGCTCTCGCGCAGCCCGCTTGACCCGTTCCAGCTCCTTGAGGAGCGTCAGCGCAGGCAGATGCAGCATCGCACTGATGCGGATGCCCGAACCGACATTGGTGGGACACGCCGTCAGGAATCCCCAGCGTTCATGGAAGGCGAAGAGCAGCGTGCGCGCGAGTTCGCGCTCGACACCTGCGGCGCGTTCAAAGCACTCGCGCGTGCAGGCGCCTGCGCCGATCGCCTGAATGCGCAGGTGGTCCTCCTCGTTGATCATCATGCTGACATGCTCATCCGAAGAGAGCGCCAGTGCGCGCGGCGCATCGAGTGATGCGAAGTGCTTTGAGACCAGATGCCGCTCGCACAGGAGCTGGCGGTCGCGCGAGCTTGCGGTCTGCAGGTCAATCCAACGCATGTCGCGACCCGTACCAGTGGGCGGCGCAGACTGCTCGACGGCACGGCGTACAAGCCGCATGACCTCCTGTCGCACGGGGCCGCTCGCGCGCGAAGTGAAGGGGAACCCCCGGAGATTCCGCGCGAAGCGGACGCGGCTGGTGATGACCACATCGCTCTCGGGGCCGAGCTGCGTGAGCGCGGCAGAAAAGGACTCACTCATCGCGCACCTGTGGAGCCGCGTCGAGCACCTTCAGCTCATCGCGCAGTTGCGCCGCACGCTCATACTGCTCCGCAGCGATCGCCTGCTCCAGTTCCGTCATCAGCTTTGAACGCAGTCGCTGCACGCGCTCCGCGTCCTGCGAAGGGGCCGGTGAATGACCGACATGCGCGGTCGCGCCCGCTTGAGCCCGTTCGATCACCTGCGCAATCAACGGCATGAACGAGTCGTAGCACGCGGGGCAGCCGAGCGAGCCTGTCTTCTTGAACTCGCTGAAGGTGCAACCGCACGCTGTGCAGCGCAGCTGCGACTGACTCTTGCCAATCACTCCTTCGACCTTCACGACTCCGCCAAGTGCAGGAAGGATGTCCGCGAGCGGCTGCTGCGTCGGAACCGCAAGCCCCTTCTCGATGGCATGCTCGGCACACAGATGCAGTTCCGTGGACTTTCCAGACTGAATGATCACCTCATGCACCACGGCGGGCTTGTTGCAGAGATCGCACTTCATGTGGCGACCGCCCTTCGGATTGCGGCGAGTTGCGTGAGGAGCGGATCGAGTTGTGAGAGCGGCAGAATGGTGCTTCGGTCGCTTGGCGATGATGTCGGATCGGGATGGCACTCGAGAAACACCGCATCCACGCCCGCGGCAACAGCGGCGCGTGCAAGCATCGGAGCGTGCTGCCCATGGCCTCCACTTGTCTCGCCCTCGCCGGGGCGCTGCGTACTGTGCGTTGCATCAAGACAGACGGGAACGCCGAGGGCGGCAAGATCTGCCAAAGCGACGAAATCGTTCACCAGTCGGTGGTAGCCGAAAAAAGTGCCGCGGTCCGTGAGCAGAATGTGCTGCGAGCCCGCCTCCTGCACCTTGCCGATCGCGCCGCGCATCTCCGAAGGAGCCATGAACTGCCCCTTCTTGATGTTGACAGCGCGACCTGTGGCTCCCGCCGCCGCAAGCAGATCCGTCTGCCGACACAGGAATGCGGGAATCTGCAGCATGTCCACGGTGGCGGCGGCACGCGCCGCCTGCGATGGCTCGTGGATGTCAGTCGTCAGGGAAACGCCAAACTCGCTGCGCACGCGCGCGAGCATCTCGCAGCCCGCATCGATGCCAGGTCCGCGCGCGCTCCGTACGCTCGATCGGTTTGCCTTGTCGAAACTGCCCTTGAAGATCGGCACCATCCCAAGCCGTGCGCAGGATGTGCACAGTGCATCGGCGATGCGGCGATGGATCTCATGCGACTCGAGCAGGCACGGACCCGCAATCACCACCAACGGACCGCGCGCACCGGCAGTTGTGCCCCTCGCAAAGAAGTGGAAAAAGTCAAGCTCGATTTGCGTCATTCCATTGTCCAGAAATGTGGGGCGCGACTGGAAATATCGACTACTTCGCTTGAAGTGCCGTGAAATCTATCCGATGGTTTGCGCAGGTCTGCGATGGTGCATGACCTGGAAGGAGCAAGGAAATGGGTGAAGGCGGATCCAACTGGTTTGCGGAAGAGTCCGGGGAGTTCACGGAACATGTCGGAAACTGGCTGCGTGAATGGTATGCGCAGCGCAAAGTGCAGGTGATTGCGCCGCTCCAGCTCATCATCGATGGCAAGACCTTCACGCTCGACAACCTCTTCCGCATGATGCATCAGGATCCTTCGCGTGACCAGACCTTCGTGCGCTCCTACTTCGACCGAGTCTTCGAGGGAGACAGCATCGGTGCGACGCCCATCCCGTTCTCGGTCGCTCGGCATCGCATTATGCCGCGCATCCAGCCCGAGAGCATCTTCGAGGGAGTGAGCCGCGAAACAATCGCACACATGCCATGGGTGAATGGAACGGTCGTCGTGTTCGTTCTTGACATGCCCGAGATGACCGTCAGCATTTCGACTGAGCAGATGGTGCGGTGGGGCGTCTCGGTCGACGAGTTGGAATCGGTGGCGCGCACCAACCTTGCCGCGCATACCCCCGAACTGCAAGCGCAGGTCATCACCAGCCATGATGGCGGACGCGCGGCGCTGCTGTCCTTGAAGGACGGCTACGACGCGGCGCGTCTGCTGCTCACCAAACTCCATGATCGACTTGCACGCGAACTGCGCGGCGACTTCTACGTCGCCACCCCCGCGCGCGATGTCTTCATCGCACTGTCGTATGGCCCTGGACCGTTCATCGACCGAGTCCGCACTCGCGTGGCGCGGGACTTTTCGCGGCTGCCCTATCCGATCACGAGTGAGTTGTTCATCGTGACTCGTGATGGCATCGCGGGAACGGCGGGCGTCGCTGCCTGACCGCGGCGCAGTGCAGGCGTACGCTTGCGGGCATGAAGGTCGAACCCATTCTTGCCGAACTCAACCGCCAGCGCAGCGATCTCCCGAAGGATCCGACCGACATCGAGTGGTTCGCACTGCACCACGCCTTCTGCTTCATCTCCTATCGCATGGGGGAGTTTCAGAAGTATCTCGATGAGGTTGTGAAGCCGGGCGATCCGAAGCCCGAGTGATCGTGCGCTGCTGCGCACTGGGGCGTGTGCGGCTTACACTCTCGCGCTCCATGTCCGACGCGCGCGATTACAAGGCGACCCTCAACCTGCCCAAGACTGCCTTTCCCATGAAGGCGAATCTCGCGCAAGCGGAACCAGCCACGCTTTCCCGTTGGGAACGCGGCAACATCTTTGCCGCGGTGCGCGCGGCACGAGCGGGTGCAAAGCCATTCGTGTTCCACGATGGACCTCCCTACGCGAACGGGGACATCCATGTCGGGCACATGCTGAACAAAGTGCTGAAGGACATGGTGGTGCGGTCCGCACTCCTCGAGGGCAGCGACTGTCACTTCATCCCCGGTTGGGATTGCCATGGATTGCCGATCGAGCATCGCGTCATGACTGATCTGATCGCGGCAGGGAAGGCTGCGAAACTCGACGCGCTGCCCGAGGAAACGCGCCGCATGGCGATTCGCCGCGAGTGCGCGCAGTACACGGAGAAGGTGATCCGCAAGCAGTCGCAGCAAATGCAGCGGCTGCTGACGCTTGCCGACTATGCGGCGCCCTACTTCACGATGCAGCCTGCGTACGAGGCGGCAACCCTCGAGGTTTTTGCGGGACTGGTCGAGCAGGGTCTGGTCTTCCGTCAGTTGAAGCCGGTGCACTGGTCGATCGCCAACCGCACGGCGCTCGCCGAGGCGGAACTCGAGTATGAGGAGCGCGAAGATCCATCCGTGCATGTCGACTTCGAAGCGGTCGATCCCGCCGCAGTCGGTGCCGCGTTCGGCGTCGAGTGTGATTGCACGCCGAGTTTCATGATCTGGACGACGACTCCATGGACGCTGCCCGCGAACCTCGCGATCGCCGTTCACCCGCGGTATCGATACGCGCTGGTCGAGATGGACGGTGCGCTCACGATCGTGGCGACGGAGCTGCTGCCGAAGGTGCAGGCCGCGGTCGGCGCATCGGATGTTCGGCGCATCGCCGAGGTCGAAGGCGCCGCACTGCTTGGTCTGCGATACCGCCACCCATTCTGCGCGCGCGAAGGGCGCATCGTTGGCGCCGACTATGTAACCCTTGAGGATGGAACGGGGCTCGTTCACACGGCGCCCGGGCACGGTGAGGATGACTACCGCACGGGACTGCGGGAGGCGCTGGACATCTACTGCCCCGTGCGGGACGACGGCACCTACGACGACACGGTTCCGGAGTGGTTGCGTGGCAAGTCCGTCTGGGATGCCAACGCGCTCGTGATCGAATCGCTCGAGCGCAGCGGTCATCTGGTGAAGGCGATCTCGTTCCGCCACTCGTATCCGCATGATTGGCGGAGCCACACGCCCGTCATTTTCCGCGCCACCGAGCAGTGGTTCATCGGTGTGGATCGACCCGCGCGTCGCGGCGGCGAGTCGCTGCGGAAGATGGCGATCGATGCGGTCGAAACGCGGGTCGACTTCGTGCCCGCGTGGGGGCGCAATCGCATGCGTGGGATGCTGGAGAGTCGGCCGGACTGGTGCATCAGCAGGCAGCGAGCGTGGGGGCTTCCCATCCCTGCATTCCGTCTGCCGACTGGCGCAGCGTTCCTGACCGCCGCGAGTGTTCGTGCGGTGGCGCGCGTGGTGGCGGAGAAGGGCAGCGACGCGTGGTTCACGCTGCCGCCCGCGGATCTGCTCGCGGGGTATGACGCGGCGAAGGATCCTGACGCGCCAGCGGGACTCGACATCGCAACACTGCAGAAGATGCAGGACATCTTTGATGTGTGGTTCGAGGCGGGTTCTTCGTGGCACTCGGTGCTACGCACACGCGGCGTCGGCTTCCCAAGCGCGCTGTATCTCGAAGGCTCCGATCAGCACCGCGGTTGGTTCCAGTTGTCGATGCTCCCCGCGCTCGGCGTGACGGGCGAGCCACCGTTCAGCGTGCTCGTGACGCATGGATTCCTCGTGGATCGTGAGGGGCGCAAGATGAGCAAGAGTCTCGGCAATGCGCTGGATGTGGAGACGCTGCTGAAGGACTTTGGCGCCGAGGTCGCACGGTGGTGGGTTTCGAGCGCACCGTACGAGAACGACATTCGCATCGACACCGATTACTTCCGCCTCGCGGGAGAGTCGTATCGCAAAGTGCGCAACACACTGCGCTTCCTGCTCTCCAATCTGTTCGATGCGCCCGCCTGGTCAGTCGATGAAGCGCAGCGTCTTGCCGCTGCCGCGCCGCACGAGACGCTCGACAGTTGGCTGCTGGGCGAACTCGCCGCGCTCGAGGGAGACGTGCGTGCGGCGTTCCGCAGCTTCGACTTTCGCCGCGCGCATTTGGCGATCTTCAACTTCTGCAACGAGACGCTCTCGGCGGCCTACTGCGCCGCGGTCAAGGACCGCCTGTACTGCGATCGCGCGGACAGTCCGCGCCGCCGCAGCACGCAGGCGGTGATGCGCGTGGCCGTGGAGGTCCTCTGTCGATTGCTCGCGCCGATCCTGCCACACACCGCCGAGGAGGCGTGGCGTGTCCTGCACGGCGAGAACGCACCACTGCTGTTCGCGCAAGTGCACCTCGGCCTCGAGGCCCCGCGCGATCCGCGTTGGCAGTCCGTCATGGACGCGTGCACCGCCGTGTCGAAGGCGCTCGAAGCGGCGAAGCAGCGGGGGATCGAGAACCCACTCGACGCGGCCGCCGTCATCCCTGATCCACAAGGGGTACTCGCGCCGTTTGCGGCGGAAATGGCCGATGCCTGTGGCGTCTCACGCGTGCGGCTCGATGGCGCTCTCGCTGCGGTCGAGATCGAGGACTTGCGCGCGGAGCCTCGCTGCGAGCGATCATGGCGCCGCGACGGCACGGTGCGCGCCCGCACCGACGGCGGCATGCTCAGTGATCGTGATGCGCTTGCCGTGGGCGTCTGACGCGCGAAGGAGATCCCGCCGCGCCGCGCCCGGAGCGCAGCTTGAACGCAAGGGACCGTTCAGCTGACCTTGGAACCGGCCTTGACGGGGCGGTCCACCGTCAGCAGCAGCACATCGCGCGCATCTGCGCCGGGCTTGCCGTCGCCTGCGGGCGCTGCGCCCTCCTTCAGATCGCTCGCCGCGAGGATCATGCCTGCGCTGGTCTCGCCGCGCAGCATGCGTGGCTCGAGGTTCGCGACAATGATCACCTGCCGCCCGATGAGTGTCGCTGGCTCGTACCAAGCCTTGATGCCGGCGCAAACTTGGCGTCCCTCGGGCGTGCCGTCATCGAGTCGAATCTTCAGCAGCTTGTCCGCATTTGGATGCGGTTCAGCGCTCACGATCGTTGCCACACGAAGATCGAGCTTTGCGAAGAGGTCGTAGGCGATCGTCGGCAGAACGGCAGGCTGCTGCGAGTCGGTCATGACTGGCTCGCCTTCGATGCACTCTCCGACTTCGCGTCCTTCGAACCGGGTTCATCTTTGGCGTCATCCGACTCGGAGGAATCCTTCTCGGGGCGCGGGTTGGCGAGCGTGAAGCCTTGACGCTCGGTGATCGATTCGAGCGTGAAAAGATCAAGCGGCGATCCATCAGACATCTCCGACGCCGCCACATTTTTGAAGCGGTCGTTGCTCAACAGCGGCGCGAGATCGCCGCGGTGCATCGGGGTGATGGAGTCGATTCGCGCGGCCACGAGCGCCAACTTGTCAGGCGCAGCGACCACCACCGTGCGATCGGCGATCGGCAGATCCGCGATGTTTCGCCCCGCGGGCAGAGCCATGGCCTTCAGCACGATCGCTTTCGCAACGGCCGCATCGGAGCCAAGCGTGGGCAGCGAACCAGGAAACTTGAGCCCGTACTGGAGGAACTGCTTCTCACCCTGGCGAAGATCAGTGAATGGCTCCACTTTGGTTCCGTAGGCTTGCGCCACAGACGAGAGCCCCTGATCGGCAGCCTGCTTCTGAATCTCAGCAAGCATCCCTTCCAACTTCTCGAAGCGTTCGACGCGAGTCACATCTCGCGTGAGTGCCTCGCGCGCCACATCGACAGATGCAGGGGCAGCGGCCGCCTCTGCGGCCGTGACACGGAACGCAACGACGTCCCCCAGCGCGGTCTGCAAGACAGGGCCTGCCACGGCCACCTGCGCCACGAGCGTCGGCTTGCCACCAAACTCACGCAGCGATTGAATGATCTGCTGCGCGGCGACAGGCTGCGATCCGAAGCGGTTGGTCGTGGCACCGCCGAGCACAGGCAGCGCCGCAACATCACTTACACCGATCCACTCCTCGCTGCGCGACTCGACCGCGGGCTGCGGGATGGCGAACTTCTGTGCGACCTCCGTGGCAAGCGCCGAGAAACTGAGTTGCTTGGCACTCCAGTCCGCGGGCAGCGTGTAGTAGCCATTCACCTGCTCGACACCACGCATCGAGAGTTGCAGCCGATCCGAGATGTACTTCGCGATCTCCGCACGCTTGTCTGCACTCGCCTTGACCAGCACCTTTGCGCGAACTGCGTCGCGGTTCGACTCGAACGATGCAGCCTCGGAACTCGACGCAAGTTGCGGTGCCGCGAACTCCGCCTGATTTTCGATCCAATACTTGCGCAGTTCGATGTTGGAGAGTGAGGGGCTCGACTCGACGGCGGCAGTCACCGCGGTTGTCGGCACCACGAGCCACTCCAATCGCACGCGGTCGTTGGTCTTGTAGCCGAATCCATACTTGCCGCCGCCCGGCGCTTGTTCGCCATATTCCTCCAACTGTTCCGCCAGTTGCGCATCGCTCGGCGCCGGCACATCGACCTTCGCGTTCACGCCATCGAGCACCGTCACCTCGCCCGACACGGCGTTCAGCAGTGACGCGGCGGTCTGTTCGATACGGATCACGGACATGCGCGTTGGTCCACTGAGCACGAGATTGATGTAGCGCTCCACGCCATTGAGCTTCGCGATCGTCTCGAACACCTCGCGTGGGGACATGCCGCCCTCGCGGCAGAGTGCGCCAACCAGATTCGCCTCGGGCAACTTGCTGTTCGTCGCCATTTCTGTGATGCGGGCCTGCCCATCCGCGGCCCCGCCAATCAATCCCGCAGCCTCCGCTTCCTTCGACAGCAGGCACCAGTGCACGGGGTCCTTGTCAAACTGCAACTGGCGCACGATGGGATCGCCAAGCATGCCGATCACACGAGTTTCCTGCTGCAGTCTGCGCAGATCCGACTCGGAGAACGAGGCGCCATCGCGTGTCGTCGCCCATGTCGAGCGCCCCTCAAGCACTTGCGTGAGGAAGGTGCTGCTCTGGTCGAACACCAGCCAAGAGACCATCAGAAATGTCATGCCGACCACGAGGATCCAGCGGGTGAGTTTCTCGTTCTTTCGGAAGAACTTCAGCATGCGTTGACTCCGTTGGAAATCGGGGAATGAAAATGGGCGCGCGGACTTTGGTCGTCCGAGCGCCCGATGAAAAGGCGTGGGACGATCAGCGGTAGAACTCGACGATCAAGTTGGTGTTCACATCGAAGGGAATCTGCTCGGACGATGGCATCGAGAGCATCTTCAGTGAAAGTTCCGCTGGATTCACTTCCATCCAACCGGGAACGATGTGGCCAGTCATGGTTTCCATCGTCTCGCGAACAAGCTTGTGAACGCCATCTCGCATGGTCACGATCATTCCTGGCTCGCAGGCATAGGAAGGTCGGTCGACCTTCGCTCCGTTGACCTTCACATGACCGTGCACCACGAGCTGCCGAGCAGCCCAGATCGTTCGCGCGAAACCAGCGCGTCGCACGACATTGTCGAGCCGACGCTCGAGGTTCTGCAGCAGCACTTCGCCTGTGTTGCCGCGGCTGTGTGATGCTTGATCGAGGTAGCGGCGGAATTGCCGCTCGAGCACGCTGTAGTGGTAGCGCAACTTCTGCTTCTCATCCTTGCGCATGCCGTAGGGCTTCGCGCGACGACCGCGGAAGCCATGCATGCCCGGCGGGGTCAGCTGCCGCTTCGCAGTGTGCTTGGGCGTGTCCGCAATCGGAACTCCGACGCGGCGAGAAAGCTTGACCTTTGGACCTGTATAGCGTGCCATGGGGGAACGGAGCATTGAACCTCGTCGGGCATCCCATGTCAAGCCACGCGAAGAATGCCCAATCGGGTTTTCGGACCTCCGAGGCGCAAGGCCTGCGCTGCGTCAGCACTGCCAGATTCAGTAGGCGCGCGAATCGGATTTGCCACACCAGTTCAGGAAGGCGCGGTTCAGCACGCGCAGCCCGCCTGGCGTCGGGTACTCGCCTGTGAAGTACCAATCGCCCGTGTGATCGGGCATCGCGCATCGCAGGCCATCGATCGTCTGATACACGACCTCGACGGGGCCATTCCACTCTCCACCGCGAGGGCAAATCAGCCGCGCGACCTCGTTCGAAATCTCGTCATGCGTGAAGCGGTCGTAGATGAGCCGCACATGATTTCGCATGCGCTCGGGCGGCAGCGACTCCTGTTCGCGGCAGAGCGCCTCGACATCATGGATCACCGACTCGTCCCCGCGCTGGCGCAGCAGACTGATCGCCGCCTCGAATGCGATGAACCGCCCGAGTTGGCTCATGTCGATCCCGTAGCAGTCGGGGTACATGATCGGCGGCGCGCTGCTCGCCACCAGAATGCGCGCGGGACGCAACCGTGAGAGGATCGTGATGATCGAATCACGCAGCGTCGTCCCACGCACGATCGAATCGTCCACCACCACAAGCGTGTCGCCGCTGCGCACGGTGCCATGCGTGATGTCGTACACATGCGCGACCAGATCGCGTCGAGCCGCATCATGCGTGATGAAGGTGCGCAGCCGCTGATCCTTGTGCGCAACCTTCTCGGCGCGCACTCGCACATCCATCAGCCGCACGATCTCGGACTCCGCCACGGCGCCTTGCGCCTGCAACTGCACCACGCGTTCCGCTCCGCGAACGCGCAGGATTCGCTCCGTTTCCTGCACCAGTCCGAAGTACGCACTCTCGCTCGTGTTGGGGATGAACGAGAACACTGCATGCTCCACATCGCCGCCGAGCCGCTCCAGAATCCGTGGTGCGAGGTGCATGCCGAGCCGCTTGCGTTCCTCGTAAATGTCGGGGTCATTGCCGCGGCTGAAGTAGATGCGCTCGAAGGTGCACTGGCGGATCGGGCTCGGCGCCGCAAAGCGCTGCGAGCGAATCTCGCCGCTGCGCTTCACCGTGAGCACATGTCCTGGCTCGAGCGCCTCGACGCGCGCGATGGGCACATCGAAGACCGATGCGAGCGCGGGGCGTTCACTGGCGATGGCGACGACATCGTCGGTGATCAGCATGAACGCAGGTCGAATGCCCGCGGGATCGCGACAGGCGAAGCAATCCCCGTTGCCCACGAGCGCGCCGAGCGTGTAGCCGCCATCGAACTTCTCCGCCGCGCGGCGCAGGATGCGCCCGTAGTCGAGTTGCGCACTGACTTCCGCGGCCAGTTCGCGCCCCTCCAGATTCTTGAACGACCCCGGCCCTGCGGTGGAGACGAGCGCATCATGTTCACTGTCGATCGCGTGACCGATCTTCTCGAGCACGACGCCCGTGTCGCTGCCGCCGACGGGCGCCAGTCCGTACTGCACGAGCAGGTCGAACAGTTCGGGCGCGTTCGTCAAGTTGAAGTTGCCCGCGAGCGCCAAGTTGCGGCTTGCCACGATCGATCGGCGCAGAAATGGATGGCACGCGTCCGCAGAACGCCCACCGAACGTGCCGTAGCGCAGGTGTCCAAGCAGTGCCTCGCCGAGCATCGGGATCCGCCGCTTGAGTTCGGCAACAGGCGCCGTGCGAAGCGCGTCGTCGCCAAGCGCGCGCACGGGTGCGAGCGCATCGTCGAAGAGCCGCTCCACGGGATTTCGCTTGCCCGACCGTTCGCGTTCAAGAAATGGCTCGCCTGGCAGCGCATCGAAACGCACGGCGGCGATGCCCGCGCCATCTTGCCCGCGGTTGTGCTGCTTCTCCATCAGCAGGTAAAGCTTGCGAAGTCCCCATACGGGATCGCCGTACTGCCGTTGGTACCACTCGACGGGCTTGCGCAGGCGGACGAGCGCCAGGCCGCATTCATGGGTCAGGGCGTCGCTCATGGAGCGCGCAAAGGTTAGCGCAGCGGCGACGATGCGAGCGCCACCGAATCTGCCCGCACAGTTGAGGCATCGTCGCGCATGCAACTCACTCGGAGCACGGCCGATGGCTCGAACGGCTTGCTCACCACCATCGTGGCGGCGAGCGCGGGAACCGCCGCGCTCATCACTTCTGCCGCGATCGCAGGACGGTTGCACTCGATGGACAGATGCAGCAGAACCAGTTGGCGGATCGTGCCGCCCGCCGCCAAGCGCGCCACAGCGGCTGCGGACTCCTCGTTCGACAGGTGACCGCGCCCACCCATGATGCGCTGCTTCAGAAACCACGGCCTGCTGGACGCTTGCTGCAGAGCGAGGTCGTAGTTGCTTTCGATCGACAGCAGATCAAGTCCGCTGAAGGCATCGATCAGGCGATCCTCCACCGAGCCAAGATCCGTGGCATGTCCGATCGACCCTGACTCACAGTCGAAACGGAACGCAGTGGAGCCCGCGTCATCATGCGGCACCTCGATCGCCTCGGCCTGCGCTGTTTCGCCGAGTGCGAACCGCCCGCGCACGGCGCGCAGACAGTGCTTGGGGACGCCAAGTTGCAGCGCCGATTCGGCGTGTTCCGCGCGCACCACGACGGGCACGGGTGCACGGTTCAACTGGCGCGTCCAGGCGGGCGACCAATGATCGCGGTCGAGATGGGTGAGGAAAATCGCGCGCAGCGTGTGAAAACTGCCGACCGCCTGCGCCTGCGACAGAGCAGAACGCACGCCGCGGGGGGTGAGCCCGGCGTCGACCAAGATGAACCTCCCGCTCGCATCGAAGGAAATCGCGGTCGCGTTGCCGCGCGAACTGCTCGCAAGAACGCAGACTTGCGCGCTCATGACAGGCACCTCGAACTCGGAGCGCGCGACGCGCTGCGCACATGCATTGACAGGTGGGGGCCTTCCATGGCGTCGTGTGTTTGGATGGTGTTCGTGATGACCTGTCAGTCGCCGCGCGTCGAGCCGCGCCCGCGCGCAGTCGCGACCCCACGCTTGGAAGCGGCAATGAACGCAAGATACTCATCGACCAACGGATCGCCGGCGCGTGAACGCAGCACCTCGACCGCGTTCTTCAGCAGAAGCCCACTGCGGCAGATGGTCTGATGGACCCACCGAACTGTGTCGATCGTTGCGGAGGTGGCGCCTTGCCGTCTCAATCCCACCACATTCACAGACCACGCCACATTGATTTCCGTGACAAGGAAAAAGGGACAAATGTCCTGCACAACGCCCGACATACCGCCGATCATCGCACCGCGCCCAACGCGAGCGAACTGATGCACCGCGGTGTTCCCACCGATGATCACTCGGTCTGCCACCTCCACATGACCCGCCAAGAGCACACCATTGGAGAGGATGCATTGATTCCCGACGATGCAATCGTGTCCCGCGTGCGAGTTCGCCATCCAGTAGTTGGAATCACCGATGCGGCCCGGCAGCGCCGTCTTGGGGCGGTGAATGGTCACCCCTTCGCGAAAGAAGTTCTTGTTCCCGATGATCAGCCCGGCGCCAGGCGTATCGGGATGGAAACCGAGATCCTGTGGCGCACCGCCGATGCTCACATTCGGATACAGATCGTTTCCCGAGCCAAGATCAAGGGGACCCTCGAGCGTCACGCGCGACCGCAGTCGCGTTCCTGCGCCCACGCGAAGCGGGCCGAGCACACCACGCAGGTGACACCACGGGCCAACAACGACATCGTCGGCAAGCGAGACATCGCCTTCGATGATCGCAGTCGGGTGAATGGTCGGCATAGGCGAGAGAAAGCATAAGCCTGCGCGTAGGATCGCGTGCGTCATGGGAGCAGTTGGAACGCACCACGGCGGCGACGGTCGTGCGCCGCTCGTTCGCGTGCAAGATCTTGGGCGAATCTCCTACTCGGCAGCCTATGAACTGCAGCGCGCGGAGCACGCTCGATTGCTCGCGCAGCGCGAAACCGCGGCGCACGCCCACTCATTTCCCGTGGGCACGATTTTTCTGGTCGAGCATGTGCCGCCAGTGATCACGGTCACGCGCCGCGCCGATGCGCCAACGCATGTGCTGGTTTCCGATGAACGCCTCGCATCCCTCGGCGTGCAGCGCATCGAAACCGACCGCGGCGGCGATGTCACGTGGCACGGACCAGGGCAGATTGTGGCGTACCTCGTGATCGATCTCAATCTCGTGGGATTGCGGGTGCATGGCTACCTACGCATGCTTGAGGGAGCGGTGATCGACACGCTCGCTGCCTTCGGGCTCGTGGGCACGCGTGAACAGGGCGCCACTGGCGTCTGGATCGGCGGTGCGAAGGTGTGCGCGTTTGGCGTTCGACTCTCGCGGTGGATTTCGATGCATGGACTTGCGCTGAATGTGAATCCCGACCTGCGCCAGTTCGATCTCATCGTTCCTTGTGGTCTGCATGGGCGCGCCGTCACAAGCATGCAGCGCGAACTTGGCGCCGCCGCTCCCACGATGGACTCGGTGCGCACCGCCCTCGTGCGGCAACTGCTGCGCGCCATCGATGCCGCGGCGTCCGCAAGGTCGGATTCGCCGCCTTGAACGCAAGGAGCGGGCTGCGCGGAGGAACCGCACTACACTTCAGGACTTCGCCGACGAAGCGCGAAGCGCCGTCATGGACATTCGCAATTTCTCAATCATCGCCCACATCGATCACGGCAAGAGCACGCTCGCGGATCGGCTGCTGCAAGCGACGAATGCCGTCTCTGCGCGTGAGGCGCGCGCGCAGTTTCTCGATTCGATGGATCTCGAACGCGAGCGTGGCATCACGATCAAGGCGAGTGCGGTCACCGTGCACCACACCTGTGACGGGCGCGACTTCGAGCTGAACTTCATCGATACACCGGGGCATGTCGACTTCACCTACGAAGTCAGCCGTGCGCTCACGGCGTGCGAGGGTGCGGTGCTTGTGGTCGATTCCACGCAGGGCGTTCAAGCGCAGACGGTCGCGAATGCGTACCTCGCTGTCGAGGCGGGACTCGAACTCATTCCTGTCATCAACAAGATCGACCTGCCAGCCGCGGATCCCGATGGCGTGGCGATGGAAGTGGAGCAGGTTCTTGGGCTGCCCGCCGAAGACTGCATCAGCGTCTCGGCGAAATCTGGCAAGGGCATTCAGGAACTGCTCGATCTGATTTGCCGAAAGTTGCCTGCGCCGCGGCCGGCGCGAACCGACAAGCTCCGTGGGCTGATCTTCGACGCAAAGTACGACGACTACCGTGGCGTGGTCGTCTATGTGCGGATCTTCGATGGCGTCCTTCGCATGGGCGACAAGATTCGCATGATGGGAACTGGACGCACCTTCGCGGTCAGCGAACTGAATCGCTACACGCCGCATGTCACGCGCGTGAAGGAGCTCGGCTGGGCGCAGGTGGGTTCCATCAGCGCAAGCATCAAGAGCCTCAAGGATGTGCGCGTTGGCGACACCGTGACCCTCGACGGGAACCCCGCCGATGAGGCGCTGCCCGGCTACGAAGAGCCGAAGCAGATGGTGTTCTGCGACTTCTATCCATCGAGTGCCGACGCGGACGCGGGCACGGGCAAGAAGGCGAGTTTCGAGGCCCTGCGCGAGGCAATCGAGAAACTCAACTTGAATGATGCCAGCTTCACTTTCGAAGTCCAGCACTCCGAGGCGCTCGGCTTCGGATATCGCTGCGGATTCCTCGGGCTGCTGCACATGGACATCGTGCAGGAGCGACTCGAACGCGAAGGCGGCGTGGAGATTGTGCAAACGGCGCCAACGGTGAAGTATGTCGTGAAGCTGACCTCGGGCGAGGAAGTGGAGATCCACAATCCATCGGAACTCCCGGATCCCTCGCTGATCGCCGAGATCCGTGAGCCGATCGCGAAACTGGAGATCATGTGCCCCTCCGAGAACATCGGCGATCTGATCAAGCTCTGCGACAGTCGCCGCGGCACATTCAAGGCGCAGCGCTTTCTCGGTGAAGGCAGACAAATCCTCGACTACGAACTGCCGATGGCGGAGATCATCTACGACTTCTACGACAAACTGAAGTCGATCACGCGTGGCTACGGCACCATGGACTACCAGGTTGTCGCGTACCGAGCGGACAACCTGGCGAAGGTCAACATCCTTGTGAACGGCGATCTTGTGGAGGCGCTCAGCCTGATCTGCCACCGAACGACCGCGGAGCTGCGCAGCCGAGCGATTCTGTCCAAGCTCAAGAAACAGATCGATCGCCACCAGTTCGAGATCGCGCTGCAGGCCGCCATTGGCGGCAAGGTCATCGCGCGCGAATCCATCTCTGCGATGCGCAAGAATGTCACCGCGAAGTGTTATGGCGGCGACATCACTCGCAAGCGCAAGCTGCTTGAAAAGCAGAAGGAAGGCAAGAAGCGCATGAAGCAGATCGGCTCCGTGTCGATCCCGCAGGAGGCGTTCCTCGCCGTGCTTGAGCAGGGGGAGTGAACGCGTCGCCGACGAATCGGTGAAGCACCCCGTGGAATTCGCGGCATGCTGCCGCGTGTTACCAAAGCACCGCGCTTTGCATAGCCTTGCGCATATGCGAACTACAGTCGCCATCGTCGCCGCCTCGGTGCTCTCGAGCGCTCTGACGGCGTTCCTCCTTCGAGTGGATCAACCCGCGGGCGCGAATGCGGCGCCCGCAATGGGCGATCTCGGGCCTGCCGATGCGCTCGTGCTGAGCGGAAAGGACGGCACGCTCACGGTGAGCAACCGGAGCGGGCGCGTGAGCTGGGCGGAG
>JBJTUC010000034.1:0-7017 GCA_046080505.1 Planctomycetota bacterium
AACGGCTGAACGCTGCCGCCGATCCGCCCGACGATCGTCACACGATCGCCCGTTCGTGCGCGTTCCTTCACCGCCTTGACGGCGAGACCATCCGCCGATCCCACCGAAACAAAACCCGCCGGGAGCGTGGCGGCCGTCGAAGGTTTGGATGGCGCTTCCGAACACCGCGCGAGCGCGGCACCGACAACGAGGCAGAGCGCGGGGACAAGTCTTGCGTTGCGTGCTGGATTCATGATTCGCATGGTCTCTCCGAATGGGTAATGGTGGTGGGCGGGGGGGCGGTCAATCGGACTTCAGAGCGGGCGGAAGGGGCGTCGACAAGCAGCGGATCGCGGGCGCAATGGTGCCGACAATGCCCACAACAACACCTGACAGAATGCCGAGCGCAATGATTCGTTGGTCGATGGTGATTCCAAAGACTCCCATCGAGA
This sequence comes from Planctomycetota bacterium, assembly GCA_046080505.1. Taxonomy (GTDB): domain Bacteria; phylum Planctomycetota; class Phycisphaerae; order Phycisphaerales; family SM1A02; genus F1-60-MAGs104. Next base: position 432 of record JBJTUC010000034.1, read on the forward strand.
ACTGCACTGCGATGCCATCGACAAAGAGCAGCGCAAGCACCACAGCGATCAGCGCTCCGGACAGCGATGCGATGAGCGATTCCTGCATCATGCTGATGACCACTGCGCTCCGACTGAAACCGATGACCTGCAGCATCGCTAGTTCACGGATGCGCGAAGCGAAGGCCGCATACAAAGTATTCAGTCCACCGATGAGCGCGCCCGCCGCAACGAGCCCCGCGCTGACCAGCACCAGGATTCGAACCGGCAAGTAGAACGCACTCTGCGCGGCGTAGTACGCGGGCTCATGGATCGCGCTCAGTTCGAGATCGATGCGCCGCTGTGCGAACACTTCGGCATCCGAGATGGATGCCCCAGGCGCGAGACCAAGAACCACACCTGAAACGGTCTCGCGCTTGGTGAGCACGATGAGGTCGTCAATCGGCATCCAGACTTCGCCATCCAAGACCGTTCCCGGCGCATGGAAGAGTCCGACGATTCGCATCGCGCTTCCATCCACCGTGATGGTGGGAGATGTCGGCGCGCCTGGAGACGATTCGCTCTCTTCAAGCGCACGCTCAAGGGCGGCAGGATCGATGCCAGCAGCGCGAGCGGCACTCGCGCCGATGATCACCTCGCTGCTTCCGGACTCAGGTGCGCGCCCGGCCAACATGCGCACCTGTGAATGCAGCAGGAACGCCATCGGCGTGATGCCGCGGATCAGTCCCGCACGACTTCCTGCATCCGTGTCGGCATCAGAAGATGCATCGCCCAGAGGCAGTGCAACATGAATCTCGGGGCTCGCGAGCAGTCGACCGTCCCAGGTTCCGACACCGCGCACGCTTGCGCCGACGGAGTCCGCGACCGAGCGCGGAATCTCGCTTCGCTCGAGACTCTCCTCACTGCCCGCGCCGAGTAACAGCACATTGCGCTCATGCCCACTCGCTTGCAGTGCCTGTTGCATGCCTTGTGCAAAGCCTGCGCCTGCCATCAGCAGCAGAGCCACGAGCAACGCGCCACCCACCGACAGCACAAGGCGCTGCGGACTTCGTCCAAGATTGCGAGTGGCGTAGTGCAGCGGGATCAGCTTCATCGGTCGTTCCTCATGTTCCCCGAAGACCAAGCACGATCTCTTTTCGCGCAGCAGTCCACGCAGGCAGTGCGCCAGCCAGAAGTCCGAGCAGCGAAGCAAGCAGGACGCCGAGTGCGGTCGCGGATGGATCGGGAAGAACATCAATCGAGACGCCCTCCATCCCAAAGGTCAGTTTCGCGGTCTTGAGGATGATCCATGCAATGGTCGCGCCGCACAGACCGCCGCCAAGACCGAGCAGCACCGCCTCCAATCCCACCAGTGTGCCGATGCCCCAGTCAGTCCAGCCGAGTGTGCGAAGAATCGCGTGATCGCGCACGCGCGCGCGAACGGCCAGCGCGATGGCATTGGCGATGAGCGCGAAGACAGCGGCGAGACTCGCCCAGCCCACGATGCTCGCAAACTGCACGATGTGCAACACATCGCGCGCGGCTTTGGCGATGAACGCACTTTCAGGCTTCGTGGATGTGGGGAACTGATCGGACGCGAAGCGCGCATCGATTGCCGCTGCAACGCTGCGCAACTGCGATGGGCTGTCGACTTCCACCTCAAACTGCGTCACGATTCCTCCCGTCCCGCCGCGCTGCGCGGTTTCCTGCAAGAATCCGAGATGCGCGTAGGCACAGTTGCGGTCCTGCGGATCATCGGTTTCAAAGGTGCCCGCGACCCACGCGCGCACACCCGCAGCATCAAATCGGTCACCTGCCCGAAGTCCGCGGCGTTCGGCGAGTCCTGATCCGACCACCACAGCATCACTGCGCGAACGCCAATCCTCGAGGCTGCCGCTCGTCCAGCGCACATCCCTCAGGCGACCAGTGAGCGCGCCTTCGTCGGGAAACCCGCGAAAGGTCACGACATCGAGCGATGCGCGGCAGTTGTTCACGATGATCTTCACGGGAACGGCGGCGCGAACACCCTCGATTCGCTCGATCGTTCGTTCGTAGGACTGCGGAAGTTGACTTGCAAACGGGCAGTACCGATTGAGGCGGTACACGATCAGCTTTGTCTCGCCAGCACCAGCTTCCGTCGCACGATGCACGCCATCGCGCATGCTCTCGACGAAGGTGAACAGGAAGGTTGCCACCGCGATTCCTGCGAGCGTGAGCCCAGTGCGCAGTGGTCGCCGCACCATGCCGCGCCACGCGAAGGAGAAAGCCGCGCGCAGCGTCCTCATGACGGCACCTCCTCGCGCGCGGCATCCACGATCTTCCCCTTTTCCAATCGCACCGTTCGGTGTGCGCATGCCGCGGTCGCAGGATCATGCGTCACCATTACGATCGTTTGTCCACGCTCGCGGTTCAATCGCGCAAGAAGGCTCATCACCTGTGCAGCATTGGTGCGGTCGAGATCGCCCGTTGGCTCATCGGCGAGCAGCACGCTCGGGCGAGTCACGATTGCTCGCGCGATTGCCACGCGCTGCTCCTGTCCGCCCGACAACTGCCGCGGCGCATGTGCGTGGCGGTCGGCAAGACCGACCAAGTCGAGCGCCTCACTGACGCGCGCGTGCCGTTCGCGTGCACTGATGGAGTGCAGCAGCAGAGGCAGTTCCACATTCTCATATGCAGTGAGGACTGGAACGAGGTTGTAGAGCTGGAAGATGTAACCCACCCGACGACTGCGCCACTCGGCGAGCGCACTGCGTGAGAGGCGCGCGATGTCGGTGCCGTCCACACGAATCGACCCTGCGGTGGGACGATCGATTCCCGCGATGAGATTCAGGAGCGTTGTCTTGCCGCTCCCTGAGGGGCCCATCAGCGCCACGAAACTCCCAGCTGCGATGTCGAGGTCGACATCGAGCAGCGTGCGAATGATCTCGGCGCCACGCCGATAGTCGCGGCACAGTTCGCGGCATTCAATGGACGCCATCCACGCCTCCCTTCGTCTCACGCCACGACTCGCGAGCCACCACGCGGCTCCCCGCGGGTGGGGCCGTTCGAGGATCCGCCACCGCAAGATCGCCCGCGCGGATGCCGCTTCGAATCTCCGTCCATCCAGCGTCCACGGCGCCAGTTTCCACTGCGCGCGAATCCACGCGCGAACCGCCACGCGGCGAGGTGATCACCACGAGGATCTCATCCTGATCTGCGCGGCGTTGCAGGCAGCCGCTTGGAACCCACAGCGAAACTTTCTCGGCCGCACCCTGCGGATCGCCCTGTGAACTCCTCTGCGGGAAGATCCGTACGCGCGTCAACATGTCGGGCTTCAGGAGCGCAGGCGGGTCGATGATTCGCACCTTCGCCTGCACCGTGTTCTTCGCAATGTCCGCCTGATGCACGAGGCGGATGACTTCGCCCGCCATCGTCTTCCCAGGCAGTACATCCGCAGTGACTTCCGCGCGATCTCCAACGGACACGCGACCCGCGTCCGCGAGCGGGACATCCGCGCGAATCTGCAGGGATGCAGGGTCATACAACTCAAACAGCGGCTTCGCATCGGGCATGTCCGAGACCGCCATGCCAGGCACCACCGTTCGCACCATCACGACTCCATCGACGGGCGCACGCACCTTCGTGCGCTCGCGGGCGAGGACTCGCTGCGCGGCATCCGCCTCACGCGCGGAAAGCGCGGCACGCAGCGCATCGGCGCGCAGCGCAAGGCGGCTCACTTCACCAGCGCTCGCTGCACCCGCCGCAACCATCTTCGACTTGCGGGAGTGCTCGTCCTCCGTTTCCCGCAGCATGGCGAGCGCAGCCGCCACTTCCGCCTCCGCTCGCTGAACATCAATCCGCTGCTGTTCGTCCACGAGTTCGACCAGCACATCGCCAGCACGAACGCGTTCTCCTTCGAGTACATGAACGGTGCGCACGATGCCGGGGGTCAACGCGGGAACGAGGATCGCAAACGGCGACGGTTCAATCCAGCCTGGCGCTTGCACTGCGCCACCATCTCGCGCGCTGGCTGCGCGACTCGATGCGCTAGGTGCGGCATCGGCTGCAGTCGCTGCGCGTGTGCGAGCAGCCACGGGAACGACATCCACAACAGCTGCCGGCACGATCGAGTCCCACGCGGTCCACAGCAGGGCACTCAACGCGAGAGCGACGATGCCGATGGGAATCGCCGCACGCGTGACCCAGCGGGTAGGTGGCCTTGGAATCGTGCTGCTCATTCGATCTCCTCCAGTGCTGTGAAGTCGAGCGTCATCGCTGACGATGCATTCGACATCGATCCAGTTTGGCTCGGCGCCATCATGCCGCCGCCCATGACGGGGAGACGACCACCCGCGAGTGCGCGTTCGAAGGACAACGCAGCGAGCGCGCGACCGCGTTCCGCCTGCACCAACTGAAGCAGGATGTGGTTCTCCTGATGCTCGGCTCGCCAGAGGTCCACGGCTGGGCGCTCGCCCGCGTCGACGGCCGATGCGAGCAGCGACCGAAGTGCGGTGAACGCGCCGAGTGTCTGCTCGCGCAGCACTTCAGCGTGATGATCCGCGGCGCGCACATCCATCGCAGCTCGACGCGCATCGATCACCGCACGCTGTCGAATGCGATCGGCATCGATCCGAGCAATCTCCGCGTCTGCCTCGGCGGCTCCAACCAGGAACCGACCGTCATTGAAGAGAGGGATGCGCGACTCCAGCATGAACATCGCTGCGCTGTCGCTCTCCATGTCCCGCTCATATCCGCCACCGAGCATGAGCGAAGGCAATCGGCCAGTCGCTGCGAGCCGCGCACGCGCATCCGCGCCTTCAGCCCGCGCCAATGCGGCGCGCACATCGAAGCGGTGCGTGTTCACCAGACGCGTCAGTTCCGCATCGTCATTGGGTGCGGGCACGACGGGCAGCGCGCACTCGGCAACGGCCGCTTCCGTGTCCTTGGCAGAAAGTGCCCAGTTCAGATGGTGGTCGCCGCGTCCGATCGCTTCCAAGAGGCGAGTCATGGACTCCACGCGTGACACCTCCGCGGTCATGACTCGGTTGGATGCCTCGGCGGCGTTCATCCGCGCACGAAGCACGCCCGCGGGTGTGGACTGTCCAGTCGCGAGCGTCGCTTCCTCAGCTGCGAGCACTCGAAGTGCAACCTGCTCATCTCGGCTTGCCAGCGCAGCCTGTTCGCTGACAGATGCCGCATCGACATATGCAGCCCGTGTTTCCACCACAGTGGCCATCACCATCGTCGCCGACTCGAGCAGGACAGAACGCAACTGCGCGTCCGCCTCGCCCACGATTGCATCGCGTTTCCACAGCCAGTCGATTTGCCCCGCGATCATGGCAAGCACTGGAATGACGCCCATGTTCAGCGGAGCGCCGACTGCGGCACTGAGCGTTGGATTGGGCGGCAACTGCGCATCGGACAGCAGCGCGGCTCGGCGATCCGCTTCGAGAAGCGTGCGACGAAGCATGCGGTTCTCACTGAGTGCGCACCGCACCGCAGTCTCTGACGACAGTGGCGAGGCGCCATCCCAGAAGTCGGTCGGCGTGCGGCCACTCGTGGCAAGTGCGGCGTTCAACTGATCTTCAGGGATTGGAACGCGCGCCGCGAGTTCGGGCGCCACATCTAGGAGTGTGGAAGGCTGGGTCTGTGCGCATCCCCCGAGCGCAGCAATGAGCGCACAGTTGGTGAATCGTCGGCAAAGCCGCGTGGGAAAGTGTTGTGAGTTCAAGGTGATCTCCAGAAACGAAGTCATGCCAAAGCCGCACGGCACCTGCCGTGGGCAACGTGATGCATGATGCGTTTCAGATCACCAAGACTGCGTGCAGCGTGAGTGCCTCGCGGCCACTCGGTCTCGGCGGCGGACCTGTTTCCCATTGCGCCGAGATCACATGCACGGATGTGCAGGCGCTGCCTCGTGCGTCGGTCGATGCGAGCTGGCACTCGGCTGCAATCATGTGGACATCCGTCCAAGCAGGACCTGCCAACTTCGTCACAACCCGCTTGCAGCACTCGCCACCGCAGTCATGGTGCTGCGATGAAGTGTCAGCTCCACCGCAGCAGTCAAAGGCCACGTCCAACGAAGTCGCTGGCTCGGACTCGCAGCACGACTCGCCACAGCACGAACCCACGACCCGCGCAGTCCCCGACGAGGCAAAGGCCTTTGCAAGCGCGCCAACCTGACAGCAGCACAGCGGCATTGCCGCTGCCAAGAACATCAGGATGAAGTGCCGAATTGAGCAGCGCACCCCTGCAAACTAGTTCAGGAATGTCGGAACGCCAATCATGCCAACACAATCTGAACATAATGCAAATGCAGAGTGCACAAATGTGGCGCATGATGTTGCCGTTGTGGAGACGGGGGGAACTGGGATGTCTCTCGTGTCATCAGAAATGATGATGCGCTTGAGGCAGTCGTGTTTGTGCGCTAATCCTGCCCTCCCCCTTTTGGAGCTCCCCATGGCCATTCGCAACCTCTTGAATCGTCCTCTCGTTACCGTCAGCCTGTCTGCACTGATCGCCGCAACTGCGCAGAGCGCGGTGATTGTTCAGTGGAACTTTGATGCACAGAGCCTGAATGCAAGCGAAGGATCGGGCACTGCTTCGGTCGTCGGAGGTACGACGAGTAGTTTCGCGACTGGCTTCGCTG
>JBJTUC010000035.1:0-4733 GCA_046080505.1 Planctomycetota bacterium
AGCGGCAGCGCTTGGCGGTCGTTGGCATCACGGATGTCTTCGGTCCACCCCTCGAGCGTCTCGTAGACGGGTTCCACATCGGCGAGCAGTCGAGCATCTGGGAAGAAGCGTTCCGTCACATTGCCGTTTGGTAGTCGATAGCCGACGCAGATCTTCAGTTCGTCGAATCCACTGAGGACATCGAAGAGCGTGCACGCGATACCTGTTGCGCCGCAGACCATCGCGCTGTAACGCACCGCGACCAAGTCGAGCCACCCCGTGCGACGCGGTCGTCCTGTGGTCGTTCCAAACTCGCGCCCGCGTTGGCGGATGCGTTCACCTGTGCCGTCGAGCAACTCGGTCGGGAAAGGTCCTGCGCCAACGCGGCTCGTGTACGCCTTCATGATCCCGAGGACGCGGTGGATACGGTTGCCTGTCACGCCGGTGCCAGAAGGGATGCCAAGCGTGGAGCAGTTGCTGCTCGTCACATAGGGATAGGTGCCATGGTCGATGTCCAAAAGGCACGCGTTCGCTCCCTCGAAGAGGAGCGACCGACCCTGCGCCATCGCATCATGAAGCGCGTAAACCGTATCGGTCACATGCGGGCGAAGGGTGTTGCCAAGCGCGGCGAAACGCTCCGCGAGTGCATCCGAGTCGAGCGCGGGGGCGTTCACCCCAAGTGCCTTGAGTTCCGCGGTACGGAGGCGGCACACAACTCGCAGGCGGTCGCGCAAGTGCGCGGCGTCGAGAAGATCACCCACGCGAATCGCGGTCGAACGGCTGATCTTGTCGGCGTATGCAGGGCCGATACCGCGGCGGGTCGTACCGATGGCGAGTGAACCCCGCTCGCCACTAGCGATGTGCGCGAGGAACTCTTCGAGCGCCGCGTCCTGCTCCTTGTGATAGGGCATGACCACGTGGGCTCGATCGGACACCTTCAGGTTGGCGCTCACGTCGACGCCGCGTGAGCGAAGACGCTCGATCTCCTCGATGAGTTTCTCAGGATCGACCACGACCCCGTTGCCGATCACATTCAATTTGCCCGAGTTGAGGATGCCCGATGGAATCAGATGAAGCGCGTAACGCTCTCCGCCAACTTCGACTGTATGCCCCGCATTTGCACCGCCGTTGTAGCGCACGATCACATCGTGCTCGGCAGTCAGCAGATCGACGATCTTGCCCTTGCCCTCGTCGCCCCACTGCAGACCGACGACAGCGGTGTTTCGCGGCGGGTTGCGTTCTGTGCTGCTCACGGGACGAGTCTAGCGCAGTACGCCACCGTGGCGGCGCGCAGGCCGGTGTACGGACTACCCTTTGATCCGTGCAGCCGATGATCGACATTTCAGTTTCGGGGGTCCGCGTGAGCGATCATGATGGTCAATCGGCCACGGCGATCAAGTCTGCCGAGCATGCGGCAGAAACTGCCGAGAGCGGCGGCAGCGCCCACTACGAAGGGCTGTATGTGCATGTGCCGTTCTGTCGCCACAAGTGCCACTACTGCGACTTTTACTCGTTCGTCGACTCGGAGGATCGCAGCTCAGTTTTCGTGCAGCGTTTGCTTGTCGAGGCCACCGCTGCTGCGCGCTTTGTCCGAAGCCCTCTGACAAGCGTCTTCGTCGGCGGTGGGACCCCGACCATGTTGCCGCCGACGCTGCTGCGCGAGATGGTGGAGGGGCTCCGTGCGCGGCTCCCGATGGCGGCAAATGTCGAGTGGACAATCGAGGCGAACCCCGAGACTATCGACGATGCGATGGCGCATGAACTTGGCGCGCTCGGTGTGCGGCGCGTCAGTCTTGGTGCGCAGTCATTCGACCGATCACTGCTGAAGGCACTCGAGCGAGACCACGACCCGGCATCTGTCGGACGCGCCGTTTCGCTGCTGCGCGCAGCGGGCGTTCCCCAGATCAACCTTGATCTCATCTTCGCGGCACCAGGCAGCACGGTGCAGCAGTGTGCGGCAGACTTGCACGAGGCGATTGCGCTGCAGCCTGATCACTTGAGTGCGTATGGGCTTGTCTACGAACCCAATACGCCGCTCACAATCAAGCTCAAGCAGGGAGTCGTGCAGCGCGTGTCGGATGACAACGAAGCAGCGCAGTACGAGCATGTGGTGGAAGCGCTCGCGGGGGAGGGGTTCGAGCGCTACGAGGTCAGCAATTGGTCGCGCCCAGGTGCGCAGTGTCAGCACAACTTGTTGTACTGGCGCAATGGCGACTGGTTCGGGCTTGGGCCGAGCGCCTCAAGTCATGCGCGTGGTGTTCGCTGGCGAAATGTGCCGCGTCTTGGCGACTGGCTCGATGATGGTCCCAGTTCGCCCGTGCAAGATGTGGAGGTACTCAGTGACGATGCGCAAGTGGGGGAGGCATTCATGCTTGGGCTGCGTGTGGTCGGAGGGATGGAACGGACGCGGGTGGAGCAGTTGCTGCATCGCGGAAGTGGGGGACCGAAGCGCCGCGCAGCGATCGCGCGTCACTTGGATGCAGGTCTGTTGGCACAGGCGGGAACGCACCTGCACCTGACAGACCGCGGCTTCCAAATGGCAGATTCCGTGCTTGTGGACCTGCTTTGATGCGCGGGAAGCCTGACTTGCGTGGAATTCCTCGCCCGTGGTGGGCGGCAGGGTCGATACAAACATGATGCATCCCTGGATTCGTCTGCTCCGCCCAGCGGACTGGGTGAAGAATGTGTTTGTGCTGGTGCCGATTGTCTTCTGGCTGCCGGGTGCTGGACGCGGCAGCGAGGCCGGCATTGTGCAAGCAAAGGCAGTCTCTGAACTGCTTGCGTTCATCGCATTTTGTCTTGCGGCGAGCGGTTGGTACTGCATCAACGATGCGCTCGATGCGGCGGAGGATCGCCTGCATCCCGTGAAACGGCGTAGACCCGTTGCATCTGGTCAGGTGTCTGCGGCAACCGCTCTGGTGCTCGGGGTCGTGGTCGCCAGTGCGGCACTTGGCGTGGCAGCCGCTGTGAACGCGGCCGTTGTGTGGGCGGTTGTCACCTATCTGGTGATGCAGGTGTTCTACAACATCGGTCTGAAGCGACTGATCTTTGTCGATGCAGCCACGATTGCCACGGGCTTCTGCGTGCGTGCAGTCGCGGGGGCACTTGCGATCGATGTGCCCGTGTCGATCTGGCTTGTGCTCTGCGTGTTCTTCCTCACGCTGTATCTCGCGTTCATCAAGCGAATGTGCGATCTTTCCTCATCGCGCCGCGTCGGACAAGCCAACTGGAGACCGCGCGCGGGGTACGGCGATCCGGGTGAACTCAACTGGCTACTCAGCATCAGTGGCGGGCTCACCGTGCTCATGTTTCTCATGTACACGCTCAGTGGCCATGCGCAGGGGCTCTTCGGCGTGCGCGCATTTGGTCTTGCGATATTGACGCCGCTTGTGCTCATCGTCGTTCACCGCTTCTATCACCGCGCCATGCAGGGGCTCAGCGACTCGCCGCTCGAGGCGCTGCGCACGGACCGAGTCGTTCTTGTGAGCGTTGCGCTGTTCGGCATCGGTGTATGGCTTGCGCTTTATGCGAGCGGGATTGAGGACGCGCTGCGGCGAGCGCTCCTGATCTGAACTGGCCATGCACGCGCTGTCTGCCGTACCCGCCTGCCGTGAAGCCACCCGAGGCGGAGCATGGCTCGTGCTGCTTGTCGCCGCATTCTTATTGCTGACATGGCCTGTGATTCTGTTGGGCGGTGGAGGAACCAGCGAGGCATGGGATCAGGACGAGCACCATGTTCAAGTGATTGAACGATTTTCGGCATCCATGCGCGGGGTGGAAGGAGCACCATCCCTGCGTGGCGCGCTTGAGGACTATCCATCTGCGACCAGTCCTGGGTTCCATCTTGCGATCGCATCGCTCGATGCGGTTGGGGTACGGTCGCGAATCGTTCAGCGGCTCGTAGCGAGTCTGGCAGGGGTGGCCGTTCTGGCCGTTCTCTGGATGGCGCTGCGGCGTGTTGTAGATCCGGTCACTGCCTCTGTGATGTGCCTGCCGCTGCTGGCGAGTCCGTATCTGCTCTCCGGCAGCATCTGGATGACGACCGATGTCTCGGCACTGCTGTGGACCGGCGTTGCAGTTGCGAGTCTGCTGATGCGCCCATTGATGCCACGGTGGATGCTCGCTGCCGGATTCGCCGCAGCGATCGCCGTGTTCATTCGGCAACCATCTGTGTGGCTCGTTGCTCCTCTCGCCGTTGCCGCTTGGACCGCGTTCCGAGCGCCACTTGGAGCGGCGGGCCCTTCGGCTTTCCAGTCCTCCCGTGCCCCGATCATGTTGTCGGCAGTCATCGCAATTCTGATGCCGTGCATCGTGCTTGCGGCGCTTATCTCGATGTGGGGCGGACTTGTGCCGCCGTCGTACCGCGCGCAGCACGCATCGGGGTTCAATCCTGCGCTGCCAGCGCTCGCGCTTTCGCTTCTTGGAGTCTGGGGCTTGCCGTGGTTGATTCGATCGCGCGCATGGCCTGCGCCTGCTGTGCTCGCGGTCGCCGTGGCAATTGGTGTGCTTGCAGCGGTGATTCCGCCGACGGACTTCAACAAGGATGCCGGTCGTTGGGGCGGGCTCATCTGGCGGGTGATTGAACGCACCCCCGATCTCATGGACCGCAGTGTCATGATGGTGGCGCTCGCTTGCATCGGAGCGGTGATCATTGCTGCCGTTGCGACCCGATCAAGCGCGCCTGGTGCGCACGGATGGAAAACCACGCTCGCCTGTGCAGCCCTTGCAGGAACCGCGGCGCTCAGCGCAAACAG
>JBJTUC010000036.1:0-3232 GCA_046080505.1 Planctomycetota bacterium
GGGACGCGGCTTGCTGCATTTGGGCGTTCTGTTGGAAACGATGCGCCGCGAGGGGTTCGAACTGACGGTCGGCAAGCCCAATGTGATCGAGCGAGAAATCGCGGGTGTTCGGCATGAGCCGTATGAACGACTCGCGCTCGATGTCGCGCAGCACGCGATGGGACCTGCCATGGAACTGATCGGACAGCGTGGCGCCGAAGTGACCAAGGTGGACATGCGCGGCTCGCGTGCGCACATCGAGGCGGATATTCCTGCTCGCGGCTTGATCGGACTTCGAAATCGGATCTTGAACGCCACGGGTGGCGAGGCGGTGATGCACCACTCGTTCTGTGATTACAGACCTGTGCGGATGCCCCCTCGTAAGCGCACCAACGGCGTGATGGTGGCGGTCGAGGCTGGGACTGCCACCACATACTCGCTCCTGAACTTGTCCGATCGCGGCGTGATGTTCGTGGCGAACGCCGATGTCATCTATGAAGGCATGATCGTTGGCGAACACAACAGAGACAACGATCTGCATGTGAATGTGGTGAAGGCGAAAGCGATGTCGAATGTGCGCGAATCAAACAAGGAAGCCACGGTTGTGCTGAAGGCGCCGCGCCCGCTCACGCTTGAGTCGGCACTCGAGTACCTCGAGGCCGATGAACTGGTTGAGATCACGCCGACCGCCGTTCGGATTCGCAAGCGCATTCTGAAGGAAAGCGATCGGCGGCGGATCACACGGCAGCAGAAGGACCGCGAAGCAGCAGCAGCTGCCGACGAGGGCGCATCGGCGGGATCCCTCTAGGATGAAACGGACATGCCCACGATCGTCCAGAAGTTCGGCGGAACAAGCGTTGCCGATCCGGAGCGCATTCGCCGTGCGGCGTCGCGCGTAGCAGATGCGCGCAAGGCGGGTTTCGATGTGGTGGTCGTTGCGAGTGCGATGGGACGCACGACGGACGATCTGATTGAACTCGCTGAGCGGATCAGCCCAGTACCCGATCGGCGCGAACTCGACATGCTGATGGCGACGGGGGAGCAGGCGAGCGTCGCTCTTCTGGCGATGGCACTGCGCGAGTGTGGCTGCTCAGCGGGGGCGCTGACGGGTGGGCAGGCTGGTCTGCGAACGGATGGCGTGCATGGTCGCGCACGCATCACGCGAATCGAATGTGGGCGGCTCGAACGGATGCTGTCGCGCGGCGAGATACCTGTGGTGGCTGGCTTCCAGGGCACGAGCGAAGAGGGTGAAGTCACAACCTTGGGGCGCGGTGGCAGCGATACGACCGCTGTCGCGATTGCGGCTGCACTTCGCGTACGCGAGCAGGGAGGCTGCTGCGAAATCTTTACGGATGTCGATGGCGTGTACACCGCGGACCCGCGGCTTGTGCGTCATGCGGTCAAACTGCCGCGCATTTCCTATGAGGAGATGCTCGAACTTGCAGCGCTCGGTGCAGGTGTCATGCACGCGCGAGCGGTGCTGTTTGGTGAAAAGTACGGCGTGCCAATCCACGTGCGGCATAGTCAGAAGTCTGATTCGGGAACCATGATTTCGCGGGAGAACTCATCCATGGAAGAACTTGCTGTTGTCGGCTGCGCACTGAAAGACGAACTCGGGCGGGTCAGCATCCGACAGGTGCAGAATGTCGTCGGACTCCAGGGGCGCCTCTTTACCGCGCTCGCCCACTCGAACATCGTGGTTGACGACATCGTCCAGACCGAGCAGGGGGCTACAACAATGATCGCGTTCACGGTCGAGCATGATGATCTTGGCGATGCCAAGCAGATCGTGGCTCGTACGCTCACTGAACTCGGTGAGGGAGAAATGTCGGTCGAGGTGGGGCTGGCCAAGGTGTCGGTCGTCGGCGTTGGTATGAAGAGCCATGCAGGTGTTGCAAGTCGAATGTTTCGCGCGCTCGGCGATGCCGGGATCGGCATTCACAACATTACGACCAGCGAAATCAAGATCAGTTGCATCATTGATCACGCCGAGGGTCAGCGCGCGCTTGAGAGCGTTCACTCTGCATTCGGGCTTGGACTTGGACATGGCGCAACCGTTGCGATGCAGATCGATTCCTCGCGTTTTTAGGCGAACATGAGCGGGGTGCCAAGTCAAAGTCTGTGGGGTGGAGGCAAGGGCAGTGTGGACCAGCGCCCGCCTTCGCTCAGAGGCATCAAACCTGAACGACTGATCGCGTCGGGGGGCTTCGGCTCTGTCTGGCTGTGTGAGCAGCAGGGGACGCTTGTTCGCAAGGTGGCGGTCAAGGTGCTGCGGTCCGAGTTGCCAAGCGAATCTGTGCGAGCACGATTTGCATCGGAGGGTCGACTGCTTGCGCAGTTGAGCCACCCGAACATCGCGCAGGTGTTTTCGGCAGGCGAGATGGAGGATGGTCGTCCGTACTTGCTGATGGAGTGGGTGGATGGTCAGCCGCTGCTCGAGTGGTGCGATGCGCGTCAGTTATCTTTGGATGGTCGGCTGCGCGTGATGCAGCAGGTCGTGCTCGCCGTGCAGCATGCACATGCGCGCGGCATCATTCACTTGGATCTCAAGTCAGCCAACATCCTGGTTCAGGAGGTGGATGGGAATCCACACGTCAAGATCATCGACTTTGGAGTGTCGCGACTGTGCGAAGGAATCGATTCGCTGCATGAAAGCGATGGCCGTGAATCGGTCGGGACTCTCGATGCGATGGCGCCAGAGCAGTGCGATGGTGATGCTGCCCTCGACACGCGAGCAGACATCTACTCGCTTGGTTTGGCGCTGTATCAACTCCTGACGGGGCTTTCTGCGCGCGATGTCGCTGTCCTGCAGTCCAAGGGGCTTGCTGAGCTGCGGCATCTGCTCGAGGCGCGTGTCTTGCCGCCGAGCGTTCGACTTGCAATGGCTGCTGCAACAGGGGGTGCGGAGACAGATGCGCGTGCGAGGCGACGACAGACTGGCACTTCGCAACTGATTCGGCGGGTGAGCGGGCAACTCGATGCGGTCGTCATGCGTTGTCTGGAGCCATGTGCGGACGATCGATACCCAACGTGCCATGCACTCTCCGAGGATCTTCACCGCTTCCTCGCACATGAGCCGGTCGAAGCTTCGCCGCCGTCCACGGCGACGCGCATTCGGTTGTTTGCACGCCGAAAGCGGATTGTCCTCGCTGCGGGCGGAGTGGTCGCTGGCGCGCTCGCGACTGGTGTGATCTTGATGGCGCTTGGATTGTCCGAGGCGCGCAGGCAACTTGCTCGTGCCACGCGTCTGTAT
>JBJTUC010000037.1:0-91575 GCA_046080505.1 Planctomycetota bacterium
CGGCGCGGACCACGCGTTCTGGCCACTCACGCAGAATGAGCATCGAAATGGCATTCTCTGGAAGAGCGAAACACCCGCACCCTGCGACCCCAACGGTGCGCTTGCAGCCGCTGCGCGCGCACATGTGGAGCGACTGATGGACGAACTGGACTATGTCGGCGTGATCGCCGTCGAGTTCTTTGTGGCGAACGGAACGCTCGTGGCAAACGAGATCGCCCCACGCGTGCACAACTCTGGCCATTGGACGATCGATGGCGCCGAGACCAGTCAGTTCGAGAATCACCTGCGTGCAGTGACGGGTTTGCCGCTCGGGTCGACTGCAGCGCGCGGCGCGAGCGTCATGCTCAACCTCGTCGGGAAGTTGCCGTTGTCGTCACGCGTGCTTGCGCAGTCGGGCGCTCATTTGCACCTGTACGGCAAGAGCGCACGCGCAGGGCGCAAGGTTGGTCACATCACGCTGACTGGGCGAGACCCTGATGCACTGAAGCAGTCTGTCGCCGAACTCGCGGCGGTGCTGCCGTGGGATGCGTCAGACGCATCGCCTCCTGTTCGAGACGCCCGCGCGCGATCGTGAGCGCATCGGCGCTGATGTCGATGCCAAGCGCGCGTCGTCCGCTACGGACTGCGGCCACGAGGGTTGTTCCGCTGCCGCACGTTGGATCCACGACGAGTCCGCCAGGTCGGCAGCATGCTCGCACGAGCACATCCAACAGTGCGAGCGGCTTCTGCGTGGGCCACCCCGTTCGTTCGATCGCCATGTTGTTGAGTGCTGCGATGTCGAGCACATCCGTGGCCTTCTTCGTGCGACCGCGCAGACGCGCGCTGCGTGCAGGAACGCGCGGCGCTTCAAACCAGTAGTCCGTGCTCCGCCCGTACAGCAGTATGTCATCGTGCTTGCGAGCAAATGACCGCGGACCTGAACCACCGAGCCCATACGACCACACAAGGTGATTCACAAAGCAGTGGGCACCAAAGATCTCATCCAGGAGGAAACGCGCATGATGACTCGTTCGCCAATCGACATGCAGCAGGAGCGAACCGTCCATCGCCAGCGCGTGGTGTGCTGCGCGCAATCGTGGTTCCATGAACGCACGCCACGCACCGACATCGTCAAATCGGTCGGCGAACGCGAGTCCGCCTCGCCCCTGCCGACGCAGCCCAGTGTTGAAGGGCGGATCGCTGTAGATCAGCGATGCGTCTCCCGCCGGAAGCGCAGTGAGCGCGGCAAGGCAATCAGCCTGCTCGAGCCGCCACGCGGGCGATTGGTCCGTCATGGGATGCTCAGGATGCTTCGGCGCGCGGATGGGCTCGGTCATACGCCTGCCGCATACGAGCCGTCGTCAGATGCGTGTACACCTGCGTGCTCGACAGCGACTGGTGTCCGAGGAGTTCCTGCACCGCACGCAGATCCGCTCCGTTGTCGAGCAGATGCGTGGCGAACGAGTGACGAATGGTGTGCGGTGAAATGTCCGGGTCAAGCCCTGCGATCTTGAGATACTTCGACACCTTTCGCCGCACCGAGCGGCTCGACAGGCGCGAGCCAAGCTTGTTCACAAAGAGCGCGTTTTCCGCACCCATCGGCACCTTTTCCGACTCTGCCCGCAGGATGTAGCGCGCCACGGAACCGAGCGCGTGCGAGCCAACGGGCACGGCGCGTTCACGGCGTCCCTTGCCCTTCACCTTCAGCAGACCTGCCTCAAGATCGAGATCACCGCGGTTGATCGCCACGACCTCGCTGACGCGGATGCCTGTGGAGTAGAGCATCTCAAGGATCGCGCGGTCTCGCGCACCGAGCATGTCGCTATCGCTCGGCGCGGCAAGAAGCTTCTCGACTTGGTCGACCGTGATCGCCTTCGGCAGGCGGCGCGCCTGCTTGGGCGTCTTGACGAGCGTCATCGGATTGTTGGCGGTGAACCCAGCCTTTTCCATCCACTTATGGAACGACCGCAGCGTGGCGATCTTTCGCGCGGTGGTCGCCGCGGAGTACTTCTGCTCAGCAAGGTGAGCGAGGAATCCGCGGATCGAATCGATGTTGGTGCTGAGGATGTGCCCGCACACGGTGTCGAGCGCTGAACCGTCGCGCCGCTCGGTCACCTGCTTCTCGCGCGCATCATCAACCTTCAGGTCGTGCTCGGCAACGAGGAAGTCCGCGAACTGTCGGAGATCGAGCCCATAACAGCGCGATGTGTATGGGCTGAAGCGTCGTTCGTCGATGAGATAGGAGAGGAACCTGTCGATCAGTGGAACCGTCGCACTCATTCTGTTGCCCTTTGCTTTGCGCCAACTGCGTCGGACCCGCCTCGTGCGGACCCTCTGCGACTGCGTTGGCGGGGACAGAACGCTCTGCCCGCCCCCAACGGATGCATTTATCGGCGTTCCGTGCGCTTGACAATAATGTTCGTCCGATAAAGGGAAACGCAGCAGAAAACCTGGGGAATCCACGATATTCGTCGGCAGGCGGCGAGCGGACGAACGGCGGCGCCGGCCCGAAAGCCTCGCCCGACGGCGGCAGCGGGTTGGCGACGGTGGCTCGGTACACTCGTCCATCCGCCACACGGCCTCTCGATTGCGTAGCTCAGCTGGTAGAGCAAGTGGCTTTTAACCTCTAGGTCCTGGGTTCGATCCCCAGCGCAATCACTCCCCCTTCCCGACCCGCAGCGCCCCATGTTTGTTCTGCACGCCAACTGGGCTGGTTCCGCTTTGCACGTTTGGGGCGAATCCGTGGACGCTGCCCGCAGCGGAAAGAGCGCCACACGCTCACCTGCGCATCCGTGGGGTGCGGCGCAGAGTGATTTGTCGAAGGCGCTCGATGCAGTGAAGGCAGGGCTCGGCTCTGGCACACCCGACACACTTCGACTGATGCTCCCCCACCTCACGGGTGCGCAGTCGCAGGTGCTGCCATCAAGCAAGTTGGCTGCTCTGCTCGGCCGCGTCAACGACGATTCACAGTCGCTGACGCTCGAGCCATGCACAGTGCCGAGCCTCCGCGTTGCCGCACCGCACGCGCTTGATCGCCTCCTGACACTGCGGGATGCGATTGGCGCTTCAAGTGGCGTGATCGTCGCCGGCCATGACCTCGAGTGGTGGTATGCACTTGCGGACTTCAGCGTGAACGCAGTCGCGGATCAACGAGTCGTGCCGACCGTGATTCAAGGACAGAGCGGTTCGTTCCGCGGGCAGTGGCGACCGTGGCTGAATGACGGCGACACGAACGAGTCCATAGCGGATTTCATCGCGAGCATGCCGGCGGTGGTGCGTGCCATCGACGGTGCGGATGGCCAGGCGTGGCCCATTGTCGACGGGTTTCTTTCCGCAGCGACCGACTCGCTGGTGCGGGACTCGCTCGTGGCGGAGGCTTACGAGGAGTCGATCGAGGAATGTGATCCAGCCGCAGATCCGCATGTTGCGTGGCTCTCCGGCTTGGTGCGTTCAACAGATGCGATCCGCGTCGGTCGTGGCGGAGCGTTCGATCTGCTTCGCGGGGCGCGGGGCTGGCTCGGGCTGCTCGACGACGCGCGCGAATCGCGTGCACTCTCGCTCGGACTTCGTCTCGAAGAGCCTGCACTCGATGCGGCGGACAATGGCATCGATGCGATGTGGCGCGTTCACTTCTCGCTCGTCGATTCTGAGACCAATGAAACAGTCATCGATGCGTCCGCGCTCTTCCGCAGCGACAACGGACGGCGGCGCGGCGCGGCGCAGGCCCGTGACGAGGAACTGTCGGGAACGCTGCTGCAGGAACTCGCGCGCGCGAGCCGCATCTGGACCGAACTTGACGATGCACTCGAGGAGGAGTGCCCAACAGGAATTGATCTCGATACGCGCCGCGCCTATCAGTTCATGCGCGAGATTCGCCCCGTGCTGCTCGAAGCGGGATTCGTGGTCGAGATTCCGACATGGTGGGGCGAGTCGACAAGTCGCATCAACGCGCATCTCCTGATTGACTCACCGGATGAACTTCCGCCGATGATGTCCCATGGCGGACGCGGCGCTGCGCTTGGCGGCGGCCTGCAGTCGCTCGTGGGCTACCGCTGGCAAGTCACGCTCGGTTCGCAGATCGTTTCCGTGGACATGCTCGAACGCCTCGCCGCAAACAAGGCCCCGCTCGTTCGGATCGGCGGACAATGGATTGACCTGCGTCCCGAGGACATCGAGTCGGCGCTGCGTTTCCTGCGCGGCCACCCGGGCGGCACGATGACGCTGATCGAAGCGCTGCGTATGGCCAACGGCATCGACGGCCCGCCCGAAGCACTTCCCGTTGCGGGCATTCAGGCGACAGGCTGGGTGCGGCAACTCATCTCCGGCACCGACGCTTCGGAGTCGTTCCAACTCGCGGAGGCGCCGGGAGCGTTCAAGGGAACGCTCCGCCCCTACCAACTTTCAGGACTCAGTTGGCTCGCCTTTCTCGATCGGCTCGGACTCGGCGGCTGCCTTGCCGACGACATGGGCTTGGGCAAGACCATTCAGCTGATCGCGCTGCTGCAACATGAACGCGCGGTCAGCGGTGGGCAGCCAGTCGGTCCGACGCTGCTGGTGACGCCGATGTCCGTGATGGGCAATTGGCGGCGCGAACTGCAGCGTTTTTCCCCCGAACTTCGCGTGCACATCCAGCATGGGCTCGATCGGCCCGCGGGCGAGCAGCTGCGAAGTGCAGCCGAGTCCGCCGATGTTGTGCTGACCACGTATGCCATCACTGTGCGCGACAAGGATGACCTGCAACAGATCCCGTGGCGCCGTGTTGTGCTCGATGAGGCGCAGTACATCAAGAACCCGCCGACGAAGCAGACCGCCGCGATCCGCGCGATCCAGTCGCAGTCGCGGATTGCCCTCACGGGAACGCCCGTCGAGAACCGTCTCGCTGAGCTCTGGTCGATCCTCGAGTTCTGTTGCCCTGGGTATCTCGGCAGTCAACCAGACTTCCGTCGGCGATTCGCCGTTCCGATCGAACGCAATCGCGATCCGAAGTCGGGTGAACGCCTGCGCCATCTTGTTCGCCCGTTTGTGCTGCGTCGGTTGAAGACGGATCGGACTGTCATTTCCGATCTACCGCCGCTTGTGGAGGCGCGCCAACACATCACGCTGTCCGATGAACAGACTCGACTGTACGAACAGGTTGTAAAAACGATGCTGCAGCAGGTCGATCAGGCCGAGGGCATCCGGCGTCGCGGGCTCATTCTCAGCGCGCTCGTCAAACTGAAGCAGATCTGCAACCATCCAGCGCACTTTCTCGGCGAGGCTGCCCCGACGGCGCCAAAGGACAAGAAGGGTTCGGGCGCTGCCGCGAAATCGGGGAGCAAGAAGTCCAGCAAGCGGGCCGCTGCTACGACACCCGAGCCACGAACAGACGAGACGCTTGACGCGATCGAGCCGCAGGATGATCTCGTCGGGCCAATCGTCCTGCCACCGGATGCGCTGCTGCCTGCGCGCAGCGGCAAGACGCAGCGACTCATGGAAATGCTCGAAGAGATCGTCGCTGCGGGTGACTCAGCGCTCGTGTTCACACAGTACCGAGCCATGGGTCACCTGCTTGTGGCGATGATCCGTCAGGTACTCGACGTGGATGCGCTCTTCCTGCACGGAGGCACACCTCAAGGCCGCCGCGACGAACTGGTCGAACGCTTCCAGCGCGGCGATGGCAGCACGCCCATCTTTGTGCTCAGCCTCAAGGCGGGCGGCGTCGGCCTCAATCTCACGGCCGCCAATCATGTGATCCACTTCGATCGCTGGTGGAATCCGGCGGTCGAGAATCAGGCGACGGATCGTGCGTTCCGCATCGGGCAGACGCGCACTGTGAATGTGCACAAGTATGTCTGCACGGGGACGCTTGAGGAACGCATCGACCAGATGATTGAGCAGAAGACGGAACTTGCGGCAAACATCATCGGCGCCGGCGACGCATGGCTGACGGAACTGTCGACGGGTCAGCTCAAGGACCTGCTCTCGCTGCGGCGCACAGGTATGGAGGGCGGTGAATGACGCAGCTTCCCGACCAAAGCCGGCAGCGCCAGCCGGAAAATCCACGCCGCGTCATCGGCGGCTTCCGCTTCAAGCGCAAGGGAGGCATCGAGAACTTCCCGTGGCACGCGGATCCGCTGCTTCGTTCGATCCTGACGGCTGCGACTCCCGAAGCGGCCGAGGAGGGAAACCGATACGCCGCCACAGGTCAGACCGCCACGATGATCGTGTCTGCGGGCAAGGTCGCAGCGGGCGTTCAAGGTCGTGCGTCGCGCCCTTATCAACTGGAGTTCCACTTCCGAACGTGGACACCAGAGGAATGGGAAAGCCTGATCACCGCGCTCAGCACGGAGGCGCTCTACTCCGCTCGCTTCCTTGTGGATGAAATGCCGCCTGGCGTTGCGACGCTCGCGCAGTCACTCTCGCTTGGCGCACCACTCGTGCCATCGAAGCCCGGCGGGAAAACCGCGAGTGATCCGCGCATCACCTGCACCTGTGGCGGACAGCAGCCATGCAAGCATGCAGTCGCTGCCATGCACATTCTTGTCGAGCGACTTGAGACCGAACCGCTTCTGCTGTTCACGCTGCGCGGCATGCCGCCCAAGCAGCTGATCGAACGCATTCAGGAACGACGCACGCTTTCGGCGCGCGGAGAGAGCCACGCGCATCCACTGCCGACCGCAGCGTCCGACCATTCGCTCACGCCCCCACTGACATCGCAGATGGAGGACTTCTGGCGACCTGGTCGCAGGCTGCACGACTACGCGGCGCGGCCTGCCCACGCGCATGTGCCACATGCGCTGCTGCGGCGGCTTGGCGCGAGTCCGCTCGGCGGCAAGTTCCCGCTCGTCGGGCTGCTCGCAAGCATCTACGACTCCGTGCGGACGCGCGGCCTCCGCACACGCGACAGCGATCCGGCCAACGGCACCTGAACGCGCGCCACAACTACCATCGCCCCGTGGCGGTTCCAGCACATCCGACTCGTATCCGAAACGCAAGTGTCCGCACTGCGCGCGCGATCGCCGCGCAACTCGCTCCGGAACTTCGCCGTCATCGCAGTCTGCCGAGTGATGTCGCGGTCGCATGGGCGGGAAGCCGCCTGTGTGGCGCACTGCTCGGGCTGCAGGGCGTCGCAGGTGAGTCACGCGCCGAGGTGATCGACGACTGCGTGGACATTCTCGAGCCTGAACTGTGCGCCGCCTTTCGGGCAACTGGCTTGGGTGAACAACCGTCCAACGCGAGGGCGCGCCGCAGTGTCCGTTCACTGCTTGCTGCGCTACCCAAGATTCAACGGACGCTGATGCTTGATCTCCACGCGGCATACGAGCGTGATCCTGCCGCGACGAGTCGAACGGAGATTGCGCTGGCGTACCCCGGCATCCGCGCACTGTGCATCTACCGCATCGCTCACCACTTCCACCGACATGGCGTGCCGCTCGTGCCGCGCATTCTCACGGAGTCTGCGCATGCGTCGACTGGAATCGATATCCATCCCGGTGCAGAGATTGGTGCGGGATGCTTCATTGACCATGGCACAAGCGTCGTGATTGGTGAGACCACCGTGATCGGTCGCAACTGCACGCTGTATCAGGGGGTCACGCTCGGTGCGCGCCGCTTTGATCGTGCGAAGGACGGATCGATCCGCCGCGGATTGAAGCGGCATCCCACACTGCGCGATGGCGTGACGGTCTACGCGAACGCGACGATTCTCGGTGGCAGCACGATCATCGGAAGCGGATCAACGATCGCCGCGAGCGTGCTCGTGCAGGAGAGCGTGCCATCGCGTTCCGTGGTGCGTCCCGGCAAGAACGAGATCATTGTGGCACGCAGCGGGCGGACGCACTCTCCAAGCAAGAGGCGCGCCAAGTCGCCGACGCGCTGAGTCGCTGAATGCTTCGCGTCGCGCGGCGTGCCCCGCGCGAGATCCGCCGCGCGCGACTTGAAATCAGTTCGTGCCTTGCGGAGGCGGAGGCGGTCGATTGCCACGACCGCCGCCAGGACCACCGCCTGGACCACCGCCTGGACCACCGCGACCATCAGGACCCCCGCGCATGTTGCGGAACACCGCCTCACGCTCCTCCTCGTCGATCACACCGTCCTTGTTCTTGTCCGCGGCCTTCGCGGCTTCCTGGAACTGCGGCGGCAACTCGGAAATCTTCCCCGTACCGAACGCGCCTGCGTTACGCCCGCCATCACGGCCCTTCGGAAGTTGCTCCTGCTGCGTCGCCGTCAGAAGACCGCGCAACTGCTCGAGGTACTTCGTCCCCATCTTGCCGCGCTCATCCATCAGGTCGCCGACTGGGTCGCCCATACCTCCCATGAACCGTCCCATCATCATCGTGGGCGACATGGTTCCGGCCATGACACCGATCAAACGCTCCGACTCCTCGAGACGCTGCGCAGGTTCTTCCTTTCGCGTTGTTGCGACAATCTTCTCGTTCGTCGCACGCAGTTGACCCTCGTACTCCGCCTGCAGCGCGGTCACAGCCGTGCGCTGCTCGGGAGTGAGATCCGCCAACTGCAGCGCTTTCTCGAACGCCTCCGAGGAACGCGTCGCACGGAAGACGCGGCGATACGCCGAAAGCAAGGCCGCCTTCTTGAACTTTGCACCCTCCTCGGGCGACATCGAATCGGCGATCTGCGTGATGAAACGGTCATTTACATCACGAACGCTCTTGCGCAGCGCGATCTGTCGCTCCGCCATCGCTCGCGCTGCATCGGCGTTGCCATCGAGCGTCACTCGCATCATCTTCGGCTCGCTCTGCTCGACGAACGAATCCCGCGCCACCAGCGCGGAGTCCAGCTCCACCTCATACACATCCAAGATCTTCGCCGAGCCGTCGATCGAAGGCTGCGACAATTCCGCCTCATCGATCACCAAGAACAGGTTGGTGCCCTCGCCCGAGAGCGCCGCGTTTCCCATCGTCTTTTCACGGCGAAGGAAGCGCTCGAACCTGGGAAAGTTGCTCTTCTGCGCATCCGTGAGGAGCAGTTCGATCGACGAGACGACCTCCTTGCGCATACGCACCTTCTCGGCGCTCCATCGGTTCACTTCTGCCACGATTTCTTCAAGGATCGCCTTGGTTTCCAGATCAGCGCCCGTCGCCTTGCGCTCTTCCATCATCTCGTTGCCGACCTTCTCCATCCGTTGGCGCCAGAACGCGCGCCGCGCCTCTTCGGTCAGTGGTGCACCGCTCTCGATCTCCATTTGCTCGAGATCGGTCTCGATCGACTCGCGGATCCCGCGCATTCGCTCGCGCATATCTCCCTGCATGAAAGTTTGGAACATGCGCATGCCCGCTTCCTGAATCTTGCCCTGCGACTCCTCCGCCGCAGGACCAAACGCCAGGTCATAGTCGTTCACCAGTGACTCGACCACTTCCATCTGCTGATCATCAAAGTTGAGTTGCTCGCGAAAGAGCGGCACATCGCGGCGCATGAAGTCGGGCTGGAATCTGGTCATGAATGAGGCGAACGCTCCCATGCCTCGGCCACCGCCTCCACCCCAACCGCCGCCACCACCGCCGCCACCCCAACCGCCACGCCGTTCGCCGCCGCCTTCACGCCCACCTCGCTCGCCACCTCGCTCGCCCTGCGGCTGTGCGGGACGATCGCTCGCACCTGCACCCTGCGGAGCGAACTCTGGCTTTGCGGTCACCTGTGCAGCGGCGTTCAAGGCAAACAGCGCAGCTGAGCCAAGACAGAGAAGCAGGGAACAGGCACGAGCGGACTTGATGGAAGTGTTGGGCATGGGTTGCTCCGATCAGAACGGTCTCTGCCACGCCACCGAGGCGGGCACTATGGGGAATCGTGGAAAGAAAGTGAATGATACGGCGGCGCAACATCTGACACAGCCTCTGCGCAAAGAAAGTCTGCCGCTCGTCAAGCGCTTGGGACGGTGCTTTCTGCTGTTCCAGTGAACAACCGCACAAGCTTTCGGCGAGCGAATCAGTCGCCTGCAACAATCTTGAAAATCATCCCAGGACCGTCGGCTCCTGGCGCCGTTCCGCAAACGAAGAGCGTTCCATCATTTGCCTCACCGAAACTCGCGGGGCAGAAGCCTCGCTTTGTCACCACGACCTTTGGCTGTGCCTTCAACACGCCCCCCTCTGCACGCAGTCCCCAAACGGTTCCAAACGCATAGTCCGCGTAGAGATAAACGCCCACAAGCGCCGGGTACTCGCTGCCTCGGTACACAAATCCACCGGTGACCGAGACGCCCTCCTTGTGCGGGTACTCGACCAGCGGTTCGATGAAGCGGTCACTTCCCTCGCTTGCGTCGGGAACTCCGTTCGTCGGGTGGAATCCCTCACGCGGACGCCATCCGTAGTTGCCGCCCTTCACGATGATGTCGATCTCCTCCCAAGCATTCTGTCCGACATCGCCTGCGTACAACTCGCCCGTCTTGCGATCGAAGGACATGCGCCACACGTTGCGAAGTCCGTAGGCATAGATCTCGGATCGCGCTCCCTGCTTCCCCACAAAGGGATTGTCGCTCGGGACTGAGTACAGCTTGCCATCCGTGGCGCGGTCCACATCGATTCGCATGATGCAGCCGAGCAGCGTCTCCGTGTTCTGCCCGTTCCCCCACGGATCGTTGCCAGAACCTCCATCGCCACTCGACACATACAGCATCCCATCGGGTCCGAACAACACGGTGCCACCATTGTGGTTCCACTCTGGATCTTCGACGGTCAGCAGAACTTCATGTGTGGCAGGGTCGATCGTGCCGTCGGCGGCCATCGTGAGCCGCGCGAGCACCTCGCGCGCGGGATCCTTGCCGCTCTTGCGCGCCGTGTACCAGACGAATACATGGCGAGTCTGTGCGAACTTCGGATGAAACGCGAGCGAAAGAAGCCCTTGTTCGTTGTACTTGTCGTGAACGGGTCCAGTGAAATCGAGCACCACCTTGCCCTCGTGCTCGGAGTTCGAGAGATCGAGTTCCACCACGCGCCCCGCCTGCTCGACCGCGTACACCAGACTCGGCGAGTCGGGTCGTGCGACCACCTGCACCGGGCGCGTGAGCTTGGCCTTGGGCCAGAGCCTCTGCAAGCGGATCTTGGGAAAATCGGCGATCTCCGCGCTCGAGGCACTTTGCTTCGGATCGATGGCGGCCCGCTCCGTTGCACGCGACTGCGCCTCGGACACGGAGATCGTCAGCGCAAGGAACACAGCGGTGGAAGTTGCGAGCAGCATGCGGCAAAGTGTAGGCGCCACTGATGCAGAGCCTGCGGCGTATTCTGCCCCCGTGCGAAGCATCCTTGCCATTCTTCTGGGTTGCACTTCTGCGCTCACTGCCGCAGCGATTGTTCGCCCACCCTCTGCAGATGACGCAATCAGCACGACGACAGCGCATGATGACGATGATGACAAGCGAGTCGTTGCCCCGCCGAAGAAGGACTCGTTTCACAAGATCTTCAATGGCACCGATCTGATCGGTTGGCAAGGCGACACGAGCGGTTACACCGTCGCCGACGGCGAACTGCAGTGCACACCGAAGGGCAAGAACCTCTGGACCACGAACCGCTATGGCGACTTCCACCTCCGCTTCGATTTCAAGCTGACTCCCGGTGCCAACAACGGACTCGGTATCCGTATGCCTGCGCAAGGTGACGCGGCCTACGAGGCCATCGAGCTTCAGATTCTCGACGATGGCGATCCGCAGTACGCGAAGCTTCAGCCCTGGCAGTACCACGGGTCGGTGTACGGCGTGATTGCCGCCAAGCGCGGCCACTTGAAGCCCGTGGGCGAGTGGAACGCGCAGGAAGTGATCGTGCAAGGCTCGCGAGTGAAAGTCGTCTTGAATGGCGCCACCATCGTCGATGCAGATTTGGAACCACTCGCGGAGAGCGGTACACCCGACGGCAAGGATCATCCTGGGCTGCAGCGGCAAAGTGGGTTCATCGGCTTCCTTGGGCATGGCCACAGCGTGTGGTTCAAGAACATCGAGTTGAAGGAACTGAAGTGAGCGAACCGCGGGGAGAGCGTGCCAACACACATGGGCGCAGTGGCGCGGTGGAACGGGCACTGCGCGGTGAGATTGCACGCATCGAGGGAGCGCTTGCGCAGGGCGGATTTCTGCTCGGCGAGGTTCAGGTGTTGGATGAAGGCTCGTGGGGGCGTCTCGATGCAGTCCTCGAGGGCACGGAGCAGTCCGGCAAGCTTCAGATCCACCTCAACAAGAAGGGAGTTGTGCGCATCGTTCCCCAGGGCAGCGCCGCGCACGGCATTGCGCAGGCACTTGGATCGGTTGGCATCGACTGCACTGCCGCGTCACACCACGCGCCCACGCGCACGACGGAACGAGGACCAGCAGAGCCGTCCGCGAAGTCTGCGGCGGCGGCGCGCGTCCGAGCGTTGGCGATCGGCGTGGACGGAGAGCTTGTCGTCGACTGCAGCAAGTTCGGACGTTCGCTGATAGGCCCAACCGAGTGGCGAGGCATGCTGCATCAGGGCGGCGCGTGGCGTGAGGTGTTTCACAGCCCGCGTTTCGCGCGTGGCCACAACAATCTCGGCGAGTTTCTCGCCATCATCGATGCGGTTCGTCGGATCGAGCGTGGCGAAATCGCGTGCACCGCCCTGCTCAGCGACTCGCGGACCGCGATCAGTTGGTTCACGAAGGGACGCATCCGAACAGCGATACCCGTGAACGAAGCGTGTGATCCGATCTTTGCGCGGGAGTTTTCAAACGCGCAGCAGTGGCTCGCATCCTGCGACCGCGTTCACTGGAGCAGGCTGCTCTCCCATTGGTCGGTCAAGAGCCGCGGCGAGAACCCAGCGGACTTTGGGCGAAAGTGATCGAGCCCCCCCCCCGCGCCGAGACACAGCGCATCAACTCGGTGGTGGCGCGGCGGTGCTGATGAGTGGCGCGAGTTCCGACACGGGGATCGACAGGAACGCCTTGCCGAAGTTGGGATCGAAGTGCGTTCCAAGGCAGCGCTCGATCTCCGCGAGCACCTCCTGCACCTCACGCGCAGGGCGGTAGAAGCGCGCGCTTGTCATCGCGTCGAAGCAGTCCGCGATGCACAAGATGCGCCCAAGTCTTGAAATGCCCTCTCCCGCGAGCTTGTTTGGATACCCGCGGCCGTCCCAGCGTTCATGATGTTCGATGACGCCGCAGATCAGTTCGCGCATCTGGGGAATGTCCTGCAGGATCGACGCACCAATCTCTGGATGCCGCTGAATCCGTGCGAATTCCGTGTCATCCAACTTGGATGGTTTCCGGAGGATCTCCTCTGGAATTCCGATCTTGCCGATGTCATGCACGAGGCCACACAACCGAATCTGCTCGGTCGTACCTGCATCGAGCTTCAATGCCTTGGCAAGCAGAACGCCGAACGCGCTCACGCGGTCGGAATGCCCGCGCGTGTACGGATCCTTCGCGTCGATGGCTGAGATGAGTGCACGCATCGTTCCGCCGAACATCTGCTGCTGCTCGAGGTCGAAGCGCTGCTGCATCCGCGCGCGAGCGATGTTCGAGAGCGAGAGTCCCGCAAGTCGCGCGATCGCCGCAGCGAATCCCGCCGCCTCCGCCTCGGGTGCGGGCCGCGTGCGCGCCGCACCGCGGCGGTGATCGAGATAGATCCACCCGAAGAAGACGGGGCCCGCCTCGACTGGCACACAGATCGCATCCTGAATTGAGAGCGACTCGATGCTTGCGGCCATCGAGGCCGCACCTCCAGCGGCGCGGTGCACGTAAACGCCGTGACGAGCGCGGCGCAGAAGGCTCCGACTGATCTGCACCTCACCTCCGCTTCCAGAGATCGCCCCCGTCTGCGCAAGAACTTCCACCGCTGATGGTTCTGTGCCCGCCTTCAGCAGCGCCACATTCGCAAACCCCGTGGCGGCCGCAAGCGCTTCCACCGCAGCCGCTGCGGTTGCTTGCTCATCGCTTGCGATTGCCATCGCTTCGCTCGCAGCAAGCAGACGAACAAGCATCGCCTGAGCGAATTCGGAAGGACCCTGCACATCGCCGAGCGGCACGAAATCATCGCGGTCATCGCCCGCCATGAGCGTCTGACCGAGGTCAGCCTGCTGCAACGCCGACGGCGCCGCGACGGTCAATGTCCACGGCTTGATCTCGATCACATCCCCGTGCGCAAGCTTCACCTCCTGCTGCGCGGCGAGTCGAACGCCGTTCAGCAGCGTTCCCCAAGTGGAACCGCAGTCGCGAAGCCGCCAATGCCCTCGCTCGCGACCCTTTGCCGCGGCCCAGTGCACTTGTGCATGAAGGCGCGACACCTTCTGCTGCGGAAGAGAAATGTCCCGATCAGGATCTCGCCCGATGCTGACCGAATGCGGCTCCTGCAAGGGGAAGATCCGCTCCGAATCCTCGGAGACTGCATGCAGCCGCCAGCGTGAAGTCGAACTCGATGCGGAACCCAACGCGGAACCCATACTTGGGATTATGACAGAGACGCAGTCGGCGCGTAGCCGCGCACCGTGGCACTGAGAAGTTCACGGACCTCCAAGACATCATGGCGGTCGATCGCCGCCTCAAAGCGCGCCAGAATGCGCTCCAGTTGCTCCCACGGTATGAACTCCTCGTTCGCACGAAGAATGCCAGGGTGATCCGTCGGCTGACAGTCCTTGCCAATGAGGAGTTCCTCGAACAACTTCTCGCCTGGGCGAAGCCCAGTGAACACGATCTCTATGTCCCCGTGCGGATGTTCCGCGGTGCGCTCTGTGAATCCCGTGAGACGAATCATGCTCCGTGCGAGATCGACGATGCGGACTGGCTCGCCCATATCGAGTACGAACACATCACCTCCGCTGCCCATCGCACCCGCCTGAATCACCAAGGACGATGCCTCCGGGATTGTCATGAAATAGCGCGTCATCTCCGCATGGGTGACGGTCACCGGGCCGCCGCGACGGATCTGCTCGGTGAACCGAGGAACGACGGATCCGCTTGAACCGAGCACATTTCCAAACCGCACCATCGTGAAACGCGTGGTACGGCGTACGCCCGAGGATCCACCTGGTGGCGTGCGCTGCGAGTCGGACAGAGCTTGGAGAACCTTTTCCGCCAACCGCTTGCTTGCGCCCATCACGCTCGTGGGTCGCACTGCCTTGTCCGTCGAGACGAGCACGAATGACGCAACGCCGCAGCGAATCGCGGCCTGGGCCGTGCGCAGCGTGCCGATGGCGTTCACCTGCACCCCCTCCACCTCGTTCGCCTCCACAAGCGGAACATGCTTGTAGGCGGCTGCGTGGTAGAGCGTGTCGATCCTGTGCTCGCGGATGACTTGCTCCATGCGTACTTCATCGGTGACCGATGCCATCACGCTGACGATCTGCGGACCCGAAGACGGCCCGACCGTGCGCCGAAGTTCCTCTTCGATCGTGTAGAGATTGAACTCGCCGTTATCGAGCAGCACCAGCTTTCTCGGTCCTTGCTGAAGGACCTGCCGTGCGAGTTCGCTGCCGATGGATCCGCCCGCGCCCGTAATCAGCACGTTCGCCGAGGAAGTATTGCGGCTCAGGAGCTCGGTCCTTGGCTCCACCGGTGCACGCCCAAGCAGATCCTCGATCTTCACCGGTCGAATCGAGTCCACGCGCGCGGTGCCATCGGCGATCTCGGTCAGCGTCGGAACGAGCATGACTCGCACGCCCATTGCACTGATCTGGTTGAACACCTCGCGGCGGCGACGGCGTGCATGCTCGGGAAGCGCAAGCAGCAGTGTGTCCGCACGGAGCGACCGAACCACCTGATCGAGGTTCTCCGACGAGTGCACAGGAACACTGCGGATCATCGAACCCACTCGCGATCGGTTGTCGTCCACGAATGCGACCACTGTGCTGCGCTGATCTTGCGCAAGCAGCGCCACGAGTCCAGCACCCACATCGCCCGCTCCATAGATCACGACGCGTGAGGCTTTGGTTGGCATGGCGAAGCGCAGCAGCGTTCGTGCAACCGCACGAGCGCCACCCACGCCGATCAGCGTGATCAGCCAAAAGTTGATGAGCGCGGTGCGCGGCAGTCCCTCACCTCGGTCCGCCATGAACCACTCGAATCCAACAAGCAGCGTGGCAAGCGTCACAGCAGCAGCGACGCGGACTGCGAAGCGAAGTCCGATGTAGCGAGTGATCTCACGGTAGAGACCGCAGCCCCATGCACAGGCAACGCCAACCGCGCCAGCCACCAGCATGATGCGCAAGAGTTTGTCGGCGATGCTCTCTGGAAAAACAGTGTCGAGCCGCAGCGCCACAGAACCCCAGATCGCGCCCGCGAAGACCGCAAAGTCAACCGCGACTGCAATCAGTTGTTTTGCCCGCCGAGGAAGCCCTGTGAACCACCCACTCATGCGACCGTGAGACTACGCGACAATCAATCGGATACAAGCTATAGGTGCGCTCCATGAGAGGATCGTCCACCCGACATGTACCGATAAGCAGCTGCCGCGAGTAGGCCTGCTGGGACTCGAACCCAGATGAGCGTGAACTCTGCGGATTTTAAGTCCGCTGCGTCTGCCAATTCCGCCACAGGCCTGCGCGAACAGACTACCGCCTCATGATCCGCAGGCACATGCACAAGCGCCCTATTCTCCCATGTGATGCCCTCACCCCAATCGGGCGCGCCACTGCTCGGGCTGACCGTCGTCGATCTCGGGCGCGTGCTTGCTGCGCCGTTTGCCACCTCCACGCTCGCCTCGCTCGGCGCACGCGTCATCAAGGTGGAACGCCCCGGCCGAGGGGACGATGCGCGCGCGTTCGGCCCGCATGTAGACGGGCAGAGCGTGTACTTCGCGAGCGTCAACTGCGACAAGGAATCGATCGCACTCGATCTGGCCAACGCTGAGGATCGCACTGCGTTCGAGGGGCTGCTCGCACACGCGGATGTGCTCGTGGAGAACTTCCGCCCCGGCACGCTTGCAAGGCTCGGTTATCCGTGGGAAGTCCTCCATGCGCGCTATCCACGCCTGATCTATGCGGCCGTGTCGGGATTCGGGGCCACGGGCCCCCTCTCCAAGAACGCCGCCTACGACATCATCGCGCAGGCACTGAGCGGGATGATGAGCATCACGGGAAGCCCGGGCGCGCCACCCGTCCGCGTTGGCGCGTCGATCGGCGATCTTGTGGCAGGGCTTTACCTTGCGCTCGGCATCGTGAGCGCCGTCCACCGAAGGACGACCACAGGACAGGGATGCATGATCGATGTGGCGATGCTCGACTCGCAAGTGGCGTTCTTGGAAGCTGCTATCACTGCCCACACTGCCACCGGCGCTGATCCGAAGCCGATCGGTACCCGACACCCCTCGATCGCCCCCTTCCAGGCCTTCGAGTGCGCGGATCGCTGGATCGTCATAGCGGCCGGAAACGATGGGCTCTTTCGCGATCTGTGCATGGCGATCGGCTGCTCCGAAGTCGCCGTCGAACAAAGGTTTGCGACGAACGCCGACCGACTCGCCAACATCGATGCGCTCGAGGCGAAAGTCACTGCGACGCTGCGCTGCGCCCCCGCGCACCACTGGATCGCGGCACTCCACGGCGCGGGCGTTCCCTGCGCGCCTATCCAGTCGATTCCGGAGATGGTCCGCATGGAGCAAGTCCATGCGCGGAACATGATCATCCCGATCGACGACCCGAAGATGCCAGGCGCGAGCGTTCCAAACACGCCGATCAAGATGAGCGACTTCGAGGTGGCGACTTCACGACGCCGACCGCCGCGACTCGATGAGCACGGCGATGCGCTTCGCCGCGAGTTCGGTTCCGGTTGAACGCCTCCGCCGTCGAGTCGGCTCGCCGAGTGAGGAGCGATGCGCGCTGCGTCACGAAAAATGTTGGCGAACCTCTTGCAGACTTCGTGGCGGAAGTACATTCCCGCTCAGGAGGATCGACCATGGACGGCGACCTGTCTGTTGATTATCTCGGCGACGGCTACTACGCACTCTTCCGTCAAAGCCAGGAACGGCGCATCATCGAGTGCATCGCACCGCGAGTGACCGACATCTTCCGCACGGTGGCACGCCGCTTCGGCAACGATCACCCAGTGGAAATGTCGTACGCCGCGCACCTCATCTTCAAACTCGAAGCAGGGATCGACATTTGCGTCGACCTCACTGAGCCGTTCGAGGCGGACGTCGACATCGACGACACGCCATCGAGCACCTGAAGAAGGCCAGGTCTGCGCGGCAGGCGACACGCGGCGAACAACGCTGGGGGTGTCACTGTGTGCACCGTCGGTGGCGCCCACTGCCAGGGTTCGCGCTGGCATTGACCGCTGGCATTCAGCGCTGGCACTCGGCGACGGTATTCAGCGCCGTTTCCGCTGCTGGTATCGAGTATGGCGCCCTTACTTGCGGCTGCCGAACATTTGCGCGAGTCGGAAGACCAGTTTGAGCGCTTCCAGATACACCCACGCAAGGGTCACGACGAGTCCGAACGCGAGATACCACTCCATCGAAGCAGGCGCACCCGCAGCTACCGCATCCTGAATCTGGCGGAAGTCCACCACCATCCAGAGCGCGGCGACGATGAGCACCACTGCATTGATGCCGAGTCCGATCAGCGCAGCGTTGCCACCCGACTGCGCACCTTGCAGCGAGAACCACGACATGTCGACGCCGAACAGTCCCATGATCATCGCGATCAGGAAAGTGAAAAAGATTCCGAGCGTTGCCACAGAGAGCACCGCCGTGAACATCGCGCCGCCCTTCAAGATGCCGAATCGGAAAAGCGTGAGCATCGCGACCATCAGTCCCACCACGATCAGGAACGCCTGTAGCGCGATGCCGCCAGGAACCTGAATGCCCTGCTGATCGAGCACATTCTGCAGAATCATGCCAAGCGCACCGAGCACATAGCCCTGCGCGACCGAGTACAGCACCGCGATCGTCGCCGCAATACGGGGCGAACTTCGCACAAGGAAAATCGATGCGATCGATACGAGTAGCGACACGATGAACGCCACCATGAGCGAGGCGGGATACGCCTTCGTGACAGGAATCGAAACTGCGCCAGAAACGACGGCGAGCAGAATCAGTCCAGTGGTCTTATTGATCACGCCATTGACCGTGCAAGTGCCGCTCCCCGTCGTCTGTTGAACGGCAGATCGAACAACGCTGTCGGCAAGAATCGGATTTGAGGAAACGAGTGACATGGTTCAAGACTCCGAAGCAGGCACCACGGAAGCTTGCGCGCTTCGCATGGCATGTGCGACTTGATCCGCCACCGCCTGCTGGTGCGGCAGATGAAACGTGAAGTCAAAGGATAGCCCCGCGTAGGTGCGCTGCGAGCTGTCAATGTGCGTGTGAACGAGCTTGGCAGTCACACAGATCGGCAGCGGAGCGTGCCGGCCGAGCGCGATTTGCAGCCAGAAGACGCGGTGGCGACCGAGCGCAGTTGCATCGGCACTTTCCACGCGGAGCCCGGCACCACCGCCACCAATGTTCATCAGGACTCCCGAAAACTCAGGCCCCACCTGCGGCATCGGTAGTGCAGCGGGCGCGGCCAAAGTCGCTCCCGCTTGCGAAGCCGCTCGAGCAGCGTTCCAAGCGGCATCGCTCGCCTGCTCCGCCGCGATCACGCTGCGCGGATCGAGTAGTGGCCACGCGCGTACGAGCGGCAAGTTCAGATCACTCGCCTCATAGCGAGCAAAGCGGCGCATGCAGCGCTCGACCTCATCCGGAAGCCGCAGGCGAAGCGCAGGAACCCGCGCTCCTGGAAGAGCACAATCCTCGAGCTTCGCGGTCTTGAACTTCCAGCGGTTCTGCCCAATCGTGATGGCACCAATCAGTTGAACGCCAGCCGCAATCGGAATCACCTTGCCGAGCATCACGGGTGCCTCGACAACGACCGACTCCTCCTCGAGCGCCACGATCTTCAGCCGCCACACGAGATCACGACCGCGCGCAGCATCCGCAGGATCGGCCTCACCGACACTTTCAGCGTGGGGCGCAGCGACCGCGATTTCGAGCGTTCCACCACGCTCGAAAATCTGCTGCATACTGCGCTTCCACTCCGTCGTCCTCGATCGTGATGCAGGCATGTGTCCGATGGTAGTCAGGCGCCTATCGGTCCTGCTGCTGTTTGCCGCGCGCATCGCCACCGACAAGCGCTACGCGCAGCCGCTCGACGAGGGCCGCATCTTGTGCTCGGCGCGCAGCGTCTGGTCGCCGCCCCGCGAAGCGGATCAGGTAGTAGCGGTCGATGATGGCATGGAACGCCTCTGCCGCCGCGGGGCGAGCGGACTGCACGGTGGAGGCGAACGCGCGCGGCGACTGCCACGCGGGTCGAGTGCACCCAACCTGTGCGAGCAGCGCAAGTGCATCGGCGTAGAACGCTCCATCGCGGAGCGCAATCTGTGTGCGCATGCGCCCAGTGCGCGTCATGCCAAGAAAGACTCGCCGCCGCTGCAGCCGCCGCCACAGCAGGATCGCGGCACTGATCGAGAAGGCCGTGCCGACCGTGACCGCTGCGATCCAGACCACTCCCGCCTGCGGAACGCCGGTGCGTTCGGCAAGCGACTCCGCCATGGCGCTTGGCCATGCGCGTGCTTGGCGATAGGTGCGTGCGATCCACTCATTGAAGCCGCGAACAAACTCCTCCTGCGCGAGCGAGTCGAACCGCTCGATCCTCTCTCGCCACGCGTCCTCGAGAGGACCCAGCAGGAACCGAAGCACCTGCCCCCACACGCCGCGCTCCGAAGCAAGGGACGTGTCATCCGCCATCGGCGTTGGATCGAGCACCGTCCACTGCACGTTGCCGCTGCGAATCTCCACCCACGCATGCGCATCTGCCTCACGCACCGCGTAGCGGCGATCACTTGCGTCATACTCATGCACAATGAACCCCGTCACAATCCGTGCGTCAACGCCGACGGACTGACACAGCGCGCACAGCGCACTCGCGAAGTACTCGCAGTGACCGAAGCGGTACTCGTTCAAGAAGAGATCGATCGGGTCACGCCCCTGACGCTGAATGAACCCGCGCAAATCGAGGCTGTAGTTGAAGCGCGCCGATCGAAGTCGCTCCTCAAACACTCTGCCGACTCTGATGTTGCGCGCCCAGCGTTCATCGCCTTCCGCCGATGCCGTGAGACTGCTCAGCCCAGCTTCCTCGAACCACTGAAGCGCGGTGGCACGAACCACCTCCACAGGAAAGGTCGGCGGCGGTGGAAGCCGCGTTGGATTTCCCTGTAACGCAGTGAGCGAAGACTCCGAAGGAAAGGGCTGAACGCGCGCCTCGTAGCCGCGAACCACCCCTGCCGTTTCGATGTCCACAAGCTTGAGCGAACAACTGCTCGGCGAGTAGCCGAACACTTGCGAGTTCAGACCGCGAATCGAGATCGGCACCCACGGCGTAAAGATGATGTCCGTGTAGAGCCCGCGAAAGTTCACCTGTAATGTGTGTGTATTGATGCGTTCATCGATCGGGGACAGCGCGAGGGGCGAGCGATCCGTTCCGTTGTTGATGATGAAGCGCTGGCTCGGCCCGATGCGCGCGAACCAGCGGAACTCCACGGGGTCGTAACGATCGAGCACCTGCCCGCGTAGACGGAGTGTTTCTGCGACCGAGGGTGGCTTCCCATCAGGTCCGCGCCAATCCACCGACAGCAGTTCGCGATCACCTGGTTCGATCCACTGCGGCGAGCGCAGCGAGAGATCGGAAGGAAACCCAATGCGCGATCCACGCCCCGAGCCAAAAAGCGGGCCGCACGGATTGGGGTTGCGCGGCAGGATCACGAAGATCGCCGCGCTCGTCAGCAGGGCAAGCACGAGCGCCGCGAGAATCACACGGCGAAGGTCCCGTTCCGCCTGCGTCTTGCCGCGCGGCGCACGCGCGCGAGTGACGCTTGGAGTACGCGCGAGCGCGTTCGGTGTCAGCAGTCGAAAGCGAACCACGCAGTCCACCGCAAGCGCGGTGCCGATGATGATCAGCAGACCGACTGCAAGATCGATGCTGTGCAGCCCCGCCGCCACAAGCAGCACACCCGACAGCAGCACGACCTGCCGCTCATCACTGATCGTTCTTCGCGCCCAGAGTCGCACCAACATGCCGAAGAACACACCGAGACCGATCCATCGCGGGATCCGCACAGGATCCAGTCGCGGCCAGACCTGGCTGATCACCACGGCTGCGATGACGGTGACCAACACCACAACGACATTGGGATGCAGCATGCGGCGCGTGCACCGACCCGTCCACAGCCAACTCGCCCACGCCACCGCAACGGCCGCCAGTCCAAGCGCGAGACTTCGCTGACTCAGCGCGAACGCAAGCAACGACACCATCGACAACCAGAGCGCATGTCGGCGGCAGGTGATCACATCGTTCATGGGAATCTCCCAGGAACAATCCGAAGCGCAGTGCCGAAGGCTTCGACTGTGCCGAGCTGCACCGCATGCCGCGGCGTGATGAGATCGATTCGCGCCAACGCATCCTGTTGCGCGGCGAGCCCACTCACGACCTGTGGCTCCGCTCCCTCAACTTCGAGCCCGGCGATCACCAGTTGCACGATCCACCCATCCGCGTGTGCGCGAGAGAGCACACTTGCCGTCCACTCGATCGCGCTCTCTTCGGCACTCTCGGTGGCAGTGCCCTCCGTGCGAGTCAGATCCAGCGTCACGGACAGTGACTTCCGAGCAGGAACGGCACGCTCAATCACGACGGGCTCCATCAGCGCAGCGCTTCGACGCCATGCCACATGGCGCACAGAGTCGCCGCTTCGATACTCCCGAAGCCCAATGAAGTCCTCATGCCCACCCGTGCGTTGCTGCGCGGCATGTGCACCGGGCGCGGCACCCACGAGCGTGCGCAGCATCAGCGGATCGATCACATGTTGCCGCGGATGCACGAGCACATCGCAGGGATCACTCCACTCCACCGACTTCAGAATCAGACCGAAGGGGAATCCGCTGACACACCGAAAGCGCTGCAGTCGCAACACCCCGCGCCGTACGGGTGTGATGGTGGAACGCACTTGCGCATGACCGCCGCGCGAGCAATGTTCGAGCCGCGTCAGCGACTGCGCCGTTTCCGCCACTTCGCTGATCGTGACATCGAAGATCGGCCACAGTCGCGAGGCACTCGCCACTTCGTAGCGAATCTCGAAGGACTCACCGACGCGCGCGACCCGCGGAGCGCGGCGACGCACTCGGAGCGCCATCATCATGCCGCCCGAGACCACGCCCGAGACCACGATCCATGCGAGCATCGATGCGAAGACCCAGACGAGCATGTTCTCCGTGCGCTGCGCGCTCGCGGCGCCGATGAGCAGTGCCAGCCCAGCGAACACCAACCCGGGCCATCGAATGTGATAGCGGCGGCGCGGACTCACATGCACTGCCCAAGAAGAGCCAACACAAACAGTACGACCGCAGCGATCGCCACCACACGCCCCGCTTCCGCCAGCCACCGCCCGCTCGCGGTGAACACCCCACGCGCACCCAGCTTCCGTGCCGCATGATCTTCTTCACCGACATCCACGCTGTCCCAGTCGACGCTGTCGGCGAGATACTTGTTCGCGCGCAGGACGCCCTTCGCGCGCTCGAGGTCGCCTGCACGCACTTGCACCGGCACACCGCCGAGCAGACGACTTCCCGATCCCGTCAATCCGAACGCGCCGAGCGCAGCGCCGAACACCGCCGCTTCAACGCCACCATCACGAAGTACCGCTGCAATCGTCTGCGCCTCGAAGTCGCTTGTGGCGACATGCACCGTCACCAGTTCGGAGGGATCCGCCGAGTCCGAGGAATCACCCTGCATGGTCCGTGCCATCCTCCGTCTCATTCGCCGCTTCTGGTCCCTCGCCCTCGGGCCAGTCGTTCTCGCCGATCTGCAGATCGCGAATCTTGTCCACCGCCTTCAGCAGTTGCTCCGACGCCTCGGGATCGAACATGAAGCCGATGATCTGCACACGCCAATCCGCCACTGACTGGCGCGTCACCGTCAGCAGATCGCCGGGCTTCAGATCGGCACGCGTTGCAGGCTGCTCCAACACCTTCACGCGCACCTGGTCGTGATCGATCGCCTGCACGGCCATCCACGAATGCTCGACGCGTCCGCCCTCGCCTGCATCGAGAGGTGCCTGCACCACAAAGGACTTGCGCGCGAGCGCAACCCACTGCGGCCTTCCTGTTCGGATCAGATTGGTGAACGCCATCGCGAATGAGGGCCATGTCGCTTGCGCGCGGCGCCCCGCATTCTGCAGCCAGCGTTCACTCATGTACACCACCGCGCGGTCCGATGCGATTCGATCGACGACATCGCGTGGCCACGACCATGCCTTTGCGTACTGACCTGCGGGCTCCTGGCCGCAGATCACCGCTCGCTCCATGCCGAACTCCTCATAGCCCTGCTGACGGACTTCCGCTCGCCAAGCGGCGGAACCCGCCGTCTTGGGTTCGATGAAACGCACCACATCCTCCACGCGCTGCAGCGAAATGGTCAGCCCATCGCCGATCGTGACGCGTCCGCCAGGCTGCGGGAGATCACCACCGAGCAGCATTCCTGCAAGCGTGAAGATGACAACCGACGCCTGATCCGCAAGATCGACGGGCACTTCATCCATCTCCAGTTCAGGGAGTCCGCAGCGCGCCAGTCCCTGCGTGCCGAGCACCACGCAAGCCTCGTTGCCCCCAGGCAGCGGGCCGTACCGAGCCAGTTTCCACAGGGGTCGGTCCGTGGGCGTTGCCGCCTCGGTGATGAACTCATGCTCCAGTTGCTCACGCGAATTCACCTCGCCCGTCACCACATCGAGGACTGCGATGATGTCAGGCAGCGATCCGCCGAGCAGTCCCATCACCATGAAATACTCCTCCGCGGCGTCCTCGGTCGCGAGGATCAGTTGAAGTCGAATGACCCATGGTGCTTCGATGCCGTCTTCACTGATCTGCTCCTGATCGCGCTGCGACAACTCGCTCGCACGCTCGCACCAGACGACCATGCCCGACTCGATGCCCGGCACCTGCAGACGCACGGCCCACAACTCGCCGCGATTCTCCTCCGACTCGACAGCCTCGTGCTCGATGCCATCTCCCACCCACGCCTCCACGGCAGCGATGAACTCCGCGCGCGTGCAAGCATCTGCATGCGGCCAGAACGCGACGAATCCACTCTCCTGCGGCTCGAGATTCCACCCGTCTCCCGAGTCGTGATTCGACTGCTCCTCTGCCATGCCCCCTACGCTAGCGGTTTCGGCGGCGGATTTCTCATCCCGATCAATCAGCCCTCGAGCACAAGATTGACCATCCTGCGCGGAACAACGATCACCTTGCGCGGCGCCTTGCCGCCGAGCAATGCCTGCACCTTGCCATCGGCGAGCGCGATGCGTTCCACTTCGCCCGCATCAGCGTTTGCCGGAACGGTGATGCGTGCACGCACTTTCCCCTGCACCTGCACGGGCAACTCGACAGTCTGATCCTCGAGCAGTGATGCATCCACCGTCGGCCAGTTCGCCGCGCAGACGCTGCCCGACTGGCCAAGTCGCTGCCACAATTCCTCGGCAAGGTGCGGAGCAAAGGGCGCAAGTGCGCGCAGAAAGCGCTCCATCTGTCCGTGCGTGAGCCCGCCCTCCGCCGGATCCTTCATCTCTGTCGGGCGCGTTGCGGCATTCACCAACTCGATCAGCGATGCGATCGCCGTGTTGAACGCCAACCGCTCGATGTCCTGCCCAACCTTGTGAATCGTGCGCGCCAATTGCCGCTCGACATCGGCGTTCGGAGAGCGCGCGAGCAGCAGACTGCCATCGCGCTCGTCGACCGCCAGTCGCCAGACTCGCTGCAGGAATCTGAACACGCCCGCGATATCGCGCGTGTTCCATGGCTTCGATGCCTCCAGCGGTCCCATGTACATCTCATAGAGGCGGAAGGTGTCCGCGCCGTACTCCGCGATCACATCGTCAGGGTTCACGACATTGCGCAGGCTCTTCGACATCTTGGCGACGATCTGCACGACACGCTCGCCACTCGCACGCTCGGTGAATGTGCCGTCGCCACACTCCTCCACCTCATCGACGGGCACCAGCGAGCGGTCCGCACGCTGATAGGCGTAACTGGTGATCAAGCCCTGATGGAAGAGTCGCGCCATTGGCTCGGCGGTGCCGACATGCCCAAGGTCGAAGAGCATCTTGTGCCAAAAGCGCGCATAGAGCAGGTGCAGCACGGCGTGTTCACTTCCGCCCACATACAGATCGACGCCGTTCTTTCCCATCCAGTAGCGCTCCGCTTGCGGATCCACGAACGCGCTGCCGCACTTCGGCGAACAGTAACGCAGGTAGTACCAACAGCTGCCGGCCCAGCCAGGCATCGTGTTCGTCTCGCGTGTGACGGGTGTCGATGGCGGCAACACCGATGGATCGACGCCCGCCTCGCCTGCAGTGGTGGCTACCCATTCGCGCGCCTTCGCGAGCGGCGGCTGTGGCGAATCGCTTTCCACAGGGCTGTAGTCCGCGAGCGGCGGCAGTCGCACTGGCAGCGCACGATCGCTGACGGGATAGTGATTGCCCTCCGTATCGAACACGACCGGGAACGGCTCGCCCCAATAACGCTGTCGGCTGAAGAGCCAGTCACGGAGCCTGTACTGCACGCGCAGTGATCCGGCGCCGCGCGCTTCGAGCCAGGCGATCACGGCGCGCTTCGACTCCGCCGTTCGCAGGCCGTCGAGATGAAGTCCCGATGCCTTGCTCTCGCTGTTGACGTTCGTGCCCTCACCTGTTGTTGCCGCTTCGCCTGTCCACGAAGCACCTTCGATCTCCACCACCTGCACGATCGGCAGGGTGAACGCCTTGGCGAACTCGAAGTCGCGCTCATCATGCGCAGGCACGGCCATGATCGCGCCCGTGCCATAGCTGATGAGCACATAGTCTGCGGTCCAAATCGGAATGCGCTTGCCTGTCGCGGGATTCACAGCGAACAGTCCCGTCGCAACGCCGCTCTTCTTTTTCGACTCCTGCCGCTCGACATCCGATCGATTGCGCGCCCACGCCACATAGTCGGCGAGTTCCCCACCCGCCCCGCGCGCGACGGCACGCTGCACAAGAGGATGCTCGGGCGCGACCACCATGTAGGTCGCTCCGAAAATCGTGTCGGGGCGCGTGGTAAATACCGTCAGAGGATCTTGCTCGCCCTCAACGACGAAATGGATCTCCGCGCCTTCACTGCGCCCGATCCACTCCGTCTGCATCGTGCGAGTCGAATCAGGCCAATCCACCGTCGCGAGATCCGCGAGCAGCCGATCCGCGTACGCGGTGATGCGGAACATCCACTGCCGCAGCGGCATGCGGACCACGGGGTGACCGCCGCGCTCACTGCGCCCATCGATGACTTCCTCGTTCGCAAGAACAGTACCGAGCTTCGCGCACCAGTTCACCATCTGCGTGCCGAGGTACGCCAGACGGAACGAATCGAGATGCGATTGCCGCTGCCGCCGAGTGCAGGCACTCCACCGCGTCTGAACACCCGGCGCGGTCTCGATGCTCTGGTCTTCTCGGGCAAGTCGTGACTCCAACTGCGCGATTGGACGCGCAGCCTGCACCGCCGGATCGAACCAACTGCCATACGCGAGCAGCCAGATCCACTGCGTCCAGCGGTAGTAGTCCGGCTCGATCGTCGCGAACTCGCGCGACCAGTCGTACATGAATCCGAACCGTTGCAACTGGCGACGAAAGTTGTCGATCGCCTTCTTGGTCGTGACCTCCGGGTGCACGCCCGTGGTGATCGCGTACTGCTCGGCGGGCAATCCGAATGCATCCCATCCCATCGGATGCAGCACCTGAAAACCGCGCATCACCTTGTAGCGCGAGAGAATGTCCGTCGCGGTGTACCCCTCCGGATGCCCGACATGCAGACCTGCACCCGAGGGATACGGGAACATATCGAGCACATAGAACTTCGGCTTCGATGCATCAAAGCCCACATCGCCGGGATTCGGCACACGCATGGAACCGCTGCGTTGCCACTCGGCCTGCCAGCGCAGTTCGATCTCGCACGCAAAACGCGCGTCGTACCGGTGCGGTGTCTGCTGATCGGCCATGGAAGACGGCGGAGGATACGGCGCAGCGGCACGCATGCGCCCGCGCCCGCCCTCTGCATCCGAACGCACTCAGCGCAGCGAGCAGCGGTCAGAACCCGACCGAGTTCTTCGTGCCCTGCTTCGTCATGTCGACTGTCTTGGTCCACGCTTCCACACCCGATCGGATATTGGTCAGCGTCAAACGGAAGGTGTAGGTGGTCTGCT
Source organism: Planctomycetota bacterium (assembly GCA_046080505.1). Lineage (GTDB taxonomy): Bacteria > Planctomycetota > Phycisphaerae > Phycisphaerales > SM1A02 > F1-60-MAGs104. Next base: position 28,135 of record JBJTUC010000037.1, read on the forward strand.
GCGTGTTGCCGGCTTGACGCTTCACCTGGGTGATCTTGCCCGACAACGAGAAGTCAGGGGACGGCATCCCGTCGACCGCGTTCCCTTGGCGGAACGCTTGTGCGCGGAGCTGTTCCTGCGCCGTCTTGTCCTCGGCATTGGCACCGAAGGTCGTGATCACGGTTGCTTGGCCACTGTTCACCAGTTGCTCACGCATGCGGTACAGCAACTCACCGACATCGAACTGCGAACTCGTGTCGTTCACCACTTTGTCGATCACAAGCTGTGCCGGCTTTGCATTGGCGGTCTTGAGAATGCCGGTCTCGATGAGGGACTCGAGCATGCCCGACGAAGCCTTGAGAATGTCCTGCATATCGACATCGCCAACGCTCACGACCGACTGTGGGCTCCCCTTCTCCACATACTTGGCGGGCGAACCGCAGCCGAGGACGACGAAGGTGCTCATGATGCTGATGAATGCGGCAGGACGAACGGCGAGGGATTTCATAGGTCACTCCACGGTGTGTTTGAGGGGGATGATTTGGTTCGAGAACGCAGTCCAGTCACTCGTCGGCGCGCCGCACCTGCAGGCGGAAGTCCGTCGCCGCTTCGCTTGGAGCGATCGCACGGATCGTGGTGGATCCTCCCGAAGGAACATTGCTGGTCTTCCACACGGAAAGCTGCGATGGAATCACGCTGCCGTTGGCATCGACCCAATCAAATCGATAGGAAAACCCTCGGTAACTGAAGCCGTTGTTGATCACATCGACTTGCACTTCAAGCGGACCACCTTTGCTTGGGAACATGCGCACCTCGCCGGCACTCAAGAAGATCTGCGTGAGCGCATCGTTCACCTGTGTCTTGGTTGGAACGGCCGTAGCGGAGGGCGTGGTGCGGGTGTAGGTCGTGTTGACCGAACCACACGCAGTCAGTGCGGTCGCCACCGCGAACAACGCAATTCGAAGAAATCGGGTCATGGTCATGGCTCCTGCTCCGTCTGTTCCGGCGTCATCGATTCCGGTGGAAGCGCTTCAATGGTACGCGGCGCAGCGATCACCTGCGGGGCTGGAGGAACGGCCGCCGCCAGCGCCACATGTTGAACCGCGGGTGGCGCACCGGCGGATGGCATCGTGACGAACACTATGTTCGGCGACTTGGGCTGAACAGAGACGCTGCACAGCGGCTCACCTCCGGATCGTCGCAGTTCGATCTGACCACTCTCTGGCGTTGCCACACGAAGGAGATCGACGCGCTTTGGCAGCTCACCCCAGCAGCGGAGATCGGCGGCTGTGGATGCAGCCTGGTACGCAATCCCTGCGATCTGCACGATCAGCCCGACCGTGCTGTCGCTCTGTGCGGCCGCACTACTCGCTGCGTATGTTGCAGCCGCCTTCGTCGCTGAACTGATGATCTCTTGCGTCACAATGGTCGGCAGACGCGCATCGAACTCCGCTCGAACCATCGCATCGATGTCTGCGAGCGTCACAGACTGCATGGCAACGCCCTGCGCCCCCGCGCCGCCCATGTCCGCCTCGATTGCACCGAGTGCATCATCCCGCACTTTGAAAACGGGAAACGCAGCGGACACATAGTTGACAGGTCCAACGGGAATCGGAATGTCGAGACGGAACTCGTCGTAGTAGGGTGCGAGCCCTGAGAGGAAGAACACCCATGTGACGGGCATCGTGCCAGCAGCTGGGCTCTCGTCGATCAGCGCGATATCGAGCGCCGCGGGCGCGAATCCGGGCACCATCTCCTCCACCGCACGCAGATCGGCGCGTGCGTTCTGGCGATCACCGAGCTCCGTGGATGTCGACAGCAGAAAGACCGCTCGCAGATAACTCGTGAACGGGTTCGGCAGAACAGCCATCCCATTCTGTGCGGGCGGGTTCGCCTGACGCGCTCGCACTTGTGTAAGCGCACCCGCCGCCGCGGACTCACTCCATCCCTGCTTGCGCCACGCCTCATCAGCACCCGCCTGCTGCCGAGCGACCTCCTCCTGAAAACGACTCTTTGCATCCTGCTGAAAGTCTCGGGCACGATTCAACTTCAGTCGTGCAGAATCGAAGTCGCCGCGTTCAAGATCGTTGATGCTGTCGAGCGTGCACACCATGATCCGCTCGGGCGGCGTGCCGCGGTAAATCCGAAGGGTCTGATTGACGACCGTGGTCGCGACCGCTTCCGTCACCTTCGCTTCCGCTTTCTCGTCAAGATATGGCTTGATCTCGTCGAATGCTCGGCGATACCACAGATCACTGCGCTCCCATGAACCCGCAATCTGCGCCGTACGCGCTGCGGCCATGAAATAGATGAGTCGGTCCTGCTCATCTTTCTCAGCCTTTGCCGCCGCTTCGCAGGCCATGGCCTCCGCTTTTGGATAGTCCCCGGCGATGAGCGCGGCATCGATCTGCTTGGTGGTGCGCCGCAGTTCCTGCTGGCAGCCGACTTGCGCCACACCACTTCCAAACGCCATGCAGAGCAGCGCAGCACGGACCGCGCATGACACCGAATGCTGATGACCGCTCGCTGCCGATGCGATCATGGACCGAGCAGTTGCCACCAAATTGACTGTCCTCCAAGATTGAGATTTTGGACGTTGCTCGTGTCGAGCCTGATGTTGCTGTTGTTTAGAAAATCCGCAACGGCCCTCACTTTGATGATCTCAGCCTCGCGCAGCACAGCGCCGTTCTTCAGGTCGTTGAAGAACACGGCATTGCGTTCCCAGTTGGCACGACCCTCTGGCGAGAACTGCATGGGAATCGACAGCGCGAGCCCAGCCTTCACATTCATCATGCGGTCGACCGGTTCCAAACCAGGGCGTTCAAGGCGAAGCCTGTGAAGTCCCGGACGAACGCGGATAGTCCCGGGGGTCTGCCCGACCACGATGCCATCCACCATCACCGACACATTCATTGGCTCAAGTTTGTAGAGGTTTGGCACGATGGTGTAGTCACCATTCGCGCCGCGCACCGCATCGGGCACACTCAAGTCCGCAAGCACGGCGTTGATCTGCACGTCAACCTCCGCGGCCCCCTCGCTCGCCTGCCGCACGCTGTTGGATGCCACCGCCGCCGACAAAGCTGCGCCAATCTGGCTCGCGGCGTCCATCAAGAGCGGATTGATCGTGTCGAGCGTGGTGGCGACTTCCGGCGTGTCACGAACCGCGAGCCGCGCCGGCGCGGTACCCGATGCGATGCTCCCGCCATTCGCGCCGTCAAGAATCTGATAGGTGGTGCGCAGATTCCACTCTCGGATGAGCGTCTTGGTACTGATCGTCGGATCATCGAACGCCCGCTCCGTCTTGTCATATGTGGTGATCGCCGCCGTCAGGAGATAGTCCGCACCCATGAGTGCAGCCAGCGCAGTCGCCGATGCGCGGTCTGACTGCAGTCGATCAAAGAGCTGCGACTCGGGTGGAGCCGTACCAGCGTTCGCTCCCGATGCCGCGAATCGGTTGACAGCGTTCATCACATCCTCTCGGCGGATCAGTTCGAACTGGCTCGTCGGAAGCGACGCAGCGATGTCGTCCTCAAAGACGCTGACCTTGTCCTCGGGAACGCAGAGCGGCCGCTGCTTCACGAAGATGGCGACCTTGCGAGGTGCAGTGGGTGCAGTGCCACCACCTACTGCGCCAACTCCTGAGCCCGCAGGAGTCGCACGCGCTGGCTGCGACTCGTTGCCCGCGGGCGGAGGCGTTCGACCAAGCGGTACTTCACCCGACGCAGCTGCACCTCCACCGCTCGCGCTGCCTGTGGCACGAGCGTTCGGGTCGACACCTGCAGGCAAACCCTGCGGACGAGCGCGCATGATCGAACCGCGGTCGATGCCGAGATCCTCGATCGCTTGTGCCGTCGAGACACGGCTTCCGGCATCGGTGACTCGCGCCCATCCGATGTGCACTTCCTCCGAACCGAGCGACTGCCCCGTCTCGGGATCGACCATTTCTGCGCCCGGAGCGAGCACTTCCCAAATCTGTCCCGTCTCGACCCCTGAGTCCTTCGTCCGATTGAAGGTGATCTGCCCCATGGTGTAGCCGACCACTCGCGCCGGCATCAGGCTCTCGGAAATCGCGCGCGAAGCCGTGGTGGCAAACAGCGCCGTCACCTTGCCAATGAGCGCATTGGTCTTGCGCCCAGTCTGCTCAACGCCTCCGAGAATCTCGTCGAGAGCCGCCTCGCTCAGTGCCACGGATGTCGCGCGAAACAGAACGCCCGATGAAGTATCGAAGATGCGCACAGAACCCTGCAACTGAATGGTCCGACGCTCCGCATTCGAATCGCCAAACTGTCCCTTCAGCACGGTGCGCTCCACCACATCCTGAAAGTTCTCGATCGACACCGTCGCGAGATAGCGCGCGCCCGCAAGTTGCAGTTGCTTTGCAGTCTGCGGATCAAGCGTGTCAACATTCCCGCTCGCCGACAGGCTCTGCTCCCGAAGCACCGCGGGAAGGTCCGCGCGTGCCACGACATCGAAGCGCCCACCGGCACTGAGTGCGTTGATGAGTTGCGGGTCCGTGCCCTGCGTGATCTGCTCGAGGACATTGATCTGTCCATCCGCAGTGGCCTGCGTGAGCACTGCGCGCGTGACGGAAATGTCGCGCACCGCAATGCGCGGCTTGCCCGCGGCGGTGGTGCCTTGCGCTGATGCGATTGCCGCGCCGAAGAAAACGGCCGAGGCGGTCATCAGAGCGAGAGCGCCAGTCCACAGACAGGTCGATGGGCGAGCAGGAGAAGCTGAGGAAACGCCCGCGGATCGCCGCGAGCAACGGCGCACGAAAGTCATCATGGCAGACGGAATATCCGCTGCGACAGTCCGCAGCTTCCAATCAACCCGAGCGAATTCGCGCGATCAACCCTCGATCACTGCGCCTGCGGTCGCCGAATCTGAAAGTGGTTCGGGTGCTCCTGCATGTACTTCAGCGCATCGCCCACCACATAGAAACTGCCCGTCACACACACCAGATCCTCGGGGGTCGCGGCACGAAGCGCCAACATGATCGCTTCGCCCGCCGTGCGAGCCACTTGGCTCATCTTCCCGCTGCGTTCCTGGAAGAGCTTTTGCAACTCATGCGGATCCGCCGCGCGTGGATTGCCCGTCGCGCGCGTGAAGATCACCTTGTCTGCACCAAGGTTCAGGCGGTCGAGCATCTCGCCGACATCCTTGTCCTGGCAGCAGCCGAACACCGCCACCATGCTGTCGTAGGGAACATGTGCGCCCACGCAGCGCATCAGCGCGTTCAGGCTCGCGGGATTGTGCGCGCCGTCCACAAGCACGCGAGGACGCTCGCTCACGAGATCCATGCGACCCACGATGCGCGTCTTCGCCAGTCCGGCCGTGACGAGGTGCTCGGGGCAGTCGAAACCCGCCGTGCGCGCCGCATCGATCGCCGCAAGCGCGAGCCCGCAGTTCGTCGCCTGATGCTCACCAGGCAGCGGCACCGGCAAATGCTCGATGCGCGTTTGTTTGGTGTAGAAGCACACGCGCGTGTGTGGCCCGAGTTCGGGTGATGTGCAGAAGCGACTTGAAAACTCGATGTCACGGTTCACGATGCGAAGCTCGGCGCCCGCGCGCTCCGCGACTTCAGTGAAGACACGGTTCACCTCGGGCTGCGCGTCAAAGACGATCGCCGGAACGCCGCGCTTGAAAATCCCCGCCTTCTCACGCGCGATCTTGCCGACGGTGTCGCCAAGAATCCGCGTGTGGTCGAGATCGATCGTTGTCACAACGCTCGCAATCGGCGTGATCACATTCGTGGAGTCGAGGCGTCCACCAAGCCCCACTTCGATGACGGCGATGTCCACCGCCTCATTCGCAAAGTGCTTGAACGCCATCGCCGTGATCGCCTCGAAAAACGTTGGCTCCACCTTCGCGCGCGCAGCGGCCGATTGCACCTTCTTCGCCATCTCGACGAATGCGGGCTTCGAGATCATCTTGTGATCGACCGTGACCCGTTCGCGCACATCGATGAAGTGCGGGCTCGTGTAGACCCCGACGGTGTAGCCGCACTCCTGCAGCATGTGCGCGATCATTGCACAGGTCGATCCCTTGCCGACCGTGCCCGCCACATGAATCGTCTTCACCTCGTCCTGCGGATCGCCGAGCGCTGTCAGCAGTGCCCGCATGCGATCCAACTTGAACGCGCCATCGTCGTAGCGCACGGAACGCATTCGCTCAATATCGGGCCGGTCCGCCAGCCAACGCAGTGCGGCTTGGTACCCATCGATGACCGTCTTCCGCGGTTTGGCGGTCTCGGCGGCCCGCGGCGGCGTCAGCGTTGCCGCGCCTCCCCCGCGTGGCTTACCCGCTTGTGCTGTTGCCTTGCGGACGGGACCCTTCGACGCTCGCTTGCTTGACATGGGGTGGTGAGTGTAGTCCTCTCGCTCATGAAGTCCAAACACATCAAGGCGGCGCTGCAGCACGAGGCTTGGCGAACACTTCGCATCATGAGCGAGTTCGTGGACGCCACCGACACCATGGTCCGAGTGGGCCCGGCCGTCGCGGTGTTCGGCTCGGCGCGCACGCGACCCGAGCGTCCTGAGTACGTGCAAGCGATCGAGTGCGGAAAGCACCTGGTGCAGCGTGGCTTCGCCGTCATCACGGGCGGCGGTCCGGGCATCATGGAAGCAGCCAACAAAGGTGCTCTCGATGGCGGCGGCGTCAGTGTGGGCCTGAACATCTCACTTCCATTCGAACAGAAGCCAAATCCCTTTCAGAGCGTCGAACTCACCTTCCGCTACTTCTTCGTCCGCAAGGTGATGTTCGTCAAGCACGCACGCGGGTTCATCATCTTTCCAGGCGGCTTTGGAACGATGGACGAACTGTTCGAATCGCTCACGCTGATCCAGACATTGAAGATCGTTCCCTTTCCCGTCGTGCTGGTCGGGACGGCGTTCTGGAAGCCGCTGCTCGACTGGATGCGCACAACGCTCGCCGAGGAGTTCGGCACGATCTCACGGGATGACTTTGAGCTCTTTCATGTCACCGACAACGTCGAGGAGGCCGTCAACATCGTTCATGAGGTTCACGCGGGCCGACGACTCTGGGCGCCCAAGTTGCCGCGCTTCGCATCTGATCCTGCTCCCACGGAAGAGGAAGGCATCCGTCCTGGCATCCATCCGCGCCGCCACTTCAAGGGCGATGCGTATCTCGGCGTCGACAACCTCGAGTGAACGCTTCACGCGACACCGCGAAGCGGTCATCGCCCGCCGTCTCCGTCAGCGCCACTCGTGGCGTGGGTAACGACGGCGCAACTCCGAGCGCAACTGCGGATACAGCACACGCCAAAATGCAGATAGATCGCTCGTGATCTGCAGTGGGCGGCGGTGCGGCCCAAGAATCTCGAGCAGCACAGGAACGCGCCCCCCGCCTACGCATGGTGTCGTCTCGAGCCCGTACAGATCTTGGATCTTCGCCGCCCCTCGAACGGGCTGCCCAGGCTCGTACTGCAGCCGCATACGGAAGCCACGCGGCAACACGATTTCGTTCGGCGCCATCTGCTGAATGAAACGGCGATCATCGTGGGACAGGGCGCCCTGAAGCACTTCCAACGACGGGCGTGCGCGCACTTCGCTCCACCGCGTGGCCCCTGCCGCCAACTCCGCGAACAGGATTCGCAGGTCATCATCGCCGTACACATCGAGTCGCCGCTCTGGCACCAATGCCGACAACCAGCGAACTCTTGCAATCCACGGGACGCTCCGCTCTTCCCAGTCATCTGGGCGCCGACCGTCCGCGATCATCTGTGCGGCGATCACATCGGCCGCCGCACCTGCCTCGCGCGGCGGACGCACGGTCGCATCGATCACCACGCCATCGAAGAGTCGTTCCTCTATCGACACAACTGCCTCACGCTCCGCATCCCAGCGCTCCGCATACTTGGTCGTGAAGCGCTGCGGCAGCGTCGACTCCACCCACGACAGATGCAGACCGTTCACCATCGAAAGCACCGTCTGCGCGGCGTCGCCTTCGCCGATCTGCCGTACATCGAAGGCGAGCAGCGGACCGGCGCCCTGATGCAGGCTTGAACGATCGATCGACACCTTGCGTCTCCCCCGCATCGACGCGTGCGCTCGCTGCGCATCCATGCGCCACCCGACGCGGTCGGGGAAGCCAAGCATGAACGCCGCCGCAACTTCGGCGTCATCATCCTGAGGCACTCCGCCCCGCGACGACGCGACCTGCGCGCACGACTGCGCAGCCCGCTGCAAGTGCGCCGCCGCTCGCTCTAGCTCGCGCGCCGAAACCGCGTCCACGCGCCCGCGGCCCCCACGCTTCCATACCTGCCAGGCGCGTTCGCGCGCGGTCATGTCGCCAGGCAGATCGCCGCGCTCGAGCGCCCCGCGGAGCGCCGCCGCATCCTCACGCTCGAAGGGATCTCGCTCGGCCAGCAACGCAGCCCACCAGGACACGCGCGACGCTACGCCGCGCCGTGCACCCTCGAGCAGCGCTCGAGCAAGCCTCGGATGCGCGGGGATGCGCGCCATCGAGCGTCCATCCGCAGTCAACGCACCATCCTCGCCAATGGCACCACATTGCCCCAACACATCCTCCGATCGCGCGAGCGAAGCGGGCGTTGGCGAATCGATCCACGGGAACGCAGCGACATCATCGAGCCCTGCGGCACGAAGCGAAAGCACAGCCTCCGAAAGATCGATGCGGTGCACTTCAGGTGTCTCGAACGCGGCGCGACGCGCATGCGAAGCGGCGCTCCAGAGCCGCACGCATGTGCCAGGCCCCGTGCGCCCCGCGCGGCCCGAGCGCTGCGCGGCGCTCGCTTGACTGATCGGCTCGATGCGAAGCGCGTTCAGGTCGCGCTGCATGTCGAAGCGGTGAATGCGCGCCAGACCACTGTCGACAACCCAGCGAATGCCAGGGATCGTGAGGCTCGTCTCCGCGATGTTCGTTGCAAGAATCACACGGCGCTTCGCACTCGGCGCAAAGACGCGGTCCTGCTCCTCGGGCTGTTGCCCACCATGCAGCGCAAGCACTTCCAAGTGCGCAGAGGAAGGCGACGCACGCATCGTCTCGAGTGTGCGCGCGATCTCGCCGCGACCAGGCAAGAACACCAGCCCATCGCCACCAAAGCGTTCCACTGCCTCGATCGCTTCCTGTGCCACACGCGCAGACGCATCCTCGCCGCCCTTCGTATCCGCGCGGTGCTCGATCGTCACGGGATGCAGTCGCCCCTCGATCTGCAGCGGATCGACTTCGAGTGAACGCGCCACACGCGCCGCATCGAGCGTCGCGCTCATCACCACGAGCGCGGGCGATCCACCACTGCCGCCGCTCGAAGTCTCTCCGCCCCGCACCAGCTGCCGCGCAAGCGACTGCGCGCGCAGCACCAGCCCCACCGAAAGATCCGACGAAAGCCCGCGTTCGTGGAACTCGTCGACGATCACTGTGCCGATGCCATCGAGCCCGCCGCGTGCCGTCGCCATCCGCACGAACAGACCATCCGTCATGAACAAGATGCGTGTGCGCTCGCTTTCGTTCCGGTCGAAGCGCGTTCGCCAGCCAACCAGATCGCCCTCGCGCGAACCCATCTCATGCGCCACGCGCCGAGCCACCGCGCGCGCCGCCAATCGCCTCGGCTGCAACACAACGATCCGCCCCGCATCGGTGAACCCCGCACGCGCGAGCATTTGCGGCACCTGCGTCGTCTTCCCGGATCCGGTCTCGGCAACAAGCACAAGCCGCCGCGCCTCACGCAACTGGCGCACGATCCTGTCGGCATGCTGCAGCACCGGCAGCGCCGATACGAGCGAATCAGAAGGCATCCGAGTAGCGCTTGCGCACGTCCTGCAGGAAGCGCGAAATCTGCCCCTGCTGCTTCGGCGACGCGGTGACTTCGACTTCACGCGTCCAGATGCTCATGAACCCAAGCGCGCCATCCTCGCTCAGCTTCGGCAGTTCACGGTCCTTCATGCGCTCCTCGCCACGCGATGAATCGCGGCGAATGCGCTCGACACGCTCCTTGTCGCTCACGTCGCGCTCCTTGCCCGTCGCGAGGCGTTCGCCCATCTTGCTCCACTCCACGACCCAACGGTCGATGTACGCATCGCGTTCGCCCGGCGCTGTATTGAAATAGCCGTCGGCACCCTGCCAGAGAATGTCGCGCGCAAGCACGCGGACATTTTGTGTCATCTGCTCGCGCACAGGACCCGTCACACCCGCCATGAACCCGGCCATCGCCGCGCTCTCGGCCGCTTCCATGCCGCGGAAACGATCCGTGAGTTCGCGGAGGAAACGCATCCGCTCTTCGAGCGGCAACTCGTTGAAGTCGTCCATCGCGAGATAGCCGAGCACATCGTCCACCGGACTGTCGAAGATCGATGGCGGCGGCTTCCAACGAACGACTGCCCACCAATAGGCGCCGCCACCCACGAGCGCGAGCAGCAGCAACACGGCCATCCCGCGCACCATGGCGCCACGCCGCTCGTTCAGCCAGTCGATGAGATCACGAAGGTCCATGCTGTATCTCGCCGCGGTGCAAAGGGTACCTGCACACGATCACGGCTCCTCCGCTTCGAACTCCACCTTGATCGCGCGAGCGGATCCATCGAGGTACACGCCGTTTCGCGGAATCCGCGTGCCGCCCGTGTGGCGGTCTGCGCTGTCGAGCAGCAGCGGAAAGAGCCCATTGCTGTCCTCCTCAAGGAGCGCGAGCACCAACTTCGACTCCGTCTGCAGCCGAAGCTGCTCGCGCTGCACGGGCGACGAGTTCTGCGGCATCGCAAGCAGCACCTGCAGCACCTGAAACTGAATCTCAGGCGTGAAGCGAATCAGGCCTGGGAAATAGGTGTAGCTCGTCCCCGTTTCGAGCGACTCGCTGTCGACATCGGATGGGCAGAACCATGTCGGGCTGTCGACTGCCAGAAACTTCGAAAGCAGGTTCGGCAGACCACCCTCGGTTCCGTCGGGCGTCACAACGGGCAGGAAGTCGCACATCGGCAGCAGACCCTTGTTCGCAGTCTGATACGACTGCATCGCGGAGTAATTCTGTCGAAGGTTGCTGAGGCAGCCAGTGTTCTGGCTCTCGCGCTGAATCATCTTGTAGGCAGGCACCGTGATGCCAACGAGCAAGACGATGATGCCAATCACCACCAACGCTTCCACGAGCGTGAAGGCTTTCGCAGAGAATGTCCGCTCGGGGCGCATCACGCTCCCATGGTAGTCGCAGGCACGGCAAAAACCGCATCCACAAAGCGTTTTGGATCGAACGGCTCGACATCCTCGGGCCGCTCACCGACGCCGATCAGTTTCACGGGAATCCCAAGCGCATCATGAATCGCCACCGCGACACCGCCGCGCGCGGTGCCATCCATCTTCGCAAGAAAGAGCCCAGTCACTGCCACCGCTTGCCTGAACGCCGTCGCCTGCACGATCGCGTTCTGCCCACTCGTGGCATCGAGCACGAGCAGCACCTCGTGAGGCGCACCTGGAATCTGCCGCGCAATCACATCGCGAATCTTGGTGAGTTGCCGCATCAGGCTCGCTTCGTTGTGCAAGCGACCCGCCGTGTCCACGAGCAGCACATCGACCCCTCGTTTGACCGCCGCCTGTGCCGCATCAAACGCAACCGCAGCAGGATCGCCGCCCGTGGAACCCTTGACGACCTCCACGCCGAGTCGCTGCGCCCAAATGCCAAGCTGCTGCACCGCACCAGCGCGGTAGGTGTCGGCAGCCGCGAGCAGCACCGAGCGACCAGACTTGCGGATCGAGTGCGCGATCTTCGCGACGCTCGTGGTCTTGCCCACACCATTCACGCCAACGACCAGCACCACCGCGGGCTTAGCCACCCCTACTGCGATCTCGCGCGACGCACCCTCGCCACTCGCGAGACGATCCGCGAGTACTCGCTTGAGGAACTCCAGCGCATCCTCTCCGCGTTCCACTCGCCCTGCACGAAACTCCGCTCGAAGCGACGCCACGATTTCACGCGCAGCATTCACGCCGACATCCGCCGCCACCAGTTGCGCCTCGATCTCGGTCAACAGCTCATCGCTGAGACGGCGTCCATGCAGCACACTGCGCAGTCCAGCGCCAACGGCTGAAGCGGTCTTGGAAAGCCCGCGGCGAATCGCATCGATGGTGGAGGCAAAGAGCATCCGCTCAGCCTCACGCCACGCGGTCACCAGGCAACTGCTGCTCGGCGCGGCTGATCGCGATGCGATCGAGGATCGCATTGATGAACGCGTAACTGCGCTCCGTGCTGTAGACCTTTGCGAGTTCGACGGCACCATTGATGGCAAGCGGCGCGGGAACGCCACCATGCACCACTTCCCAGTAGCCGATGCGAAGGATGTTCCGATCCACGCTCGCCTGACGGTTCGTCGGCCACTCAGGTGCAAGCGCGGTCACATCACGGTCGGCATCTGCGCGCGAATCCCAAGCTGCGCGCGCGAGCGTCATACCGCCATCGACCGCCTCCGGTGGAAAGTCGCACTCCCAGTGAGTGGGATCGCTTGGCCGCGCCTCGCTCGCACGCGCGCGAAACGAACGCGCAAGCAGATCGCTGTCGCCGGGACCGCCGCCAAGATCGAACTGGAACAGCGCCTGCAGCGCACAGCAGCGCTCGGGATGCGAAGCACTCACCGCAACAATCCTGCGCCACGAGGCGGGCCGCCCACCGAACCTCCGGAGAGCGATCGAATCGCGGCGACTGCACGAAGCGCGGCACTCATCGCTTCCTCGCCCTTGTTGCCCTTCGCGCCGCCCGCGCGCGCGCGTGCCTGCTCGATCGTCGCGCATGTCAGGACCCCGAAACACACAGGCTTGCCGCTGTCGAGCCCCACGCGCATCAATCCATGCGCGACGGCATCGGAGATGTACCGATCATGGCTCGTCTCCCCGGTGAGCACACAGCCGATCGCCACAACAGCGTCCACATCCGCCCGCTGTGCAGCCGCTGCAGCGATCACAGGCAGTTCAAACGCGCCTGGCGCCATGATTTGTTCAAGCCGGTCCGAGCGACCCTCGGCCTTCTCGAACGCGCGCCGCGCTCCGTTCGCGAGCGTTCCACTGATATCGGCGTGGTAACCGCTGACGACAAGCACGACTGTCATGTCGTTCGCGCGAAGTGGCGAGTGATCCGCTGCATGATCGGACGGCTTCATGGGGGGAGCGCGATGGTAGCCTCGCAACATGGCGGGCGTCGCACGCAAAGTGCTCTCCGCAGTCGAACTGACGCGCACATCGATGGCATTCGGCGCCATCACCGACTTGTGGCTCATCGTCATTCTGTCGCGCACTCGACCGGAGTACCACTACATGCCTGTGGCGACCATGCCACTCGCGCAAGCGTTGGCGGCCTCGGCCGTCATCGCGGTCGGACTCTTCGCCTTCGGCGCAACGCTGAACGATCTGCTCGATGCGCGGCGTGACCGCGTCTTCAGTCCGCGGCGTCCGCTCGCGGCTGGCGATCTTGGTGGAACGCAAGCGCTGACCGTTGCACTCGGATCATTGCTGATAGCGATTGCGGGAGCCCTGCTGTTCGGCAGCGGCGCACTGCTTATCACCCTGCTCGTGGCAGGCGGTCTCGTCTTCTACAACGGCGCGGGCAAGTACATACCAGGTGTCGGCATCATGACGATCGGTCTGCTGCACGCGGCACACATGCTGATCCCCAATGACCAGTTCACCTTCACGCTGCCAGCTTGGCTTGCCATGACGCATGCGTTGGTCGTCGCCGCCGCCGTGCATGTTTTACAGGGGAAACGACCGCCGCTTTCTTGGCGCGCGATTGCATCGGTGATCGCGGGATGGATCGCGTGGAGCAGCATTCTCATCGGTCTTGGAGTCATGCGTTCTTCTGGATCATTCTGGCCGAGTGATGCGCCTCTCTGGGGCGCGCTCCTGCCCGTGCTCGCCGCGGCTGGCTTCGGTGCTGTTCTGCTTCGCAAGATTCCGCGAGCACTCACGCCGCAGATCGCGGCGGCGAAGGTCGCGCGGTACGGTGCGCTCTGGCAATCGGTGTACGCAGCCTCGTGGCTCTTTGCTTGGGGGCAGTTCGGGTGGGGCTTGATCGCGCTCGTCATGGCGGCGTTCGCGTTCGGTCTGACCATTGCCGTGAAAGAAGTGTCGACCGCACTGCATGATCCGCTCGGCTTCCGCGGCTGAACCCTTCTCGCCGTAGCATCCGCCCCCACGATGGTTGCGAGCGATCGGCGAGAGACAGACGCGGCGCGCTGCCCCGCGACGACCATGCCTCACGCGGTCGTCCATCTGCGGATCGCACGACTCTTTCCCCTGCTCTGGTTGCCGCTCTGGTTGCTGCTCTGCGCGACACGTACGGACGCACAGGAACTACGCGCCGTTCCGATCACGGGACAGTCACTCGGCGGGTTCGTCATTCCGGTCGAACCAGTGACGGGCGATATCCGCATCGAAGGCGTTCGAGCGTGGACTTGGACGGTCGACGACACGCAGCGCGTTCAGCTCGAAGGTGATGTGCAAGTTCGCTTCGGCGGCTACTTCTTCACCAGCACCGATGCGGTGGTCTGGATCAACCGCATCCCAAGCGCGGCTGGACTGATCAATCAAATCGCCATCTATTTCCCAGAGGCGGAGGAACCCACACGCCGCGCCGGCCTCGGAGCGAGCGGCAGCGATCTGCTGGTCACGGGCAGCAGCCGTGGCGAAGTGCAACTCTCCGCGGTGATGGTTGAACAGAAGCCGCCACCGAGCGGCAGCGTGCTCACCGCCGCGACGGCACGCGTGAAGCGTTACCTCGAGTCGGTCGCGCGCGGTGCGCTCTTGCAGCGCAGACCGCAAGTGGATGCGCCGCCGCCACCACCGAGGGATCCGCCGCTGATGATCGGTGCCTCGCCCGTTCCACCGCCACCCGAGCCAGCACTTCCCTCGCCGCTCATTCGCGCGGCGAAGGACAGCGCGGAGATCTTCAGCCCGCGCGGATCGGTCTCCTTCTCCGCCGGTGATGTCTCCGTCGACACCGCGCAGAACTGCGTGATGCTCGCGGGCACCGTGCGTGTGGACTACACCAGTCCTCCTGGCGAGGGTCCGCTGCGCGAACTGCAACTCTCCGCCGACCGCGGCGTGGTGTTCCTGAAGCCTGAATCCACGGGTGGTGCAGCGGAGACGAGCGCTCTCCTCGATGCGCGCGACATTGCGGGCATCTACCTCGAAGGCGATGTGATTGCCACCGACTCCAACTATGTGCTGCGAGGCAAGCGTGTTTACTACGACCTCGAACGCAACAAAGCCATCGTCCTCGACGCGGTCATGCGAACCACGATGCGGAACGGACTTCTTGCCTACGCGCGCGCGGCGGAGATGCGCCAGATCGCGGCAGGCGAGTTCGAAGCGGACACCGCACGCGTCTCCACCAGCGAGTTCTTCACCCCTCACCTCTCCGTCGGCGTCTCGAAGCTGACCGTCACCGAGGACAGCTCGCCCGGCGGCTCAGGCAGCTTCTTCACTGGGCAGCATGCCACGCTGCGCGCGAGCGGCGTTCCCCTGCTGTACTGGCCGTACATCGCAGGGTCGCCCAACCAGATTCCGCTGAAGTACATCAATGTGGGATTCAACGACTTTCTTGGAACGATCATCAAGAGCGACTGGGATCTGCTCGATCTCATGGGGATCGAGAATGCCGAGCCGCTCACGGAAGTCCGGTTGCTGCAGGAGGCGTACACAAAGAACGCAGCGGGTCTTGGCGTCTCGGCGCAGGCAAACATCTTTGGCAGTGCCGCGAACATTCGCGCGATGGGTCTCTATGACTTCGGCAACGAGGAACAGACTGCCGCGGGACAGACCATCATCAGTCCCATCAAGTACCGCGGAGATGCCGAGGGCAGTTGGCGAGGCAATCTCGCGAGCGATGTCACTTTGGCAATCGAGTTTGCCGTCTTCAGCGACTCCACCTACGCGTCCATCTTCAAGCAGAACGACTACCTCAATCGACGCGAGTACGAGACCATGGGCTATCTGAACTGGCAGGATGGGAACAACTCTCTATCGCTGCTGCTCAAGTACAACCCAAACAACTTCATCTCCAACGCATCCATTCTTGCCTCGCGCCCCTACATCACCGACAAGCTGCCTGAACTCGCCTATCAGCGTTACGGCGACTCGCTCTTCGGCGACACGCTCACCTGGTCGCAGCAGTACTCAGGCAACCTCATGCGGCTCGATCTGCAGACTGGATCACCATCGCAGCTCGGCATCTCACCGCTCGCGTTCTCAACATCTGGGCTCTATCCATCCACGCTCAATGTGAAGGATGCCTATGAGTCCGCTGGGTATGACGGTCTGACCCGCTCCCGCATCTACACGCGGCAGGAGTTGTCCATGCCACTCGAACTGGGTTCGGTGAAGGCGGTGCCTTTCGTGCATGGCCAACTCGCCGCATACATCCTCAACAACTTCACGGACTACAACCCGGACGCGTCGGACTGGCGAACCCTCGTCGGCGCAGGCAGCCGCTTCTCGACCGAGTGGACCGCCAACTACAACTCCGTGCGAAGTTCGTTCCTTGATCTGAACCGCCTCCATCATGTCGTGCAGCCAAGCGCGACGCTGTGGTACGGCTGGAACTCGCAGAGCGTTCTCAACATGCCCGTCTACGACCAGGAAGTGGAGGCCACTTCCGGCGCTGCCGTCGCGCATGCCGCGATCTCGAACAAGTTGCAGACGATGCGCGGTGGTCCAGGCAACTGGCGTTCCGTCGATTGGCTCGTGCTGAATGTCGGCGCCGCGGTCGACAACCAAGGAAACACCCTGCAGCCAACGACCACCGCGACCGATCCGCTCGGCCTGCAGTATTCGCAGTCGCCGATGCCGACCTTCTATTCGTGGCGTCCCGAGTATTCGCAGTGGGGCGACCATGTCTATGCCAACGCGACATGGCAGCTGAGTGATGCGTTCTCGCTGTACGGACAGGGCACTTACCTGCTCGAGGACCGCGGCAATTCACTGAACAGTTTCGGACTCACCGACCTTGGGCGCGGAACGATTGGCGGCAGCGTTCAGCAGTCACCGGACGTGCGCGTCTTTGCGGAGTACCGCTATGTGAACACCTTTGGTGTCGCCGGCTATCCCGCCGACGAGTTCCTGCAGGGCGGATTCGCGTACCAACTGAGCAAGAAGTATGCGCTCACCGTCGCACCTCAGTACGACCTCGTGCAAGAGGACTTCCGCGCTTTCTCCGCAGCACTGACAAGAACCTTCCCCGACTTCTTCCTCTCGATCGGCGCTTCGTACAACAAGATCACTGATCTCACCACATTCAACGCCAGCATTCAGATTCCTGGCGCGGGCCGCGCCGGACTCGCGCTCGATTCGGAATCGCTCGCGCAGGGCAATTCGCTCGTGCCAGGACTTGCGGAACCGTAGCCACCGCGGCAGTCGCGGCAAACGCTGCCTTTCACTCGGGGAACAGACTCGAGCGATCGTCCGCTGCCGGCGAAAACGCAAGATGCACATGCTTCGCGCCCGCCGCGGTGATGCGTCTGCCCTGTCGAGTACGCGCAACGAATCCTGTCTGCAGCAAGAAGGGTTCCACCACATCCTCGAGCGTGCCGCCATCTTCACCCATCGATGCGGCAAGTGCTTCGACGCCGACTGGGCCGCCTTGGTAGACGCCGCCGAGCGTCGTCAGGTACTTGCGATCAAGCGCGTCAAGTCCGACCGCGTCCACCGACTCCAACTCGAGCGCAGCATCAACCGTGCCAATCCCAACGGATCCATCACCACGCACGAGCGCGAAGTCATGAACGCGGCGAAGCAGCCGCAGCGCCACGCGCGGCGTGCCTCGACTGCGCGATGCGATCATCGCGAGCGCATCCTTCGCCACCGAACCCACCTCAAGAATCCGCGTGGCACGATCGAGAATCGAGAGCAGATCACCCTCCGGGTAGAAGCCCAAGTGATGCGTGATGCCAAAGCGCGTTCGCAGCGCCTGCGTCAGCAGACCCGGTCGCGTTGTCGCGCCGATGATCGTGAACGGCTTCAGATTGACGGTCACCACCTTTGCGTGCATTCCCGAATCGACCGTGAAGTCGATCCGGAAGTCCTCCATCGCCGGGTAGATGTACTCCTCGACCGATGCTGGCAACCGATGAATCTCATCGATAAACAGCACATCGCGCTCCTGCATCCGCGTGAGCATGCCCACCAGATCACCCGCCTTTGTCAGCGCAGGCCCGCTGGTGACGGACGCGTGCGCGTCCATTTCATTTGCAATCACATGTGCAAGCGTCGTCTTTCCAAGCCCCGGCGGTCCGTGCAGCAGAACATGCTCCATCGGCTTTCCCCGCTGTTTCGCGGCCGCAAGCGCGATGCCGAGCCGCTCCTTCAGCGACGACTGCCCAACATACTCCGCCATGCGCTGCGGACGAATCGAAGGGACGGCAGTCGCCTCATCATCCGACTGCGCCGCCGCTGAAACGATTCTTTCTTTGGCCATCCGTGACCGCTCCTCGCGTGCGCAGGGCTTTTGGGCGCCCTGCTCGACCGATCCGTCAGAACTTCACCACTGGCACTGCACGCTCCGACTCGCCTGCCTTGAAGAAGTCGAATGGAGTGAACCCGAAGAGTCGCCCGACGATGTTTGCGGGAAACTGCGCGAGGGTCGCGTTGAACCCTTGTGCCGACCCATTGAACCCGCCGCGTGACTGCGCGATGCCGCCCTCAAGTCCTGCCAACTCCCCTTGCAACTGCAGGAAGTTCTGATTCGCCTTCAAATCGGGATATGCCTCGGCGACCGCCATCAGACGCCCGAGTGCGCCCGTCAACTGCCCCTCCGCCTCGCCACGCTCGGCGATGGTGCCGCCTTTCATCGCAGCGGCGCGCGCCTGAATCACCGCCTCAAGCGTGCCGCGCTCGTGCGCCGCGTAGCCCTGCACGGTGCTGACGAGATTCGGGATCAGATCATGACGACGCTTCAGTTGAACATCGATGCCGCTGAACGCAGCCTCGGTCGCCACACGAAGCCTTTGCAGCGAGTTGTAAACGCCCATCACATAGAGACCGACGATGATGGCGAGCACCACGAGACCAACGACCACGATCACCAGAATTCCGAGTTCAGCCGCAAGTTGTCCGAGGACATTTGTCATCGTTTTCTTCACTCCATCCAGCGCAGTCGGGGCGGGCGGGCACGCGCCAGCCGTGCGCCCCAGACGATCCGCGGGATGCTACGCCATCGCGCCGCCGCTTACGAACCGCCGAGTTTCACCACGCGCATGAACTCCGCCGCGGTGACGGGCGTCACCGAAAGTCGATTGCCCCGCTGCAAGATCCGCATGCCAGACAGTGCCCGGTCCGCACGCAGCATCTGTAGCGTCACAGGAACGACGAACCGTGATTCGAAGCGCATCTTCACGGCACACCAACGCGGGTCCTCACGCTTCGACGCCTCGTCAAAGCCCTCGTGGCGCGGATCGAACTGTGTGGAATCGGGCTGAGCCAGACCCGCGACGACTGCGGTACCGACCACGCCGCTCGGGTCGCCGTTGGAGTGGTGGAACAGCACACGGTCACCCACCCGCATCGAACGCAGGAAGTTCCGAGCTTGATAGTTGCGTACTCCGTCCCACAGCGTCACACCCTCGCGTCGCAGATCGTCGATCGAATACACATCTGGCTCCGACTTGGCGAGCCAATAGAGATCGGCATCCTCATTCGTTCGGCGCGCCACGCTTCAGTTCCAGTTCATCCCACGCGGCGGAACGCGCAACTTCTGCGCTTCCGCCTTCGCGATGAAACGATCCATGCGGCAGAGATCGCTCCAGATCAGCTTGGCGCGTTCCATCGCGTCATGCTCCGCCAGCAGCTGATAGCGGAGCGCCTCATCCCTCACCATCGCGAACGCCACCAGTTCAAGCGCCACTTCATTCGAAAGTTCAGGTCGCTCGATCCAATCCACGATCGTGCGCGCCGCATGCATCCGCTGCATGCGCATCCCCGACAGCATCGACCGCATCTCTGAGCGCACTCGCCCAAGCCCGCGCACCCTTCGCTGCGGGTTCTCAATCGGATGCAACATGGCCTGCCGATACCAGCGCGCCGCCGTGGGTTCATCCAAACGATCGATCGCCGCGCGGCAGAGCCCCTGCAGCACGATGTCGTATCGACCATCCTCGCGTTCCTGATGCTGCACGATGTGACCAACGCATACCACCTTGCGCAGCGGCGGGTTTCGTCTCTCCATCGGTGCATCGGGACTCATGCTCGGCGATGCGCTCGGCTCGATGCTTGCGATCGCGATCGGCAGCGACTGCTTGCCGCGCGCGAGAGGCTCGAGTGCACACGCCACCATCTGGCGATAGCGCGGCTCAAAAATGTGCAGCGGCAGCGCCGTGTGCGGCAGCAGGCACACGCCCGGCAGCGGGAACAGTGCGATGGGCACGGAGAAATTGACGGACACCGACTGGGTCACCTTGCCACATCCTATTCCTATGCTCTCTTCGATTTGCAGTGGATTGCTGAACATCCTGCCTGGATCTTGGTCATGGGCGTCGCAGCGTCCGCAGTCATCGCATGGATCGGGCTGCAGCGGGGTTCCCTGCGTCTGGTCGCTTGCGCCGCCGCTCCCCTGCTCATCGGCGCGCTTGCGGCGGCGATCGGCTGGGGTGTGATCACACCGGGCGAGCACGCACAGCAGCGGGTCGAGCAACTCGTCGCGGCCGTTGTTGCAGGCGATGTCGCGGCAGCGAAGGAATGCTTCAGTGAACGCGCCTCCATCCATGTGGGCCGCCTGAACAGTCCGGGTGAAGGGCGCGATCGAATCGACCGAGCGTTCGACTCCTTCGCGGGTCGCCATCGCATCGAATCGAACACGCTTCTCTCGCTCGATGCGCGCACGCTCTCCGACGAAGCAGGCGAGGTCGAGATCGCCTGCCGCACGACCACGGTTTCCTCCGCTGGCGCAGTGCCGACTCGCTGGCACTTTGAAGTGGTTCGCGAGCAGGACGGCATCTGGAGAATCCTTCGCATCACATGGCTACGGCTCGGTGGTGAAGTCCCCTCGCTCTCGCTGCTGTAAACGCCACGCAAGACGACTCCGCGGCTACGCGGGGCTCGCCACTGACTCAAGCACCTCGCGCAGCAGCCGCTCCACGCGTGCACCCGCATCACCGCTCCCACCCGAACGGAGAACAACGCGGTGCGCGCACACGGGCTCGATGCTGTCGACGATGTCCTCAGGCACCACGTAGTCGCGCCCCGCGAAACGCGCGGCCGCGCGCGAAGCCTGCGCGAGCGCAAGCGCCCCGCGTGGACTGACACCCAGCTGAAGCTGCGGATGCTGCCGCGTGGCGTGCGCCACCGAGATGATGTAACTGACGAGCACGGGATCGATCCGCACGGCGTCGACTTCTGCCTGCAGCGCAAGGACCTGCTGCGCATCGAGGACAGGCTGCAGCCGCGCAAGCGCGCTCCGCGCGGGCTGCTGCAAAATGATCTGCGCCTCATCGTCCGCCGCCGGATAGCCAAGGCTGATCCGCATCAGGAATCGGTCGAGCTGATTCTCTGGAAGCAGAAATGTGCCGGTGAAGTCGCTTGGGTTCTGCGTCGCCACCACCAAGAACGGGCTCGGAAGGGTGTGCACCTGACCCTCCGCCGTCACGGTTCCCTCGCCCATCGCTTCGAGGAGCGCGCTCTGTGTGCGCGGCGTTGCTCGGTTGATCTCATCGGCAAGAACGATGTTCGCAAACACAGGTCCAGGACGAAAAGACAGCGACCCAGATGAACGGTCCAAGACGGCAACGCCTGTGATGTCGGTGGGCAGCAGATCGGGCGTGCACTGAATCCGCGAGAACGAACAGCGCAGGCTGCGCGCGATGGCCTGTGCGAGGATCGTCTTGCCGACACCTGGCACATCCTCGATCAGCAGATGACCGCGCGCAAGCAGACAGCACACGATGCGATCAACCGCCAGCGGGTTCCCGAAGAACACCGACGCGATCCCCTGCCGCAGCGCTGCGATGGAGTCCATCCTGCGAGGATACGCTTGCCACATGCGTCCGAAGGCAGTCACCCACGATCTGCGCTGCGTAGGCTGCGGACAGGTCCTTCGCGGGCTCCTTCCGAGTGGCATTTGCCCCGAGTGTTCGACGCCCGTCATGGTGTCGCTCGTCGAGACGCTCGACCTTCCGTCGCAGTCGCTCGCACGCCCACTGCACGCTCACCGCGTGGCGGCAGCGCTGCTCGGCGTCGGCATCGGCATCCTGCTGTGGCTCGTTGCGGTCACTTCACCGATGATCGCGCGCGGATTCGCCGAACTCGGGCGTGAACCGCTGCCTCCCGACGGTGGCCCGGTGGACCGCATTGCGGTCGTGCTCTCGTGCCTTGGGGCAGTGATCTTCACCGTTTCTGCCGTCCTCCTCGCGCGCCGCGACGACGAGGTGCTCATGATGGAGACGGGCGCCGCACGACAGCGACTTCTCTGGGGCGTCTCGATTTGGTGCGCTGCCGCATTCGCAGCTTGCACGGGCGTGTTCCTCGATCTGCAATCCATCACGCATGTCTCGAACGCAGGACTCTGGTTCATGTGCCTGACGGTGCAATTGGTGGCGGCCACGATCGCGGCGTCGGGGCTCAACCGCTTCGCCGCAACGCTCGGACGGCGATGCCGCCGACTTCGCCACGCAGGTCACGCGCGTCAGTCGCTCGAGACGATGACGGTCACGGGTGCGATCACGCTCGTTGCGTCCTTTGGCGCAACCGTGCTGCCATCGCTCGCTTCACCTGACCTCGCCGTCGCACTGCGTGCGCTTTCATTCGTCACGGGCGGACTGCTGATGCTCGGCGGCATCTATCTCGTGCTCAACTTCTGGTGGATCCGGCAGATTCTCAACGCACCTCCACCGCAACTCACGGATGTCATCCGCGTGGTGGAGCCGACGGCGCGAGGCGAGTCGCCGAACTGAAACGCGCGAACGCGTCGCGTGCGCACGATCCGTTCACTTCGGCCGATTCGTGTTGCCGAGTGCGATCACGGTTGCCGTCTCGCCCGTCCCTGAAAACACGGCGAGAAAGGGCGCAGGATCCGCAGGCAGCGTGTTGAACCCGATCTTCTGCTGCATCGACAAATTGCAGGTGACGATCGTGAGCTCGCCGCAGCGCGTTGTGCGCACATCGTTCAAAGTCGCCGGCTCGGTGGTGGCGTGGCTCGCCCCCTGCATGAGATCCGCGCGCGTCTTCTGCCCCTTGAAGTTCACCACCTGCAGCCCCGTCGCGAGCATCTTCTCGAACGGCTTCAGATCCTTCGCACGCTGCGCATCAAGAAAGCGCGTCAGCATCGCCGAGCCCTCGGCAGCAAGCGCCGTCTCGCCCTCGAATGTCGGCGCTGCGGGCGCCGGACGCGGTGAGGGCTGCTGCAACGATGCCCACGCAGCGATCTTCCATCCGCCGTCGAAGGGAACCCACACGCCGATGCGCGGCGCCTCGCCGCTCAGATCAGCGCCGCCCACCTTCTGCTGTGCGCGGACGAGGCATGTGGTGACCAGCGCATCACCGACGCGCGTGGCGACCACATTGGATACTTGAACGCCATGCGTGGCACTGTCCTTGACGCGGGCGACCGAGAGAGCGCGGTCCGTCACGCCGTCAAACGCCATGACTTGCGCGCAAGGCAACAGCTGCGCTTCGATGGCCGCACTGTCGCCGCGTGAAAGTGCATCGAACCAACTTCCGATCACTTTGGTTGCGAGTGCCTTCAGCCCGGCATCGTCAGTTGGCCACGCTGGGGCAGGTGCCACAATCGGCGGCGTTGCTGCGGGCGCAGCGCCCTGCGGCAGTACTGCCGAACCTGGCTCAGCGGCAGATGCCACTGCACCGAGAAGTGCGGTGAAAGAGATGACCAAGATCTTCGGCCAGGTTTGCAGAGTGAGTTGATTCATGCCCGTTGAGGCTAGTGCAAAGGGCGTCCTCGGTCCGAATACCCAACTTTTTGGCCTGTGGCACGATTTTTGCTAACCGCCAAGGTCCGCGGCACATTGCGCTGCGCGAGCAATGTCTCTTCCTTGAAGAACCGTCTTGAAGAACCGTTCAAAACCTCAAGACATCTGAACCACCACCCCCAAGAAACTGGAGAACACCATGGCAGTCAAGGACCTCACATTCGATACCCAAGCCCGCAAGCAGCTCCTCGCTGGAGTCGAGAAGCTAGCCAACGCGGTCAAGAGCACGCTCGGCCCGCGCGGACGAAACGCAGTGCTCGACAAGAGCTGGGGTGGGCCATCGGTCACCAAGGACGGTGTGACCGTTGCAGAAGAGATCGAGCTCCGAAACAAGGTGGAGAACATGGGAGCGAAACTGGTGAAGGAGGCGGCAACCAAGACATCCGATGACGCGGGCGACGGCACCACCACAGCGACCGTGCTCGCGGAAGCGCTCTTCCGCAGCGGGCTGAAGTTCATTGCCGCGGGCGCAGATCCCAACGCGCTCATCCGTGGCATGCGCAAAGGTGTCGAGAGCGTGACTGGAACGATCGCATCGCTCTCGCGCCCCGTTGCGAATGTCGAAGGCGGTATCGAGCATGTTGCCACGATCAGCGCGAACAATGATTCGGAAGTTGGCGCGATCATGGCCGAGGCGTTCGAGAAGGTCGGGAAGGACGGGGTCATCACTGTCGAGGAAGGCAAGGGGCGCGACACGATTGTGGACGTGGTGGAAGGCATGCGCTTCGACCGCGGCTACCTCAGCGCGAACTTTGTCACCAACACCGAAGACATGGAGGTCGATTTCGACAAGGCACTCGTCCTGATCCATGAGGACAAGATCGACTCGGTCACCAAACTCGTGCCCTTCCTCGAGAAAGTGATGGAATCGAAGAAGCCGCTGCTGATCATCGCCGAGGATGTGACAGGCGAGGCGCTCAGCACGCTCGTGATCAACAAGATGCGCGGCGTACTGAACGTCTGCGCAGTGAAGGCGCCCGGCTACGGCGACCGCCGCAAGGCCATGCTCGAGGACATCGCGATCCTCACCGGTGGCACGGCGATCATGAAGGATCTCGGCATCGAGCTCGACAAGGTCGCGATCTCCCAGCTCGGGCAAGCGAAGAAGGTCACCGTCGATTCGGACAACACCACGATCGTCGAAGGCGCAGGTAGCACGAAGTCCATCCAGGGGCGATGCACGCAGATCCGCAGCGAGATCGAGCGAACCGACTCCGACTACGACCGAGAGAAACTGCAGGAACGTCTCGCAAAGCTCGCGGGCGGCATTGCGCAGATCAAGGTTGGCGCGAGCAGCGAAACCGAACTGAAGGAGAAGAAGGGACGCGTTGAGGACGCGCTGCACGCCACACGCGCCGCCGTTGCTGAAGGCGTCGTGCCCGGTGGCGGACTGTCGTTCATCCGTGCGATCCCAGGCCTCAAGAAGGTCCGCGAGCAACTCGAAGGCGACGAAGTCTTCGGCGTCGATACGGTCGCCGAGGCACTGGTCGTCCCGCTCGCCACCATCGCTGTGAACTCTGGCGAGCGTGGATCGGTCGTCGTGGCGAAGGTCTCCGCGCTCAAGGGCAGCGAAGGCTTCAATGCGCTCACTCGCACCTACGGCGACCTGCTGAAGCAGGGCGTCATCACTCCCGCCAAGGTGGACCGCGCTGCGCTGCAGAACGCGGCGAGCGTTGCGGGTCTGCTGCTCGCGACCGACTCGATCATCACCGAGGCGCCAAAGCCGAAGGATGAAGGCAAGGGCGGCGGCCACGGACATGACCACGGCATGGGCGGCATGGGTGGCATGGGCGGCATGGGAGGCATGGGCGGCATGGGCGGCATGGGCGGCATGGGAGGCATGGACTTCTGATTCCTCCCCCCGTGCGCTGATCCAACAAGATTTTTCCTGTCAATCACAACTGTACGAACCATCAACAACTTTTACGGAGAACACACATGAGCACCGTTCGACCACTCGAAGACCGCATCGTCGTCAAGCCTCTCGATCCAGAGACCAAGACCGCATCGGGAATCTTCCTGCCCGAGACTTCGAAGGAAAAACCGATGCAGGGCAAAGTCATTTCCGTCGGTCCAGGCAAGCTGCTTGAGAACGGCACCCGTCTGAAGCCCACTGTCACCAAAGGCGACACGGTCGTTTTCGGCAAGTACTCGGGCACCGAGATCGAGATCAAGAGCGTGACGCACCTCATCATCCGCGAGAGCGAACTGCTCGGCGTGATCGAAGGCTGATCGGAACGACACACAAACCCCAGAGAAGGCATACACACATGTCCAGCAAGCAAATGAAGTTTTCGACCGCAGCGCACACTGAACTCAAGCGCGGTGTCGATCAGATCGCGAAGGCGGTCGCCGTCACGATGGGCCCAGCAGGGCGCAATGTGATCGTGCAAAAGTCCTTCGGCAGCCCATCCGTCACAAAGGACGGCGTGAGCGTGGCGAAGGAAGTGGAGCTCTCGGAGCCGTTCCAGAGCATGGGCGCCAAGCTCGTGGCGCAGGTAGCGAAGAAGACCGCGGACATTGCGGGCGATGGCACGACAGCCGCCACGGTTCTCGCGTCGGCGATCTTCAATGGTGGGCTCAAGTTCGTGGCGACGGGCGCGAACGCTGTCGCGATTCAGCGCGGCGTGAACGATGCCGCACGCATCGCGGGCGAGAGCATCACCTCCTCCGCGACGAAGTGCAAGGGCCGCGATGATCTCACGAAGATCGCTACAGTCAGTGCGAATCACGATGGCGAGATCGGATCACTCATCGCCGAGGCGATCGACAAGGTCGGCGCCACCGGCGTCGTCGAGATTGAAGAGGGCAAGACTGCCGACACGACGCTCGACTATGTCGAGGGCATGTGCTTCGACAAGGGCTACCTGTCGCCGTACTTCATGACGGATCCGAAGAAGGCTGAGTGCGTGCTTGAGAACGCGCTCGTCCTCGTGTACGAGAAGAAGATCTCCAACCTCGTCGATTTCCTCCCGCTGCTGAACAAGGTCGCGTCGGCCAGCAAGCCGCTGCTCGTCATCGCAGAGGAAGTGGAGAACGAGGCGCTCGCCGCGCTGGTGGTCAACCGCCTCCGTGGCGTACTCCAGATCTGCGCGGTCAAGGCGCCTGGATTCGGTGATCGCCGCAAGGCCATGCTTGGCGACATCGCCACGCTGACGGGCGGCACCTTCTTCGCCGAGGATCTCGGTCGCACGCTCAACGATGTTGAGCTGAACGAGCTCGGCACTGCCCGGCGTGTCGTCGTCACAAAGGACGAGTGCACGATCATCGAGGGCGCGGGCAAGAAGAACGCGATTCAGGAGCGCATTGCACAGATCCGCACGCAGCACGACAAGTCCACTTCGGACTATGACCGTGAGAAGCTGAACGAGCGCCTCGCGAAGCTGACGGGCGGCGTGGCGATTATCCATGTCGGCGCCGCGACGGAAGTTTCCATGAAGGAGAAGAAGGACCGTGTGGATGACGCGCTGCACGCCACCCGCGCTGCTGCGAAGGAGGGCTATGTCGCCGGTGGTGGCGTGGCGTTCCTGCGCGCTGTCGAGGCGGTGAAGAACGCGCGCCGCAAGGCGGAAGGCGATGAGGTCTTTGGCTACGACATCGTGGTCGAGGCGCTTCGCCAACCAACGTGGCAGATCGCCACGAACTTCGGAACCGACGGCGACGTCGTGGTGGACCGCGTGCTCGAAGGCAAGGGCGCGTTCGGCTTCAACGCATCGACGGGTGAGTACGAGGATCTCATCAAGGCGGGCATCATCGATCCCGCGTTGGTGGCCAAGACCGCCATCGAGAACGCCGCCAGCGTCGCAGGGCTCATGCTCACAACCGATGTTCTGGTGACAGAGCTGAAGGAAGAAACCACGCCCACGGAGGGAGCGGTCTCCTGAATCCAATGACTCGTCGACGGAGGATCGTGCGGCGTTCGGCCTCGCGGTCCTCCGTCTTTCATTGGCTGTCTTCTGCGCAGCGTTGATGAATCATGCCTGCTGAGCGCGACTATTACGAGGTGCTTTCCGTCGAGCGCACCGCCTCGGGCGACGAGATCAAGCGCGCGTATCGCCGCATGGCTATGAAGTGGCATCCCGATCGCAACCCTGGCGATGCCAAGGCGGAGGTCGAGTTCAAGGTCTGCGCGGAGGCGTACGAGGTTCTCTCCGATCCGCAGCGGCGAACGCTGTACGACCAGTACGGACACGCGGGACTCCGCCAAGCGCCGGGGCATGACTTCTCGCGGATGCGGCCCGACGACATCTTCTCGATCTTCAACGACATCTTCGGCGGCGGCGGTGGCGGCGGCGGACGACAGCGGCGCGGTCCTGTGCGCGGCTACGACCTTGAGACAAGCGTCGAGATCACGCTCGACGATGTGCTGCGCGGCAAGGAGATTGAGGTGAACTTCACGCGACGCGATGTGTGCGGCGCATGTGAGGGAAGCGGCGCCAAGAAGGGCACGAAGCCGATCCAGTGCCCGACTTGTGGCGGGAACGGTCAAGTGGCGCAGGCGGGCCTCGGCGGCATGTTCCGCATGGTGACGACCTGCCCGAACTGCCGCGGACGCGGGTCCGTCATCAGCGAAGCGTGCCCGGAATGCCGTGCAACGGGGCGCGTCCCACGTAAGCGAAATCTCTCGGTGCGCATTCCCAAGGGGATTTCAGAAGGCCAAGTGATCCGAGTTGCAGGCGAGGGTGAACCGCCGCCACAGGAAGCGGATGCCGGGGGCAAGGGCCCGCGCGGCGATCTTCATGTGGTGATCACCGTGACCGATCACGAGTCGTTTGAACGCGTCGAGGATGATCTCGTCTGCACGCGCGACATCAGCTTCTCGCTCGCGGCGCTTGGTGGGCGAGTGCGCGTGGAGACACTCGAAGGGCCGCAGGAAGTGGACATTCCCAACGGATCGCAGGATGGCGACATCGTCACGCTTGAGAACGCCGGACTCCCCCACCTTCGCAAGCCTGAACAGCGTGGTGATCTGCGGATCGGGTTGCGAATCGTTGTCCCGCGTAGGCTTTCCGCGGACCAGCGTCGCCTGCTTGAAGAGTTGGCCACGCTCGATGGCACAGATGGAGAAGAAATCCGACCGCGTGAGAAGAGTTTCTTCAAAAAGATCAAGGACTCGATTGCTGGAAGCGAGAGCTGATGCGCCGCAGAATGTTTGAGACGCTCGCGTAGGTTCAACAGTCGAAAACGAAGGAAAGAGACACGAAGATGGAAGTGAAGCCAAAGCGCAATCAGGAAGATGCTCCAAACGACCAAGAGGACGCGGCCTCGGATGCGTCAAACGCCGCGGTGGCCGCAAATGGGAACGAGAGTGATCCTCTTGCGGAACTGCAGCGACAGGTCGAGGAGCGTCAGCAGGCGTATGTGCGGGTACTGGCGGACTTCCAGAACTTCCAGCGGCGCGCGCGGGAAAATGAGTCGCGTGCGCGGGAGATCGGCATCTCGTTCGTTGCGCGAGCGATCGTTCCTGTGCTGGAGAACATGGATCTTGCACTCGGACACAATCTGCGATCGTTGCCCGCGGACAAGCTCGCCGATGGTGTGACGCTGCTGCGGACTGAACTGCTGAAGGCGCTCGCGCAGTGCGGCGTGGACCGTATCGATCCGGCGGCCGGCGATGAGTTCAATCCGATGCTTCACGAAGCAGTCTTGGAGCAGCCCACGGGCGCGGTTCCGCCAGGACGCATTGCGCAGTGCATGCAGGCCGGGTACCGCCTCGGCGATGTGCCACTGCGGCCCGCGAAGGTCGCGGTCGCGCGCGCCGCCACCTGACCATGCCGACATATGAGTATGTCTGCCGCGGCTGCGGCTTCGAGTTCGAGCGGTTTCAGTCGATCACCGCCTCGGCCGTGCGAACCTGCCCGCGCTGCGGCGCGCGAAAGGTGGAACGCCGCATAGGCATCGGTGGCGCAGTGATCTTCAAGGGCGGCGGCTTCTACGAAACTGACTACCGCAGCGAGTCCTATCGCAAGGGCGAGGAGTCGGAACGCGGCGCGAAGGATGCCGCAGGCAAGAGCGAGTCATCGAAGACGGATGCGGCAACGCCACCGACACCGAAGAGCGGTGCAGCGACCACAGCCGAGGCTGGAGCGGGCTCCAATGTGCAGGGCGCTGCGGGTGCCGGCGCTTCGGGAGCGGGTGCGACAGATGCCAAAGGCACCAAGGCTGCGAAGGAAGCGGCAAGAACGAAGGCGACACCGTCAAGCGCACAGCGCGGCAAGAGCCACGCGCGCGAGGGTCGCGGCATCGGTAATGTCCTGCAGCTCGGGCGCGAAGGCCCGCGGCGCGAGGGGCGTTCGCCGAAAGCGTCCAAAGGGACAAGGAAAAGAGGAAAGAAATGAGTGACGCACTCCGAACACAGATTCTCAGCCATCTCGGGCACAACGGCTATCGGCCGGTGCGCACGCGGGAACTTGAGCAGCAACTGCGCATCCGCGAAGGACAGTCCGCGGAGTTCCGCCGCGTGATCGACGATCTCGCGACCGAGGATCACATTGACATCAGCGCCGACGACATCGTGCGACTCACGCGCTTCAAGGATGAGACAACCGGTCGCATTCGAATCAGCGCGCGCGGCAACGGGAGCGGGTTCGTGGTGCCCGATGTTCCATCGCGTGAAGGCGATCTGTATGTTGCCGAGCACGATGTGAATGGTGCGATCAGCGGCGACCGCGTTCGTGTCGCCGTGATTCGGCGCGGAAAGGACTGGGACCGCGCACCAGACGCACGTCCAACGGGTCGAGTGCTTGAAGTGCTTGAACGCAAGCAGACGCGCTTCCCCGGCCAACTGCAACGTGAGGGGCGCGGCTGGGTCGTGCTGCCCGATGGCCGTGCGCTCACCGAGCCGATCGTGGTGCGCGATCCTGGCGCGAAGGATGCGCACGAGGGCGACAAGGTGATCGTGGAAGTCACTCGATTTCCAGATACGCGAGCCCGAGCCGAGGGCGTGATCATCCGACGGCTCGGCGTTGCGGGTGAACCAGATGCCGAAACGCTGTCGGTGATGGCGATGTACGAACTGCATGAGGAGTTCCCCACTGCGGTCCTCGATGAGGCCGCCGCGGCCGCGCGCGACTTCGAGACGCAGCGCGAAGGACCGTGGCAGGGACGTGAGGATCTCACGGCGACTTCGGTCTTCACGATCGATCCGCCTGATGCGCGCGATTTCGATGACGCCATCAGCATCGCATTCGATGCCACGCGGGATGAATGGACGCTGGCGGTGCATATCGCTGATGTCGCAGGCTTCGTTCGGCGCGGCAGCACGCTCGATGACGAGGCGCGTGCGCGTGGCAACAGCGCGTACCTCCCCCGCCGCGTCATTCCGATGCTGCCTGAAACGCTCTCGAATGGCGTGTGCTCGCTGCAGGAGGGCGTGCCGCGTTTGGCCAAGACGGTGTGGATCACCTTCGATGGAACGGGCCGCGTGCTGTACGAGCGATATTCCAATACGGTGATTCGATCACGCAAACGCCTGACGTACCTGGAGGCACAAGCGGCGATCGACGGCAATCTTGTGCAGGCGAGGATTCATGCGAAGACGGAGACACCGATCGATGATGCCCTGCTGGAGGAGCTTCGACTGAGCGAGCGTCTTGCGAAGCTGCTGCGTGCGCGCCGAGTGAACGACGGCATGGTGGTGCTTGCACTTCCTGACTCGGATCTGGTGTTCGCCGCCGATGGTCGCGTCTGCGATGTGCAGCCCGAGGACAATGCGTTCACTCACACGCTGATTGAGATGTTCATGGTCGAAGCGAACGAGGCGGTGGCACGGCTCTTTGCGTCACTCGGTCTCCCCGCACTGCGGCGCATCCATCCCGAGCCGTCGTTCCACGATGTTGAGGCACTTCGACTTGCGGCGCGCGCCGCGAAGGTTCGCCTGCCCGATGAACCCACGCGCAAGGATCTGCAGGCGCTCGTGGATGCGACGCGCGGCACGGACAGCGAGCGTGCGATCCACTTTTCGGTACTTCGTTCGATGGCGAAGGCGACCTATTCACCCGCGCTCATCGGGCATTACGCCCTTGCGAGCGAGCACTATCTGCACTTCACGAGCCCGATCCGCCGATACCCAGATCTGGTGGTGCATCGCATGCTCGATGCGTGGGCAGAGCAGACCGACAACGGCAAGAACCCGCCCGGGGGCAAGCGGCGCCGCGAACTGCTTGATCGCCTGCGCGAAGATCCCCGCGTGGAGAGTGCCGACGCACTGGTGCGTTGCGGCGAGCACTGCAGCGAGACGGAGGTTCAGGCCGAGAACGCCGAGCGCTCCTTGCGGACCTTCCTCGTGCTGCAGTTCTTGCGCGACGAGCATGGAGCCGACACCTTCACGGGTGTCGTCACGGGCGTTTCACCGGGCGGCGGCGGCGTGTTCGTGATGCTCGATCAGTATCTGGTGGATGGGATGATCCGCCTGCGTGATGTTGGTCGCGGCGAGCGGTGGGTTCGCAGTGAGAGCACCGGTCGCCTCTCCGCTGCACGCAGCGGCGCGAGCCTTGGCATCGGTGATTCGGTGGAGGTGAGGATTGCAGCCATCGACCTCGCGACGCGGCAGATGGAACTGGAACTGCTGCGCACCATCCGCGCGGCGCGCGTCGGCGTCGGGCGGAGCGAGGATTCGCCCGCCGAAGGTCGAAGGCACAAAGGGTTCGTCGGCGGCCGCGGCGCGCCACGCGGCGAGCGCGGACACAAGAAGGGCTTCAAGCGAGGTCGCCGCGGGCAACGGGGACGCTGACACGGGAGCGAATCCCTGCGCGCGCGGCGCAACGCCCATGGAGATCCATGGAGACCCATGGAGATCCATGGAGGGCGTCGGTTGCGTTCACCGACCGAAGCACTCGCGAAGAAATGACTCAAGCCGCGTGAAGGCGCGGTTCGCGATGCGCTCGTCGTAGCCCATCCCCTGTGCTCGGTCGTTGGCAGCTGGATTGGTGAAGGCATGCACGGTGTTGCCGTATGCATCGATCTCCCAGTGCGCACCCGCATCGGTCATCTCCTTCGCGAACGCGACCATTGCATCGGGCGTCGCCATCGGATCCGCATATCCGTGCAGCGCAAGAACGCGCGCAGAGATTTGCTTCTGCTTGCCGAGTTGCGGCGGCGCGAACAGCGCGTGGAAACCCGCCACACCCAGTACACCTTCGCATCCATCGCGCGCGACATCGAATGCGCACAAACCTCCGAAGCAGAAGCCGATGACCACCACCTTCTGTCCATCTGCCCCTGGGATGCGACGCGCAGCGGCGACGATCGCGCGGAGTCGCTGACGAAGTTTGGCGCGGTCATTCGTGAAGCCGGTCATCAGCGCGGACGCCTCATCGGGCGTCTTGGCAACCGCATGTTCGCCGTAGATATCCGCTGCGAATCCGATGTATCCCAGGCGCGCCATACGCGTGGCATGGGAGTCCATGAGTTCGTCACGCCCCCACCAGTGATGACACACGACAACGACGGGCGCGGGCAGGGTGAGCGCCGCCTCACGCGCCACGAACCCTTCGCACCGCTGTTCGCCATCGGAGTACAGATATGTTTCGGTCTGCATGACGGGCATTTCTACCGTGGGCAAGAAGTTCGGTGTGCTTGTGGGGAACGCACGCGCAGCGAGCTAGCTTCCGTCCGTTCCGCATGAGGAGGGAAATCAGCGTGGCAAAAAAACCGGGGGCAATGGAACGAGAGATTCTGGTACGGCGTGCGACGGCAGTGCTTTGGGGGGTTGGGTTCCTGCTGTTGATGATTGGTGGCCGCGGTGTGCTTGCCGCAACGCGCGCAGGAGCGTGGGAGCATCACATGGACTTGGCCGCACCCGCCGAGACCCTGCCGCTTGGCCTCGGTAGTTGCGTCTCGGCGAGCGCCGATGGGCTGCTTGCGATCGGTAGCGGTCGAGACCGCGATATTGGGGTGGACGCTGGAACTGTCACGCTATGGCAACCAGCCTCAGGCGGTGGTTCGCCGATCGCCGTGATCCCACATCCGAAGGGGTCAACCTCGTCTGGGTTTGGATTGTCGGTGGCACTGGATCCGCGTGGCTCGCTGCTGTGCATTGGTGCACCCCACGAGACGGGCGGACTCGGCTGGCCTGATGGGTTTCAAGTCGGTCGTGTCTATATCTATGCGCTCGATCGGGGCGGTCCGCGACTCGAGTGGCGTCTCACGACAGTGCTGGACTCCCCTACAGATGGCGCACGAGGCAGCGCGGGCGGGCACTTTGGCGCATCCGTCGCAACCGATGGTGTTCATGTCGTGGTTGGATCACCCGATGACTCTGGGCAGGCGTTTGCGTCGGGTCGCTGCGATGTCTTTGTGCAAGGCGATGGTGGGTGGAAACACGCCGCGCACTTCCCATCGCCAACGGGAGAGATGACCGGGCGATTTGGGCAGGCTCTCGCGATCGATGGCGAGGTGATCGCAGTCGGATGGTCGCAGGCCGACGGTTCGTTCCCCAATCAGGGTCGCGCGGATCTCTTTTTCCTGTCGAGGCAGCCCAAGCACGAGGGTTGGTATCACGGAGCGGTGCTGCACTCGCCGACGCCGACTCATGCAGGAATGTTTGGCGCGTCGATCACCGTGGATGGCGAGCTCATTGCAGTTGGTGCACCACGCGAGTGGACGGAGCGCGAGATGGCGCAGCGCACTGGCCAGATCCATCTCTGGCGTGTGAATCGTGCGGATGCGCTTCGTGCACGATTCGTGGAGTCGATCGCGCCGCCCCAGTCAGTCTGCGATGGCGTGGGCGGAGTGCGACCCGAGGCGTTTGGTATGTCCCTTGCACTCCGCGGTCCACTGCTCGCCGTCGGTGCGACTGAGGCATGTGGACTCGCTCCTGCTGGCCGCGAATCTGTTGTCCTTGAAGGAAGCGGTTGTGTGCATGTGATGGAGCGAAGCGGCGGATCGTGGACAGCGACCGCTCGGCTTCAGTCACCAAGGCCAATGGCGGAGGTTCACGATGGATGGAGCGTGGCCATGAGCGCCGAGGGACAACCATGGATCGCCGCCGCACGACTCGGTGACTTGGAGGCGCCTGCTGGTCCCGGACGAGTCATGGTCTTCACTGCCGCGCGCGCAGCGGAGGATCTCAACGGGTTGAGTGCGTTCAGCCGATAGGTCTTGCATGAAGCAGAGAACAACGGCCCTCGCGTGGGGCTCGATCGGCTGGGCTGGCACGGGGGTGATCGCTGGCGGCACGCTTGCGCTTCTACTCGCGGCGCGCGGTACGCAGGCGAATGACACGCCCGCCGTTCTGGATCAGGCTGCGACGACTCAGAAGGCGCCGGCTGGCGACCGAAAGGGGCGGCGATGTGTTGCGGTGTCCTTTGTCGATCCGAATCAGTCGCGGCAGATCTTCCCGGGTAACTCGTTGCAGCTCACCATCCGAGGAGAAGTCCCCTGTGCCGACGCGGTCGTGGGCTGGAGCAGGGTCGGTCCAGTCCGCCTGTGGGACGATGGACTTGTGGAGTGCCTTGTGATTCCCGTTCCACCCTGCCCACAGGGGGATGGCAGCGTGTTCTACGCGTGGCTGGGCTTTCCAAATCCCAACGCCAACTGAGCCTTGGATCCATCGGTGGGATACCAACGCTCGATGACTGACTGCCAACTCTCGGCGCTGGTGCACCGAATGAAGTCCGCTTTCACTTCGTCCGCACGTGGATGGTGTGCAGCGAACTTGATGCCAAACTTTCGCATGCGACGACTGGTCGCCGCGTCGCTGTAGAGAATCGATGCCAACTCGAAGTGCCGCTCAAGTGCTGCACGCTGCTGCATGAGCGATGGCGGCTGCGGCTCCAGTCCTGCCATCATCGCACGCGCCTGCTGGAAAATCCACGGATTGCCGATGCAGCCGCGCGCCACACTGACGCCGCTGACGCCACACTGATCGAGCATCGCAAAGATGTCGGAGACGGTCCACACGTCGCCTGAACCAAAGATCACTCGGTCGCCGCGTCGACGCGTGAGATCCTCAAGAAACTCCCATCGACCCGGACCGAGATACTTTTGCCGCACCGTGCGACAGTGCACTGTTGCCCATGCGTAACCAATGTCATAGCACGCATCAAAGATTCGCTCGAAGAAGGCGGCCATTTCAGGCGTGTCATCAAACGCACGCCGCAGTTTGACGGTGCAGGGCACTCGCCCCGCAACCGCCTGATGCACTGCGCGAAGTATGTCCACGGCCTCCGCAGGATGCGCAAGGAAATGACCACCACGGTTGTTGGCACTGATCTTGCGAACTGGGCATGCGAGGTTCACGTCCACGACATCATGCCCCATCTCGACAAGGATGTTCGCTGCACGCGCCATCTCATCGGGGCGCGATCCCATGATCTGTCCAGCGAGCGGGTGGTCATCCACGGTCGCGGCGACGTTGTCTTCCAGTTCCCCCATGCCGCACTCGGTCGCGATGAGATCTGGGTCTTCACGGATCTTGCCTTTGCCGCCGTGGATAAGCGTGCGGTCAAGCAGCGCCTCGGTCACACAGAATGGACAGCCGTGCTGGCGCGCTACCAATCGCATCGCTCCATCGGAGTACCCGGCCAAACCCGCCTGAAAGAACGGGGCATCAAACCGCGGGATCAGCGCCTGCACGCGGGGATCGACGCGTGCCATGCGTGCAGTCTCCGCGATGGATCGTGACAGTCGCCGCGGCGGGAGTTCGCTGGGCGAAAGTTCGACGCTCATGGATGGAGTCTAGTCCGTACACACATGAAACCGATGTGTTCATGGAGTGTGCGTGCACCGCGCATACGCACCACGAACGAAGATGGTTTGGATCTCTACACTGCGCTCGTGATGCTGCATCGATGGCCTGCACTGCTCCGGATCGCCCTCGCGGTTCCCGCGGTGCTCGCGATCGGCTGCAACGCGAATCTGTACGACCCCAAACTGGCCACCCGCCCCTATCCCGAAGCGCTGCAGCAGGAAACTGTTGTTCAGGTGCAAGTTGTTCCAATGCAGACACAGATTCGCTTCATCAACGCCACGAGCACCAGCTACGACAACATCGACATCTGGATCAACCGCCGTTTCGTCATGCATGTGGAACGCTTCGATGCAGGGCAGCAGATGGAAGTCGAGATCGAGAACTTCCGAGATCAGTGGGGACAGTGCCCGCAGCCAGGTGGATTCTGGCGAACTCGCCCACCAACGCCCATCGTGATCACGCAGATTCAGCGCGATGAAACACGGCCATTGATCGGACTCGTGACTCTGCTTCCACCGGATGTGAAGGTGAACTCACGCGATCCGCGCTGACGGCTTGTCCCGCGCCGGGCACCAGCATCCAGCGATACCGCTCGAAAGTCCCAGTGGGAGTCCTAGTGGGAGTCCTAGTGGGAGTCCTAGTGGGAGTCCTAGTGGGAGTCCTAGTGGGTACCGCTCGGCGGCGTGATCCCAAGCCGAACGCACTTCTCTTCAAACTCGCCGATCTCGCGCTTGTTCGTCGTGGCGATCGGCAATCCTGATCGAATCGCATCAATCTCGAGCCGCGTCAGATGCATCGCACCCAGGCGGTAATCCACGAACGCTTCGCACGACAGTGGCACGATCGGCTTGATCAGCTCGTACATCGCCTCCGCAAAGACGCGGATCTCATACTGCGCATGGGAATCCATGCGCAGCGAGAGGAAATGGAAGAGGTTGTGCAGATCGCACTTCCAGTACCACTCCGTATAGACCGACACGGGTAGCGCGGCGCGCGCCAACTCTCGCGCCACTCCCTTCTCCGTCAATGACATGTAATCCTTGTAGAGCGCTTCCGCACGATCGAGCAGCAGCAGAAAGTCCTGTGCGGTGCCCGCATCCACCAGACCATCACCCCCCTGCCGATTCGACGCACTCTGTGCGCGAACAGACTCGGCTGTCGGACGATAGAAACGGTCAGGCACGATCGAATAGCGCGCGCTGTACTCGTTCACATTCGCCGTGCGATGGCGGATCCACTGCCGCGCCACAAACATTGGCATGGCGATGTGGAACTTGAACTCGACCATCTCGAAGGGCGTGGTATGGCGATGCCGCAGCAAGTAGCGAATCAGACCGCGATCCTCATTCACCTGCTTGGTGCCTTCACCGTAGGACACGCGCGCCGCTTGCACGATTGCGGCATCGGCGGTCTTGCCTGAAGGCGCAAGCCGCGGCATGCAATCGACCAGTGCCACAAAGCCGTGATCGAGCACCTTCTTCGTGATGCGTGACGCGCCATCCATCACATCGACAAATGGCTGCTCGGGGAACTCGCTTCGCGCCTGCTCCGTACTTGCCGTCGGCGCAGGCGAATCCGTCTGCGATGAGACGGGAGACTTCGCGATCACACTGTCATGCTGCGGGCTGCTCATCGACTGCTCGGCACTCCTGGGATCGGCTTTGGCTGCGGCAGTGACTTCCCGCGCGCAGCGAGCCAACCGTTGACTTCCGCAAGAGTACCGATTCCGCTCGGGTTCCCGCGCGTGTGGAGCATGGGCGGCGCCCCATCCATGCCCGCGTTCAGTCCCACGAGCTGCAGGGCAACGACCGCTGCATCGACCGCCTCCCCACCGCGCAACGCCTCGTCACGGGTACCGGGCCACTTCCCGTCGCTTGGCAGACGCGTCTCCTGCCACACTGCGGTCGAGTCGGCCAGAGCCTTGTCCGACTCGGGCCACGCCTGTTCCTGATCCGCATACACCAGACACGCCCATGCAGTGGAACGCAACGCCACATCGACACGCTTTGCGCGCGCGCGAACCTCGTCAACGACTGAGAAACCCCAGATGAATGCGGCGAGAGCGAGCGTGACGAACACGCCCATCAACCAAAGTGCCGCGCGCCTCGATCCAACGGGCGCCGTGCTCACATCCGCATCCCCTCAAGCTTGACGCGATCGCGGCGACGCTGCGGATCGGGCTCGGGTACTGCCGAAAGCAAGGCCTGCGTATACGCATGTTTCGGCGCATGAATCACCTCGTCGCGCGTACCGTGCTCGACGATCTTGCCGTTCCACATGACGGCGATCCGCTGGCACGCATGATGAATGACGGCCATGTCGTGGCTGATGAAGAGGTACGAGAGCTTGAACTCGCGTTGCAAATCAGCGAGGAGATTGAGCACTTGACTCTGGATCGACACATCGAGCGCACTGGTGGGCTCGTCGCAGACGATCAACCGCGGCTCGAGTGCCAGCGCGCGCGCGATGCCGATGCGCTGCTTCTGCCCGCCTGAGAACTCATGCGGATACCGATCGGCGGCCCCTGGCCAAAGACCGCATCGCGTGAGCAGTTCACCGACGCGCTTCTGAACCTGATCGCGCGGCACGATGCCATGCACTTCGAGCGGCTCGCCGATGATGCTGCCGACGCGCATTCGCGGATTGAGCGAACCACCCGGATCCTGAAAGATGATCTGCATCTGCCGACGAAGGGAACGCATCTGCGCGGCACTTTGCGTGAACACATCCGTTCCATCAAAGGTGACGCGCCCACTTGTCGCTGGAATCAGCCGCAGAATCGCTCGACCCACCGTGGTCTTTCCGCAGCCTGACTCGCCCACAAGGCCGAGCGTCTCGCCAGGCTTGATCTCGAAGCTCACGCCGTCCACGGCACGCCGATGATCCACGACGCGCTGCAGCAACCCGCGCCGGACCGGGAAGTGCACGTGGAGATCATCGACCTTGAGCAGCGGCGCTGACATGGTTGCAAGGCTAGCGCAGCGGCAGTTCGATCTCACGCACTTCGCCCGACGGCAGCGCCACTCCGATCACGACGCTCAACCGACCGAAGCCGCGCGGCGTCACTGCGCCGCGAGCAAGGCGCACATAAAAGTCCTCGACGGTGGTCACTGCCTGCCCACCCACCGTCACGATCACGGATCCCGCGGGAATCACTCCCGCGATGCGCGACCCGGCCGTGATCTCGCGCACCATGACGCCGCGACGATACGGCGCACCAAGCGCTGTACATGCCTCGGGGGTCGCCGTCACGAGATCCGCGAGACCGAATCGC
This sequence comes from Planctomycetota bacterium, assembly GCA_046080505.1. Taxonomy (GTDB): domain Bacteria; phylum Planctomycetota; class Phycisphaerae; order Phycisphaerales; family SM1A02; genus F1-60-MAGs104. The sequence continues at coordinate 68,000 of JBJTUC010000037.1, forward strand.
TGCAGAATGTCGGCAAGCTCGATGGCCTCCATCTTTGGATCGCGTTTCGCCAACTCCACCTCGAAGCGCATCTCATTCCCACGCTGCTGCGCCGGATCGGGGCGCCAAACCTCAAAGACCACCACTTGCCCTGGCCGGCGCGTGCCGACAATCGATGGCACCTTCTCCGCATCGTTCACCCGCACGCCGTCAATCGAGACAACGACATCGCCGACCTTCAACCCCGCCCGCGCCGCGGGACTCTCCGCGGAAACGCGCGTCACCACAGCGCCCTCCCCGCTGTAGTGCTCACTGATGCAGAGAAACAGCGGATCCTTCAATTGCGGCGGCAGTATGGAACGCACAGGCTGCACAGCGATTCCAGAGAAGCCCTTCTCCACTTCGCCGCGTTCAATCAGTTGCGCGACCACGAACTCGATGATGTCCATCGGGATCGCCAGACCGATGCCCCCGAACTGTCCTTGACCAAGCGTTGTGCCGCGTCCCGTAGCGATCGCGGTGTTCATGCCGATCACGCGTCCATAGATGTCCGTGAGCGGTCCACCTGAATTGCCGGGATTGATGGCGGCATCGACCTGAATGAAGTTTTCGTAGTCCACATCGGCAAGGCCTGCACTGCGTCCGATGCCTGACACGATGCCAGCACTCATGGAAAAGCGGAACTCAAATGGCGAACCGAATGCGAACACCATGTCGCCCTGCGTGGGAATGTCGATGGAGCGCCGCGCGGGCGTCAGATCATCGATCTCCACGCGCAACACGGCGATATCGGTCTTCAAGTCGATTCCCACGAGTTGGGCAGGCACGATCTGCCCAGTATGCAGCTGCGCCTCAATCCGCTCCGCCCCGTCCACCACATGCCCATTCGTGACGACATGCCCGAACACGTCGTAGATCCAGCCCGATCCGGTGTTCACCAGCGTTCGCCCGCCACGCGCCGCGCGCCCACCTGCGGCACTCAGCGAGACGACCGACGGCTCCACGATCGTCGCCACATCACGGGAAGCCTGATTGAGCTCCTCGAGCATATTCGACTTGGACAGACGCTCTTGCGCCGCGACCATCGCCGCCTCGGATTGCTCGATGGTCAATGATCGAATCGCGCGAGGCGTCACCACAAGCACAAGCACCGCCGAGACCGCGACGACCACAGCGGGCAGCAGCGTTTGAACGCGCATCAGGTTGTCCCGCCACTCCCCGTGGATCCGCTTCGCCGGACCGCGCTCGCCGCGGCGAACGCATCCCGCTGCGCATCCGTCATTGTGTAGGGATGCGGGCCAAGGTCGTTCGTGCGTACGCGTTGCATCCAGCCACGCGCTGCAGCAAGCAACTGCGGACCGAACTCGATCGCAGGCAGCGCGAACGCCGGCTGCCACGCAGTCAGACCGAGCAGATCTTGGAGCACGACGACCTGCCCGTGACAGGCGGAACCCGCGCCACAGCCGATCACAGGCACGGACGACTCGCGGACCAACTGCTCCGCCACTTCGGCCGGCGTCGCCTCGACGAGCAGCATCTGCGCGCCTGCATCGATGAGTGCACGCGCGTCGTCGAGAATCGCGACCGCATCACCGCAACTCTTGCCCGCTGCGGAATAACCGCCTTGCTGCTTGGACAATTGCGGTCTCGATCCGACATGCGCGACCACGGGGATTCCGGCGCGTGACATCCGAGCCACGAGCGGCGCGAAGGTGCGATCCACTTCGACCTTCACAAGATCTGCGTTGCCCTCGGTCATGAAACGACCTGCATTGCGGACACCCTCCGCATCATCCGCCTGGTAACTCAGAAACGGCATGTCTGCCATCACGAGCGTGTTGGGTGCGCCGCGTTTCACGCCTGCGGTCAGGGTGATGAGGAAATCAAGCGGCGTATGCACCGTGCTCGGAAAGCCCAGCACCATCTCACCCGCCGTATCGCCGACAAGCAGCACTTCGATGCCAGCCTGCTCAAGCCAGCGTGCAGTGGTTGCGTCGTAGCAGGTGAGACATGAGATGCGCTGTCCGCTGCGCATCATCTTCCAGAGCGAGCGAACAGTCAGCGGTGCGGCCCGCTGCGGCGAATCGGCGATCTCCGACGAGAGCGTGCGACAACTCTCGTCGGTCGCAGCATTTCGAGGCGTTTCGGCGTGGGAGTGGTGCATGAGTGGCTCGACGGACAGCATAGGTCAGCACACGCGCAGCATGCGATCTGCATGTGCGGAGGCGTTCAACCTGAACCGAAGCCCGCTGGCATTCGACCGAGTGAACCGCGCAGCGGATTCAGAACTGCATTGTCATGGCCGAGCACCAGAACATCTGCAATCTCGACTGCCTCGCGGAAAGATTCCTGAGCCGCCCGCATGTCTTCGCATGGCGTCAAGATGCGCCCCTGAGCGAGATGCTCCTCGGTTGCCACGGCATCGCCAGTCACCAGCACCGTCGACGACGGGTTTGCAATCAGCAGCCCCGCCATGCCAGGCGTTATGCCCGGCAGCGGGAAGAGATCGACCCCAGGCGCCAGTCGATCCGGCGCATCCTTCACTCGGCGGCTGACCTCGAGCGTCAGACGAACGAACTCCGCCGCAGCACGCGCCGCGCTCCCCTCAGCGGCGCTCGTCCGCTCGCCCTCGGTTCGCTGCGAAACTTCCTCGCCGACTTGCGCGAGCCGCTCCCGATCGGGCGCATGCATCCACCACTGCGCTGATGGAAACAGCGAGATACCACGAAAAAGACCAGGATTCCTGCATGTGAGGAACACATCAGTCACCGCGTCGCATCGCACGGGGGAACGCGACTGCATCCGCGGCAACAGAATGTTCGGCGGCAGCGATGGATCAACGATGATCAAGTGTTTCCCCGACTCAATCAGCGTGGTCGTCGCATGCGCCTCGCGCACAGCGACCCGTTCATCCCACAGCGGATGTACCGCAAGCGTCCCAATCGACAGCACTCGATACTGCACCATGGCTTGCCTCGTTCAGTCGACCTGCGCCTCGTGGGCAAGGCGTGCGATCGAAGGACTGGGATCGCGCAGCTTCTCGGCAATCGCAAGCGCCACGTTCTCAGGGACGAATGGCCGGAGCTTGTCCACTGAGCCGCCGAACCCGGCAATCTGACGAATCAGGCTCGATGACAGGAACGCAAACGCCTCCCCGGTCACCACAAACACGGTCTCAATCTCCGCGACCTGGCGATTGGTGATCGCCAGTTGACACTCGGATGCCAGGTCAGTGACATTTCGAATGCCGCGGATGATCCCGCACGCTCCACGGGTGCGCGCAAAATCGACCGTCAGACCCGAGTAACTCGCGAGCGAAACCGTCGCGCCTGCAGGCTTGCGCCGCACGACATCCGCCACAAGCGGCTCGAGGAGAGCGAGGCGTTCCTCGGCGGAGAAGAAGTCCTCCTTGTCAGGATTGCGCCCCACGGCAACCACCACCTCGTCGAAGAGCCCGCGCGCACGCGAGAGGACATCGAGATGCCCGAGCGTGACCGGATCGAACGACCCGGGATAGATCGCAAGATGACGGGCGCGCGGTGCCGATGACATGCGTTGGAGTGTAGAGGTGGATGCGCTGCGCAATGTGCGTTCACGCACCGCGTTGTTCCGCCGACATGTCAACGCGTGGGCATCTGCCCGGCACCACGCGGCAGTAACCCACCAAGAATTGCCCTGAAATTCTCGCCAAAAACAAAGTTGTGCTCGGGCAACTCAAGCCCAGCGCGATTCTGATCGACGTGGCTGAAGATGATCTCGGTCCTGCCGATGTCGGTCCACGATCCATCGCGATGATCCCATCGGCTGATCACTCCCTTGGTGGATGCGCCCATGTCATCGAGCCGTTCGATGACGGCGTCGTATCGGATCGATTGCCCCGGAACAACATCCTGTTCAAACACCGCCTCAGTCACCTTTGCAAGAATGACCTTCTCCGAAAAGTTGCGCACGCTGCCAACCAAGATGCCCGCCGTCTGCGCCATCCCCTCAAGCATCAGCGTGGCAGGCATGAGAGGCTGCGCTGGCCCGTCCTCTCCCGCAGCAAAGTGCTGATGGAGATGCTCTTCAGCGAGCGACACATTCTTCACCGCCACAAGACGCGCGGCGGGTTCATGCAGGAGGATGGCATCGATCCACAGCCAGCGCATGGTGCGACGACGCTTCCCTTCCCGGGTCAGGCAGGCTTCGCCGCACCAGAACTCGCTGCGGAACCTGCACTCAGCTTGGCCGCAACGAAACTCACGAGGCTGCCGACAGTGAAGATCTCCGAGACCTTCTCCAACTTCGGGTTCTTCGCGAATTCAGAGAAATCCACATGTGGCATGCGTTCGCGCAGCAGCGCCAGACCGGCTGCGTTCACCACGCCATCTTGCACATACTTCGGATCGTTGATGTTGTCCGGGAAGAGTTCACCCTGGCCGATCTTGAACCCGAACGCCTTCTCGATGCGGAACACGATGTCGAGGAAGTCGATCGACTCTGCGTGCAGATCCGTCGTCAGTCGCGCCTCCATCGTCACTTCTTCCTCATCCACTCCGAGCGCGTCCACAAGGACGGTGCGAACCTTGCCAAAGATCTCATCCTGCGTCATAGCTGCAGACCTCCTGTCGTGCGTTGCTGACCCAACCGAACTGTTCGCATTGTAAAGCGTCCGCTTGCCGCTGCGCCGGGCAGGGCCTCAGCACTGCCCGCACGCACGACGGATGCGCTCCCACGGAACACCACCGTGCCATCGCTTTCGACCTTGTCGAGCACCGCTTCGCTGCGCAGCGAGTCGCCAGGGCGGACAAAGTTGCCATACCGCAGGGCTCGTACACCACCGAGCACCATGCGCGCTGGTTCGCGACCCGCCGCTCGGTCCCGCGCCATCAGCGTGAGACGAGCCGTCTGCACAAGCGCTTCCAACATAAAAACCCCAGGCAGAACTGGAAATCCGGGGAAGTGGTCCTGCAGATACTCCTCCGCGAGCGAGACCCCTTTAAGAGTGACGGCACGGTCCGGACCGCACTCGATCACCTGATCAACATGACAGAAATGCATGTGTGGCAAGGGTAAGTGATTCGGGCACGGCTGTCCTGCCGATAACAGGATCATGGCAAGGAAGTCGCCTTTGGCTATCGCACGCGCGATCCCGTCTGCGGGTCTGCTCCCACCCGCATCACTCACACGCAAGATCATCTGGCTCGCATGCGCAGCGGTTTGGCTTTACCTCTCCGCGAGCCTGATGAGTTTCTCAGCTGCCGACTGGCCGAGCAACGCAGTCGCCATTCAACAGGACCCCCCACACAACTGGGGCGGCGTGGTCGGCGCAGTCACTGCATTCGGTCTTTATCAGGCCTTCGGCATCGGCGTTTGGGTGCTCGTGCTCTGTGCCGGCTACGCGCTCGGGGTGACCGCAACAGGACGCTCAGTCGCGCACCCGATTGTGCGGTCCGTCGGTGCATTCATCGCCATGCTCGCCATCTCCGTGGTGCATGCCTTGTGGCTCCCTGGGTTCGGCCCGCTCGGTGGCGCCGAAGCTGGGCTGATCCCCATGTGGATGGCAGATCAACTCTGGATGCGATTTGGCGCGCTTGGAGCAAACATCTTCGCACTTGCCGGTTGTCTGATCGGCTTTGTGGTCGCCGTGGATGAACTGGTCTTTGCGTTGCCTGGCGCACTCGTGCGAGCGATCGAAGCCCTCGATCCCGTATGGAAGTTCGATTACCGCGGTGCAGTCGGCTCTCTTTTTGGTTCAGGTCGACGAAGTACGTTGCAGCCAATTCCAGTTGGCGGCGTAGAGACGGGTAGCCCAGACGATGGGGCGGATGGCGATGGAAATGGGAATGTTTCTTCGGAAACTGCGCTTGACCGCCGCCGCCGACTGATCCGGGGAAACCGGGCAGCGGCGGCCGCGGCAAGCCGTGGGACGGTCCTCGAAGTGAACGAGGATGATGATGCGAGCGAGGCATACACCGACAGCGACAGGAACGCGGATGAGACAACCGCCGTCGATACCGATGATGCGGAGTCCACCACCACCGAGTCCACACGGCAGTCGTTGACCGCAGAAGAACTGCGGGAAAAGATCGCAAAAATGCCTGTTCGGATGGCCAGCGGCGCAAAGGTGATCGCACGCGACGAGGACATCCCACGCGAGGTCGACTACACGGGCTACACCTTCCCGACACTCGATCTTCTCGATGTGCCGGAGGAGAACTTCTCTCAGCGCATGGAGCAGTTTGTTCGTGAGCAGGCCGGTCTTCTGACAGAGACGCTGCAGACCTACGAAATCGAAGGTGAGGTCGTTGGCATCGAAAGCGGACCAGTCGTGACGCTCTACTCGGTCGAACTCGCGCCAGGCACGCGTGTGGCACGGCTCGACACGATTGCGAAGGACATCGCACGCGCGCTCAAGGCGCCCAACATCCGGATCATCCCCAACATGACGGGCAAGTCCGCGATCGGCATTGAAGTGCCCAACCGCGAAAAGGAAAAGGTGCGGCTGCGTGAACTCATGTCGAGCGGGCATGCAGAGGGAATGCGGCTGCCCATGTTCCTCGGCAAGGACAGCGCAGGCGAACCGCTCGTGCTCGACCTCGCCAAGATGCCCCACATGCTCATCGCGGGCACCACGGGCTCAGGCAAGTCGGTGTGCATGAACAGCATCATCATGAGTTGGGTTTACACCAAGCGACCTGATGAACTGAAGCTGGTGCTCGTCGATCCGAAGATGGTGGAGATGAGCCAGTTCGCCGACATCCCGCACCTGATGGCTCCCGTGGTCACCGACATGAATCAGGCGGCTGGCATCCTTGAATGGACCGTCAATCGCATGGAGGAGCGGTATGAACTCTTCCGCAATACTGGTGTGCGCGACATCCTTGGCTACAACAGCCTCGGCGAGGAGGCGATCTTTGCCAAGCTGAACCCACCCGACGATGCGGCAAAGGCCCGCATCCCGAAGAAGTTGCCGTACATGGTGTTCCTCATCGATGAGCTCGCCGACCTGATGCTCACGAACAAGGAAGTGGAGACACACATCGTGCGCATCGCACAGAAGGCGCGTGCCGTGGGAATCCATCTGGTGCTTGCCACGCAGCGCCCTCAAGCCAATGTTGTGACTGGGTTGATCAAGGCAAACATGCCCTGCCGAATCGGGTTCAAGGTCGCCAGCGGCATGGATAGCCGAATCGTGCTCGACCAGAAGGGTGCCGAATTGCTTCTTGGTCAGGGTGACATGATGGTTCTCACCCCAAGCGGCAGCGGCGAACTCCGCCGATGCCAGGGCACGCTTGTGACCGACCTTGAGACCCGCAAGGTGGTCAGCTTCCTGAAGGATGTGGCAGCCCCCAGCTTCGAGCGAAGTCTCCTTGCCGTAAAGAGTTCCGCACAGGGCGACCCCACCGAGGGCGGCGATATCGACCCCAACGAACGCGACCCCCTCTTCGACAAGGCGGTCGACATTCTCATCGAAACTGGGCGAGGGTCTGTCAGCCTTCTCCAGCGGCGACTTGCCATCGGCTACGGCCGCGCCTCGCGCCTTGTCGATCAGATGTCGCTGGCGGGCATCCTTTCTGACCACAAGGGATCGGTCGCACGCGAGGTGCTGATCACCTCCGACGACTGGGACCGTATGAAGCAGATGGAGGCGAACGGCGGCGGTGAGTCGGACGAGCTGACGGTTGAACCTGTCGACGAAGATTGACCCGACTTGGGCCGTTTTTAGGCGGGTGCCCTTGCGATTTCTTGCGCATCGTGTGTAATGCTCCCGTTCGGCTGCGGCTCGCCTGAGAACGCCTGCAGCGAGGAACGGATTCCTCGCAACGGCCTTTGGAGAGATGATCAGGCGTGCCAACCCACGGAAGGGTGGCTCCATGATTGCACATCAGAAGACGGTGAAGTCGGCGCACTACGACCTGCGACGCCAAGATGGTTCGCTGCATACGGGACTGACGCCCGCAGACATCCGAGCGATGGCGCAGCGCGGTGACCTCTTCAGCGATGACATGCTCTGCCGCGAAGGCGATGATCGTTGGCGCCCTGCTTCGTCACTTGCAGGCATCACCGTCACGCAGCGAGTTGTCGAAGTTGCACCAGTCGCCGCGCCGACAGTCACAGCAGTCTCTCAGCCGCAATCGCACTCAGCCCCGCAGGTAGATCCGCTTGAGGAGGAGGTGGCCGCTGCTGAGCATCGTGCGAATCAGCTGCAGACTGCGCTCGACCGCCTGATGGAGCAGCACGATGGACTTCGCGATCAGGTCGCGGCGCACGCCTCCATGGTTCAGCGACTTCAGAGTGAGATCGAACATCAAGAGAAGGCGCGCGCGTTGCTCGAGGAGGGTCTGCATCAGGCACATGCCGCGAGCGATCAAGCGCATGCCCTGACGCAGGAGGTCGCACTGCTTCGTGCGGAGTCCGCGAAACTCCACGACCGATGCGATGCGGCTGAGCGCGACGCAGCGCACGCTCAAGGTGTCGAGCAGCGACTCGAGCACACCATTGCCGAACTGCGGAGAGAACTGCTGTCCACCCACGAGCGATCCTCGATCGGCGAAGAGGAACTGCGTCGACTGCGCGCCACTGCTGAGCATCTTGAGGCTCAACTGCTCTGTGCCAAGGCCGACGTTGCCGCCCGTCAAACCAGTGTTTCGCAGCATGCGATCGACGATCTGCACCGTCAACTCGAGGCCGCCCGCTCAGCGACAACGGCTGCGGAATCAGACCGCGAGCAACTGCTCGAATCCTTGAGTAACGCGCAGAATGCGCTGCGGACATCTGATGATCTGCGGCGGGCGCTCGAGAAGACACTCGCCTCGCTGAAGTCGTCCACAAGCAGCCACGGCACTGAACTCGCCGCTGCACGACAGGCTGCGGGCGAGGCGCAAGCGGCACTCGCGGCGATGGCGGCTCGCGTGGAGGGGGCCGAGACCGCCGCCGACAACGCACGCCAGATGGCTCTTGAGCACGCTGAACGGCTGCGCGCAGCAACCGCTTCGCACGACGCAGCAGTTGTGGCGCGTGATGCAGCCATTGTCGACCGCGACCATGCGCTCGCCGAGCGCGACTCCACACGGCTGGCCGTCGGTGCAACGCAGGTCGACTTGTTGGCTGCACGCCGCGACATCGATGCGCTCCGGCAGGAACTTGAATCTGCGCGAACGGCGATTGCGGATCAGACCGCGCGTGCATGTGGGCTCGAGCGTTCCGTTGCGGATACTCAGGTGCTCGCGGATGCTCTGCGCGGCGAGCGAGACGAGACTCGTACCACGGCAATCGCGCTGCAGCAGCAGACTGATGCACTTCGAACTCGCCTGTCCGATCGGGAACGCGAAGCCGAGGCGATGCAAGAGCGTTTGGCGGAGGCGGATGCGCTCGCGGCGATGCTGCGGGAGGAGCGCGATGCCGCGCGTGTGCAGGGCACACAACTCGCCGAGGATCTTCAATCGGCGCATCAACAGCGAGTCGATCTTGCGGGGCGCGTCTCCTCGCTCGAGCGCGAGGTGGCGGACGAACGCGCGAAGGTGGTGGCGCGAGACGAGCTGATTTTCCGCGATTCGCTGCGCGCGGAGGAACGCGAGCGTGACAACCGTGGACTGCAGGCTGAAATTGCGCAGTTGCGGGCGGACCTTGCCGCGCAGCAATGCCGTGCGGATGACGCCGCTGGACAGGCCGCAGCACTGCAGCGAGACTTGCATGATGCACGCTGCCGTACTGCCGATCAGGCGGACGAACTGACCGCAGCGGCACGGCGTGCAGAGGAACTCTCCACGAAGGAAGAGGCTGCGCGGGCCTCGCTCTTGGCGGCAACGCGCGAACGCGACGAACTCTCGGCGGCGTTCTCCTCCGCGCAGGCGGCGATCGCTGCGCGTGAGCAGCAGGTTGCGGCGGAACGCAGCCTGCGCGATCAGGCGGAGGGAAGTTCACGGCAACTGCTCGCGAGCTACGAAAAGTTGGCGGAGGAGACGAGCCGCCGCATCGCTGACCTTGAGGTGAAACTCGCTTCGGCTGGGCATGAGATTCAGGCAGGTCTTGCCCGCGAATCGCAGGCAGCTTCGGCTCTCGGCAGCGCACAGGGCGAGGCGCAGTCCCTGCAACAGAAACTCGCTGCCGCCGCCGAGCAGCGAAGCGCGCTCACGCGCGACCGCGACTCCTTCGCCAAGCGCGCTTCCGCAGAGGCAGCCGCCCGCGCGGCTGCAGAGGACAAGATCACCGCCGCACAGGAGCGTGCGCGTCAAGCCGAGCGGGAGGGACGCAGCGTGCAGGAACGCGCGGTGCAAGCTGCCATGATTGCGCTCACAGGTGCGCGCCAGCGCATCAATGATGATTACACCAAGTCACTCTCCGAGATTGAGGTGCTTGAGCAACTCGTCGCCGAGTCGACACGGCAGTTGATCGCCGCGGGCTGCGAGGTTCCTGGCATTCCACTGATGCCGCGCGAGGCGATGGCGAAGGCCGCGGCCGACTCCCGCGCCGCTGCCGATGCCGCCGTGCTGCTCGCGCAAGTTGCCGCAGCGCGGCCAGCCGCTGCAGCGGCGGCACCGACCGCACCACCGACACCGAAGTACGAACCGCCCTCAGCACAGCAGGGCAGTTTCCGCATGGTGGACGGTCTGGATGATGACTCGGGGCGCCGATCCGCAGCCTCGCGTGCAAACTCGACTGCGCACTCCACCACCACAACGCGCGCGGGCGGTGCCCGCGAACGCGTTTCGCAGCCGCGCACGCAATCTTCGTCGGCATCGTCCGACGATGATTCCTCTTCAAGCGCTGCTGGACTTCCACCCTCCGCGCAACCCCCGCCCGCGAATCCACCGTCGGTGGACGAACTTTGGATCGACGAACACTGTTCGGTCAGTGCGGTGGAGCCTCCAGCAGCAGCCGTAGGCATCACCGCTCTGACCGCGCTCGGCGCACTCATCACTGCGTCCATCGCCGCCACACCACTGCTCGCGCAGATGAATCTGCAGCGTGCGTTCATGCAGATCACCGTCTGGACGCTTCTCATACCTGCACTCGTCGTATCAGTGCAGTGGACCGCGTCTCGATGCGCACCGATCTTGGCACGACGCATCCCGCAGATTGCAGCGGCATCGCTCGTGTGGGCGCCACTGTGCACACTCTTCCTCGCCTCGCAGCCTGTGCTCGGAGCGCTCTTCCTCTCTCCGCTGCTCGTGCTGCCGTGGCTCCTCGTCTATGCGGCTTGGCCTGATCCGATCTTGCGCCGCAGCGTTTCCGCCACGCACACGATCGAAGCAACGCTTGCCACCCGCGAACGCCCGGCTCGTGCATGCTCGATGGTGCTGCTCACATCCGCCGCACTCTGCCTCCTTGTGCCAACAGCGGTGGCACTGCCTTCACTCATTGGACTCCCTGCGGGCGCACTCGCATTTGGAGCGCTTGTCCTGTCAGCCATTCTTGTATCGATGCGTTCGATGCGTCCGTGGGCGCAGGCCGCAGCATGGACGGCATTGCTCGCGACCGCAGCTCTGATCGCGCAAGCACAGGCGACCGATGCGCTCTCGGGCATGGTGCGATCACCATGGCCATGGCTCGCCCTCATCTGCGCGTGGGGCGCGGTCGCCGCCACCACGCTTGTTGCCGCGTGCTCGGTGGAACGATTCCGAGCTGCCGTTGAGCGCAGTCGCGCGGACACCACGCCGGCTCTCGTGTCACATGAGCGCGTGTTTGCCGCTGCCACGATGGTGGCGAGTGCGTTTGCTCCGCTGCTACCGGCACTTGTTGGAACGCACCTCGTTGCTGGACGATCGCGCCGAGCCGAAGCGCAACTTCGCGCCTTTGCGAACTTCGAAGCGTGGTCTGCGCTGACGCTGGCATCCGTTGGCGTCATCCATTTCATCGCTCCATCGTGGTCACTGGATCTGCTGCTTGCTGGGCTGATGATCACGCATGCGCTTCTCTGCCTCGGCTGCGCTGTGACCGTCGGCTGCGACCGATTCGTGCGCTGCCCATCGTTCTTCCCAGTCCTGCAGCCGCCCGAGGGCGCACTCGAACTTCCCACGCCTGTCGTCACCGTGCAGCGCACGGCGGAGGGATCCGCGCACCGACCGATCACTCACCCTTGCGGTACCACGCCATGGGCACTCGCGACAGCGCTGATCGGCTGCGCGGCAGTTGGAAGCATCAGTCGCAGCGCAGAGTGGACAATGCTGATGGGGCCGATCGTCGGACTCGCGTGGTGGCTGCCATCGCTGATCGCCGCTCGATGCCGTCATGCGGACACTGTCATCGTGTGCGTTCTCTCGAGCGGGCTTCTTGCTCTCATGGCCGCAGTGGGTGCCGTCATTCCATTCGATGGCGCGGATGACACCCGACCGCTCGTCATCGCAGCGTGCATCGGTGCATGCGGCGCATGGGCACTTCTGACTGGATGGGCGTTCAAGGGCATGAGCCAACTGGCGGCGCTTGCACGATCCACCATGGATGCCGCGGTGGATGCCGATGGCGACGCGCTTGCGCCAAGCGAGCTGCCTTCCGTGACCATGCGCCGAGCATGGATGATGCGGCGCCTGATCATTGCAGCCAGTGCGATGCCAGCCGCCGCGGCACTTCCATCCGCACTCCCCCACGCTTGGCCTGTGGCCGTCACATTGCCGTGGCTCTGCGCGGTGATCGCCACGCTCCTGTGCGCCCTCGTCGCGCTGCTTGCCACGCACTGCAATCATGAGCAGCTCATCGCACGCACCACGAACTTCTCTCGCACGCTCTCAGCTGCAGCCGCGACTGCCGTGATACCGCTCTTCTTTGCGGCTTCGCAGTTCGGGGCACTTGAAGCGGTTCGGTCACAGCCATGGTCGGCACTCACCGCACTCACGGCACTGCTCGCCGCGGGAGTTCTCTGGGCCCTCCGCCCGGCTACGCCATCGGTGGAGGCGCAGCGCGCTGTCCGCGCGCTCGCGCGGCGGCGGAGCGCGTCGCCGATGACGTCAAAGGAACGCCGAACACATGAGGAGGCACTCGCATGACACCCGATCCATCACCCATCGCCGCAGACGCGATTGCCGCCGGGCTCGACGCGGCCATCGAACAAGCTGAGAAGGGCTGGCGCGAAGGAGGAATTCCAATCGGTTCCGTGCTGCTGGATGCGAGCGGCATGATCGTGGCGCGCGGTCACAACCAGCGTGTGCAGTCCGGCGACCCGACCGCTCACGCGGAGGTGGACTGCATTCGCAAGGCTGGACGCCGCCGCGACTGGCGACGACTCACGCTGGTCTCCACGCTCTCACCCTGCCCCATGTGTTCTGGAACGGCGATCCTCTTCAAGATTCCGCGCGTCATCATCGGTGAAAACCGCACATTCCTCGGCGCGGAAGAGTGGATGCAACGGCAAGGCATTCACCTGCAGGTGGTCGATGATTCGCGCTGCATCGCACTGATGGAACGCCTGCAGCGCGAAAAGCCTGATCTGTGGGCGGAAGATATCGGCGAGTGAACGCTCAGCCACCGCAGAGGGTGTCGCGAAGCCCGTCGGCGAAGTGGCGAACCGGTTCATAACCGATCAGCTCACGCGCTCGGTCGATCGACGCGAGACTGTCACGCACATCACCCGTGCGCGCTGGCGCAAACTTCGCAAGAACCTTGGTCGCGAGTACGGCGTTCATCTGATCGAGCACCTCCATCAGCGTGTAGTTGGCGCCGCAGCCGATGTTGACCATTTCCCCCTGCAAGTCCGCGTGCGTTGCGCCTGCGCACAGATTGGCATGCACCGCGTTGTCCACATGGGTGAAATCCCGCGTCTGCTGACCATCACCGAAGATCGTGGGCTGCTGCCCTTGGCGCAGGCAAGTGGCGAAGACCGGGATCACAGCCGCATACTGCGAATCGGGGCGCTGTCGACGACCAAAGATGTTGAAATACCGAAGGCTCACGGTCGAAAGTCCGAAGCAGAGACTCCACGCACGGCACGCATGTTCACCGGCGATCTTGGTGACCGCATACGGCGACCGCGGGTCAGCCTTCATGCTCTCGATCTTCGGCAGTGTCGGTGTGTCGCCATACGCGGAACTTGATGCGGAGTACACCAGCCGCTTTGCTCCCACATGGCGCGCAGCCTCGAGAACGCGAATCGTGCCGGTGGTGTTCACTTCGTGGTACCGCACCGGATCACGCAGCGATCCTGGAACCGATCCGATCGCCGCAAGATGGAAAATGATGCGCGCACCCTCCACGGCCTGTGCGAGTCGCTCTGCGTCCAGAATGGACGCCTCGATCACGCGAACGCGATCACGCACTTTGTCGAGATTCGCGTGACGACCATTCGAGAAATCATCGATCACCGTCACCTTCGCCCCGAGTCGATCGAGCGCGTCCACGATGTGTGAACCGATGAAACCGCCGCCGCCGGTCACACACACCGACGTACCTGCATAGGCAGCAGCGTGACCTTCGAGCCAACGGCTCATCGATGCTTCATCCTCAGGCCGGTCGCCAAGTCTGCTTGAACGCCTTCAGCGCCTCAGTCACGCGGTCCTCAAGCCCCTTGAACGAAGCAGCCTTCACGAGTTCTTCGCGCAGCGCCTTCGCGGGGCCGCGGAAGTAATCGAGCATGGCACGTTCAAACTCGCGGACCTTTTCGATCGCGACATCGTCGAGGATCCCACGCGTGCCTGCGAACATCGCCAGACACTGGTCGATTGTGTCGAACGGGGTGTACTGCCCCTGCTTCAACAGCTCGACCATGCGCGCGCCACGGGTCAACTGCCGCTTGCTCGCTGCATCGAGTTCCGTGCCGAGCTGCGCGAACGCTTCCAGTTCACGGTACGCCGCAAGATCGAGTCGCAGCGAACCGGCCACTTCCTTCATCGCCTTGATCTGCGCAGCACCACCCACACGGCTGACCGAGATACCGACGTTGATGGCGGGGCGCACGCCGGCCGAGAACAATTCCGGCTGAAGATAGATCTGGCCGTCGGTGATCGAGATCACATTCGTCGGGATGTACGCGGAAACGTCGCCTTCCTGCGTCTCGATGATCGGAAGCGCCGTCAGCGAACCGCCACCGTTCTCATTGGAAAGCTTGGTCGCTCGCTCGAGCAGTCGCGAATGCAGATAGAAAACATCGCCGGGGTACGCCTCACGACCTGGTGGGCGGCGAAGGAGCAACGAAAGCTCGCGGTACGCCACGGCCTGCTTCGAGAGATCGTCGTACACGCAGAGCACATGCTTCGGTCCCGAGTAGGTCGGGTCCTTGCCCTTCCACATGAACCACTCGCCCATCGCGCAACCGGAGTACGGCGCGATGTACTGCATCGGCGCAGACTGCGATGCGCCGGCGTTCACAACGATCGTGTACTCCATCGCGCCCGCCTTCTTCAGCGTCTCGACAACGCTCGCCACGGTCGAATCCTTCTGTCCGACCGCAACGTAAATGCAGACCACCGCGTTGGGCGTTCCCCAATACTGACGCTGGTTGATGATGCAGTCGAGGCAGATCGCGGTCTTGCCGGTCTTTCGGTCGCCGATGACGAGTTCGCGCTGACCGCGACCCACGGGAACCATCGCGTCCACGGCCTTGATGCCGAACTGCATCGGCTCCTTCACGGGCTGACGCGCGGAGATACCAGGCGCCACGATGTCGACCTTGCCCGTCTCCTTCGCATGAATCGGCGGGCCTCCATCGAGCGGATTGCCGAGCGAATCGACCACGCGGCCGAGCAGTTCCATGCCGATGGGCACTTCAAGCAGGCGGCCCGTAGAACGCACGGTGTCGCCTTCGCGAACCGCGGTGGTGTCGCCGAAGAGCACGGCGCCGACCGTGTCGGACTCGAGGTTCATCACCTGACCCGTGATGGTGCGACCCTCTGACTCGAACTCCAGAAGCTCGCCCGCCATCACCTTGCCAAGCCCGTAGACGCGGGCGATGCCGTCGCCGACCTCCACGACCTGTCCGACATCGCTGATCTCCAGCGTGCTGCCGAACTGCTCGATCTCATGTCGGATGACGGATGCGATTTCGTCTGTCTTGATCTTCATGGGTGAGTTCTCAAAAGTCTCGTTGCGAGTGCGTGTGCCGAATGCCGAATGCCGAAAAAAGTCGATTGATTGGATTGCTTGATGCGGATGGTTCAGCCGATGAAGCGCTCCGCGTTGCCGCGAATGGTGGCGCCACCGCCCTGAATGATCGACTCACGGAGCCTGCGCAGGCGCGTGGCGACCGAACCATCCACCAATTGATCCTCGATGCGAAGCTTGATGCCGCCGATCATCGACGCGTCGGCGCCATAGTGAAAAACCGCCTCGCGACCTGTGGCGCTGCGAAGGCGTTCACGCAGGGAATCCTCGGTGGTCCTTTCGAGCGGCTGACCATCGACCGTGAAGACATCCACCTCGGTCTTGCCAAAGAGCCCCTGCAACAACTCGTCGTACGCCTCCTCCATCTCGGCCAGGTGGCTCAAGCGTCCCTTGCGGTCCACCACCATGATGAAACGAAGCAGGGTGTCGCTGACATGCCCCTTCAGGATGCGTCCGAGCGCAGCACTGCGCGCGGCGCGCTCCACGGTCGGCGATGCCAGCAGCGCACGAAACGACTTGTCCAGCTTGATGACTTCCGCCAGCTCGCGGAACTCTTCGCCGACTTCCTGTGCGCGCGTGTTGCCCCCTTGCTTCTGCGCCATCTCGAGCAGCGCAGTCGCGTACACCGTGGCTACTTTGTCGTTCGTCGCCATTGGTCAGCGGCTCTTGCCTTGCATGCCAGCAAGCGACTCCTCGACCATGCGCTTCTGATCTGAAGCACTGATTTCGCGCTTGAGTATTCGCGAAGCAATGGAAACCGCAAGCGTCGCAGCGTGTGCTTCGAGTTCGGCGACCGCGGTGCGGCGCGCGCTCTCGATCTCGTCCTGTGCACGGCGCGCGCGTTCGGCCAAATCCGCCTCGCTGCGGGCACGAAGCTCTTCGCCCATGCGAACCGCTTCCGCCTTGGCTTCGCGGATCATGCGGCTCGACTGTTCCATCGCCTCCTGCAACTTTTGTTCAAACTCCTTCTGCTTCGCAGCGGCAGCGGCACGCGCGGCCTCCGCGGCGGCGATCTCGCCGAGGATCTTTGCGTTGCGGTCATCGAGCCCCTTCAGGATTTTCGGCCACACCAAGACGCCAAGCGCCGTGGCGACCGTTCCGAACACCACAATCGTGGTGATGAAGGGAAACAGGTTGAACTCAAGAGGATTTGCCGAGGCCAACATCATGGACTGGAATCTCCACGGCGGATCCGTTCACCCCGCCAGCAAGGCGCGGCGGGGCGAACGGTCGACCGACGATCACTTGCCGAAGTTGAGGAAGCCTGCAACCACCGCGAACAGTGCAACACCTTCGACGAAGGCGGCGGTGAGAAGCATGTTGATGAAGATGCGACCAGCCATCTCAGGCTGTCGAGCGATCGACTCGACGGCTGAGCCGCCGATGCGACCGATGCCCAGACCTGCGCCGACCGCGGCAAGTCCGCATGCGAGACCCGCGCCAATACCCACGCCCCAATTGGCCGTGGATGCGGCGGGCGCAGCCGGATCAGCCGCCAGTGGGGCTGCGAGCGCGGCAGAGGCGCAGACCGTTCCGACGAGGGTGGCGAGAGCAAGATGAGCGATTTTCATTGGGGTCAGATCTCCGTTGCGGTTCAGGTTGCAGAGGGTTTCTCAGGTCAAGCCCAGAGGCGAACATCGCCTTTGGGAGGGGAAAGAATATAGCCAAAAATCAGTGCGCGGGGGCTCCATGTGCATGCGCGTCACCTTGCCCGTGCGCCTCCTCATGGGCGTGGTCTTCGTGGGCCATCAGGCTGATGAAGACCGCGGTGAGGAACATGAAAACGAACGCCTGTAGCAGCGCGACAAACACTTCGAGCAGCGTGATCAGCATTGCACCCACGGCGCTCACCACCGTGATCGCACTGACGCCAAACCAACCGAGTCCTGCGTTCGCCGCCAGGGCACCGAATGATGTGAACACGATCAACAGCGTGTGGCCAGCGACCATGTTCGCGAAGAGGCGGATCGCGAGCGCCGCGGGCTTCACGAACAGTCCGAAGAACTCGACCAAGAACACGAGCAACACGATGGGATAGAGCAGCGGCGATCCGCTGACCAGATCGTGGCCACCACACAAGTGTTCCAGCCAGCCCTTCACGCCCAGCTCGCGGAACCCCTGCACCTGGATCAGTACAAACGAGATGATCGCCATGCCCCCCGTGACCGAAATGCTTGCCGTCGCCGCCCCGCCAAAGATGGCAAGCGTCGTGTTCTCCGCAATATCGAACTTCTCCCCGCGGAGCGCGTGGATGAACTCCTGTACTTCGACGAAAGGGATCAGACCGACGACGTTCAGCGCCAAAATGAAGAAGAACATCGACAGCAGGAAGGGCAGGTACTTCCGAGTCAACCTCACTCCCATCACGGGTTCGAGCATCTGATCGCGCAAGTACAGCACCATGACCTCGATCACTCCGCCGAACGCGGACTGCGACACGAAGCGCTTGTTGCCCATCGACTCGGGACCGGTCGCGATGGACCTTGCCGCCCAGCGCAGAACGACCACGAGCACGATGGCGGTCACCACCATCGTGACCATGCTGAGCATCACCGGCCTGCCCAAGATGTCCCACTGATGCATTCCCTTGTCGACAATGTGCGACATCGGGTCCGAAGCACTCGCAAGCAGGGAAATCATTCCGTCGTCTCTCGTCCGGTCGGGCTGCACTCGAGACCAACCGCCGACCGCGGTGTGGCTTCGATCGTCCCCACGATGCCGCGCATCAACGGGCTGCTGAACCGCTTTGGGTCTGCAGCGTGGCGGCGATCATGCCGACTTCCGCGAGGACGACCGCGAAGCAGCATCCCCCCGCTGCGGCGATGAACTGCGCCGTTTCACAGGGGAAGAGCGAGTATAGCCCGAAGCACGCAAGTGGGGTCAGCAGCAGCCGCGCCACCGTTCCACCGAGCCACACGGTGACCCAGTCGACTGCGGGACGGGGTCGCCACGGCATCGCAACCAACCATCCGAGGAGGGCTATGGCAAGCACCACGGGCACAACGCGGAGCACGAGCGGCCAGCCGATCCATCCGCCGCGTGGTGCGAGCAACCCCCATGCGCAGCCGAACAGTGTCGCCGCGCCGACCATCGCAGCGACGACGAGTCCCCAGCGCATGGACAGCGGCGGACCAAGGTTTGGCGCGCGTACTGCGCCTTCGTCTTTGCGTGACTCAGGGTTCACGGCGTGTCTCCGCCGCGCGCTCGGTCCGTCGTTCCGCCAAAGTTCTTCATGTTGTCCTTCGTGGTCGAACGCGCCCCGCCGAGACGATCGAGCGAAGCGTTCAACTTGAGTGCTCCGCGCATCAGGCTGTACATGGCGACGGCAAGCCCAATGCCCGTGCCGATCAAGGCGCCCAGATTCGCGTCGCCCAACCACGATCCGACGAGCCATCCGAGAACTGCACCAGCGATCACTTCGGTCGTGAATCGCCACGCAAGCCCAGCCATTCGCCACCCCACGCGCACATCCTCATCCTGCCCTCGGGTCGGCGATGCCTTGCGTGAAGATCCGTCGGCATCCATGCGTGCGATGGTAGTGATGACTTCTTGCAGCCCGGCGCGGCTATCCTTCCCCCGCCATGCCAATTCCTGACGACCAGATCGTCGATGTCACGCCAAAGCCACTCACGCGCGGCGAGAATCTGTTCGTGCCCAGCATCATCAAGGGGCTCGGCACCACGATGCGCCACTTCGTGGAAAACTTTGGACGCAACGGCAGCAACGCGAAGAACATCTGGGTCGTTCAGTATCCCGAACAGAAGCGCGATGATCGCCCCGTTGAGCAGGGTGGCCAGTTCCGACCAACATTCCGCGGGGTGCACCGCCTCAACAAGGATGAGGACGGGCGAGTGCGCTGTGTCGCCTGCTTCATGTGCGCAACAGCCTGCCCTGCCAACTGCATCCACATCGTCGCCGAGGAAAGCCCGTGGGAGGACCGCGAGAAGTACCCGAAGCAGTTCGACATCGATGAGTTGCGCTGCATCTACTGCGGCATGTGCGAAGAAGCCTGTCCCGTGGATGCCATTGAATTGACCCCGCACTACGAGGTGACTGGACTCACGCGCGCTGAGCTGATCTTCGACAAGTCCAAGCTGCTTGAGATCTACGACCAGACTGCCGCTGAAAAGCCGATGTGATCTGCCTTCCATCAGCGCGCTCCGTGCAGCGGCGTTTGGATGTATCAACCGCCAAACAACTTCTTGAAGCTGTCGATGGTCTGGGGGAGATTCTCGATCCCCTTCTGGATCGTCTTTGCGTCAATCGCGGAAGGATCGAACACAAGCTTTGTACTGCGCTGCAGCGGCACATCTTTGCCATCGACCTTGCCGAGCGGCCCTGAGAATGTGACATCGACATCGAGCAACTCTCCAGGATCGACGGGCAACTGCGCCACGAGACGATTGATCTCGGTGACTTCAGGTAGCTGCCCAGACACAGCGCCCGTCGCAGTGCGACCGATGGATGCGATCGGGTAACGAATCGTGATGGCGTTCGCGTAAGGCGGCGTTCGCGTGAGATCGACGTCGCCAGAGAGTTTCAACACCTGCTGCCACTGCGGACCGACCTTCGCCACACGAACAATGAAGTTCGCATAAGTCAGACGCCCCTTCCGTATGGTGAGAATGAGCGGATCAATCTGCGCAGGCACGGTCGTGACGCCCGGCTGCTGGGCCACGGCCAACATCGCGATCGCATCATTCTGCCGACGAAGTTGCACTTCGCCGATGTCGATGCGCCCATCGAGATCGAGTGTGGCAAGGTTGCCATCAAGCGGTGCGGAAAGGCTGCTCACCGTGAATCGAACGGGAGGTGCTGTGACGATGTCGGCAAGAATCGGACTGACTGGCCGGAGGATCTTGCGGCGCAGGGCATCGTTGATGGTGAGCGCAGCTTCGAAGGGTGCCGCTGGCGACACGATGCAACGGCCCTGCGTCACCACCACTTGCGGCGCACTCAGATCGAGCGTTTGCGACTTTGCCACTGCACGAATCTTGGTGCTGCGCTGCGCTCCACTGCCGGCGGAAACCGCGTCGAGCGAGCCATCGAGCGCGGGACCGAGCAGTTCGGCGAGTTCGCCTCGCTGTCCCGCGGCCGCGTCGATGAGCGCGGTCGGCATCGCCTTCATCTGAATCTGCGCGTTCCACGCCGCATCGGCAGGCGCGAGCAACCCACTGGGATCACCCAGTTGTCGACCTGCAATCGTTCCCCGCAACGAGCCTGCATTCCCGCCATCGCTCACGATGTCCAGGTCAATCGCGTCCATCAAGCGCGTGGTGCGCGCCTTGATGCTCGTGGCACCGAGCGACACGGGCGGACCACTCGCGGGCACCACCTCGATCGGTGCGAGCGTGATTTCGCTGTTGAACGCACTCTCCGCGGCACCCGTCGCGGGCAGTGTCAGGGACTGCACGCGAAGACGCGCATCGATCGGACCGAGCCGACGAAGCGCGGCAGACGCGCTGGCATCGCCGTTGGCGAGATCCACCAGTGCGAGCGCCAGTGCTCCAGGCATCTGCACGCTTCCCTCGCTGTCGGCGAGCGTCACTGGGATATCTGCTGCCCCGAGCAGCGCGCGCAGATCGCCGCTGAGGGCCGCGGCAGCTGTGAGCGGCGCTGGCGCAGCATCGCCGACCGCCAGCGTTCCCTTCATCGCCGCATTGAGTTCACGGTCCAATCCTGTTGAACGCACCACAACTTCAAGCGCACCGATCCCAAGTCTCGGCTTGCCCGGTAGCTGCACAGCGCAGGGCGCCAAATCGATCCGCAAGTCTGCACTTCCGCTCGCAGCGCTCGTCATCGGCAGCGCCAAAGAGCGCACGTTGCACGCGAGATTGATGTCGCCGATCGATGGCGACGCCGTATCTGCCACCGATGATGTCGCGCCCGACCAGCGAAGCACTTCACCGGCGAGCGCGCCGGGAACCTTGATCCCGACTGAACTGTCCTTGAGTGTGAGCGCTGACGCATTCCCTGAACCGATGGCCCTGAGATCGCCGCGCGCGTCGACGGCAACGCTCAGCGTGCCCGCCGCGCCATTGCCCACGCGAAATGTCCCACCCAAGCTGGCCTGTGCGCGTTCCGCGACTCGGGGACTCTTCACCGAGAGCGTGACTGCCTCGAACTGAACCCGTTCACGACCGGGCGCTTCGATCGATCCTGGATCGATTTTCACCGTCGCCACGGCGGACGCATCATCCACCGAACCCGTCCACACGAAGGACTCGATGGAGACCGTTCCACGAAGCGCCCTGCCGCTTGCGGCGGTCGCCAACTGCTGCCGCCAATCCACACCACTGCGCAGCCCGAGCCACTGCTCGACAACTTCTGCTGGCAGATCGAAGGCACCCTGCGTTGGCTTGAGATCGATGCGCGCAGCCGACGCGCCCGACGGATCGAGCGTCGCGCTCCCCGCGCCCTTGAGTTTCATTCTCGGCAGCGCGATGTCGAAGTCGAACTGATCGGCAGCGGCGCGGTCGATCGATGCGCGCACCGAACCGGGCCCCGTGAGCAGCGAAGCGGCGGATCCGACATCGAGCAGCGACGCGAGCGCCGATCCACTCGGCATCGTCACTTCCGCACTTCCGCGCATGGCCTGCGAACCGAGGTCGGGCCACTCGACTGTGCCTCGCACTTGCGCCGCCTCGCTCGCGGCCGCAAGAACGCGTGTAGCCACGACCGCGGAGAGTCCAGCGCCTCGCGCGCCCATGGCAGGAGTGAATGAACCCTTCACCTCGACATCGCGCAGCGTCGCAGGCGCGGCGAGCCCGGGGCAACGCGACACTGCCAGTGTTGGAACCGCGACAGTTCCAGCGACCTTCGCAGGCAGATACTGCCCTGCTTTGATCTGCTGCCAAGGAACCCGCAGCGCATCGATGCGAACCTCTGCGCGCGCCGACTCCGAAAGCGCGATGCTCTCGGGAGCAAAGCGGGCCATGAGACTCGGCGCGACCGTCAGGGTGCAATCGATCGGCTCCGTCGACAGCGCCTCCTTGTCCCACGTCGTGCGGGTGGAAACGACCGCTTCACCGAGCGTCAATCGCAGCGATGCTCGACCGCTCGCCACGCTTCCATCTTGCTCCACCGTCACCGCCAAGCTCGGAACCGCCGACTGCACAAGCATCGTGCGCATCTCATCCGGCAACCATGATGCCTTGGTGATGTCGATCGGCGCGAGGAGGAGACTTCCCTTCGCACCGAGCGCGTCCGACTGACCAGCGAGCAACTGTGCCCATCCCGTGACCGACTGCTGGACGGTCACCGCGGCACCACCCACCGATCCATCGATGCGAACCTCCAGCGGAGCCGAAGCACCAACGGCACGCACATCCACCGTGGTTGCTCCGAGTGGCAGGGTCATCGCATCCGTGCAACGAATCGCCATCGCACCCATCGCGATCCGCCCCTGCACGGCGCAGGCGTTCCAGTCGATGACGCCGCGAATAGGCAGCGGAAATGCAGCGTTCGCAATGTCCACCTGCACCGCGAGCGGCTCAACAAGCCCGAGGCTCGGCACCATCGCAGGCTGGACGGCAACCTGCACGCTCGTGGGCGACAGGATCAGTCGCGTGCCACCCTCTGCAAGT
>JBJTUC010000038.1:0-19164 GCA_046080505.1 Planctomycetota bacterium
CGCCTGACCGATCAACTCGACTCGGAGCGGATGATGGCGAGCGAGATCTCGGACATTGCGCTCGCCATGGTCAATGTGCGAATCGGCGAAGTGACAAAGGTGCTCACCGTCATCGCCACCATCTTCATCCCGATGACCTTCCTCGCTTCGGTGTACGGAATGAATTTCCGATTCATGCCAGAACTGGAGTGGCGGTGGGGCTACCCCCTCGTGCTTGGTGCGATGGCGCTGGTGGCGATCGGCAGTTTGATGTTCTTCCATCGCCGCGGTTGGCTCGGGCACTCCGTGCGTAGTCGCGAATCCGAGATACCACGGGATCAGGCGAGAAATTGAACGTGTTTGGCACTTGCGCCAATCGAGTCGATCCCCGATGATGGTGCTTCGGTTTGTGTGGCAATGTGCCGCTGACCGACGCGTCGCGTTTTGAACGACCTGGTGAAAGACCGGGCCAAGGACACTGCCATGACCAAGCAGGCTGCAGCCTCCATGAACAAGCACACCGCTCCCCGCGCGTCCGACTACTTCGGATCCCTCACCTTTAGCGGCGACGTGATGCTGAAGCGGCTTCCGCCACAGGTATTCATGAACCTGCAGCGCACCGTGCAGAGCGGGTTGCCGCTCGACCGCTCGATCGCGAACACCGTCGCATCGGCGATCAAGGACTGGGCGCTTGAACATGGCGCCACGCACTACTGCCACTGGTTTCAGCCTCTCACAGGCGCAACGGCTGAAAAGCACGATGCGTTCCTTTCGCCGACTGGTGATGGCGGTGCGATCGAGAAGTTCTCGGGCGACGCGCTCATTCAGGGCGAGCCGGATGCATCGAGTTTTCCATCGGGCGGTATTCGCGACACCTACGAAGCGCGCGGTTACACCGCCTGGGATGCGACGAGCCCGGTGTTCCTGCTTCGCGGCGCCGACGGCCAGAAGACGCTTTGCATTCCGACTGCGTTCGTATCGTGGACGGGCGAGGCGCTCGATCAGAAGACGCCCCTGCTGCGCTCCATCGATGCGGTTTCGAAGCATGCGCTTCGACTTGTGAAGTTGCTTGGTGACACCAAGGCAACGAACGTCATCTCGACGCTCGGCTGCGAACAGGAATACTTCCTTGTTGATCGAGATCTGTTCCGCGAGCGGCTTGACCTTCTGATCTGCGGTCGCACTCTGATCGGCGCACAGCCTCCCAAGGGACAGCAGATGGAGGATCACTACTTTGGCGCGATCCCAGAACGAGTCCTCGCCTTCATGACCGAGTGCGAAGAACGCCTGTTCGAACTCGGCATCCCTGTCAAGACGCGTCACAACGAAGTTGCGCCGCGTCAGTTCGAACTTGCGCCGACTTTTGAGAGGGCGAATGTGGCGGTCGATCATCAGATGACCGTCATGCATGTGCTGCGATCTGTGGCGCATCGACATGGATTTGAGTGCCTGCTGCATGAGAAGCCCTTCGCGGGGATCAATGGATCGGGCAAGCACAACAATTGGTCGCTGTCGACCGATACGGGTGCCAATCTGCTCGACCCTCGCGATGAAACGCACTCGAACATGCAGTTTCTCGTCTTCCTTGCTGCAGTCATTCGTGCCGTCGATCTGCACGCGGACATTCTGCGCGCTTCGATCGCGTCGGCGCACAACGATCACCGACTCGGCGCGAACGAGGCGCCGCCTGCGATCATGTCGATTTATCTCGGCGAGATGCTGACGGACATTCTTGATCAGCTTGAACGCGGCGAGGCAAAGCGATCGACCAAGGGCGGCGAACTTGATCTGGGCGCACGGACGCTTCCGCAAATCCCGCGTCATTCAAGCGACCGAAATCGCACGAGTCCCTTTGCGTTTACGGGGAACAAGTTCGAGTTTCGTGCGGTCGGATCGTCGCAGTCCGTGGCTTGGCCGAACACAGTCCTCAACACGATGGTTGCCGAAAGTCTCGACTTTATTGCCACGGCACTTGAGAAGAAGTTGGGCAAGACCCCGACTGCCGCAAAACTTGAGGCGGCGGTGCGCGCGATGCTGAAGGACCTTGTGAAGGAACATCGACGGGTGTGCTTCGATGGGAACGGTTACAGCGCGGAGTGGCATGCTGAGGCGGCGAAGCGCGGGCTTCCCAACTTTCCATCCACGGCGGAGGCGCTGCCGGCGCTGCTGACAAAGAAGGCGCAGAAGCTGTTCGCGACCTATGGCGTTCTCTCTTCGCGGGAACTCCACGCTCGCGCCGAGATACAAATGGAGCAGTACTGCAAGCTGGTGCAAATCGAGGCGCGCACGCTTGCGCAACTGGTTCACACGCAGATTCTTCCGGCCGCACTGCGCGCTCAGGGGGAAGTCGCTGATGTCGTTGCCGCCACGCAGCAGGCGGGCGTCAACTGCCCCGATACGGAAGCTTCGCTCGGTGACCTCGTGCGTCTGGTGAGCGCGCTTCGCAAGGCTGCCGAGTCGCTTGGAACTGCTCTTGGCCGCAGTGAAACGACCATCGAGAAGTCTGTGAAACATTTCCGCGGGGAGGTCATTCCCGCCATGGGAGAGGTCCGAAAAGCATGCGATGCGCTCGAACGCGTTGTATCGGCGGATCTCTGGCCGATTCCCTGCTACGCGGAACTGTTGTTCGCATCCTGACGCGGTAGGATCCCGCGTCCGTCTCTTTCACCCTCATCCGCGTTCGCGGTTGGCATGTGCCACCCGCCATTTCTTCTGAGAAGTCCATGACCGCCGCTACTGAAGCTCCCAACACCGTCAAAGTCTCCGCAGCAGGTCCTGCCCTGAAGCGCATCGAAATCACAGTGCCGAAGGCGCGGGTTGACCAGCAGATCGAGCAGGCTTTCGCTGGGCTTGCTGACCAGGCGGTGGTGCCAGGTTTTCGGAAGGGTCATGTGCCGCGCGGTCTGCTTGAAAAGCGCTTTGGTGAGGCGGTCTTGCAAGAGGCGAAGCAGCAGTTGATGTCCTCGGCGTACCAACAGGCGCTGCAGGATGAAAAGATTCGACCGATCGGCAACCCCGAACTGCCTGAGGGTGCGTCGGAACCACTGCTCGAACGCGGGCGCGACTTCACTATCGCTGTGGAAGTGGAAGTCATGCCCGAGTTCGAACTGCCCTCGTGGGAAGGCATGCCGCTGCGACGACCAGTCCTCGACATCCTCCCCAAGCATGTCGATGAGGAAGTGGAACGCCTCTCGTATCGGCTTGGCGTTCCGTCTCCCGTGGATGGACCGTTCGAGCCACTCGATCGAATGGTCGGCAAGGCCGTCGTTCGCATCAAGGGCGATGAGAAGGTCTTCTTCGAGACGGAGAACGCGCTCGCTGTGGTGCCCGCAAAGGAAGATGAGGGAAAGGGACCGTTCCTTGGACTGCTGGTCGAGGGACTCGACAAGACGCTTGGTGGATGCAAAGTGGGCGACTCGGTGACCATCGCGATGGATGGCCCGCAGCAGCACGAAATCACGGAGATTCGGGGAAAACCGCTGGTTGTGCAGTACACGGTGACCGGGGCTGAACGCATTGCGCCTGCGACGCGTGAAGACATCGCGGCTCGCATCGGTGTTGAAACCCAAGAACTGCTCGCAGAGAATCTGCGCGGTGTGCTCGAGCGGCGCCGCGATGATGAGCAGCGCAGCGCGCTTCGCGATCAGGTCTTCGAGCAGCTCGCTGCCAAGGTGGAGTTTGACCTCCCGCAGCGGCTGTCCGCTGCTCAGGCGGCGCGTGAACTCGAGCGGCAGCGCCTCGAGATGCTTTACCGCGGTGTGGACAACGAGCGTGTGGAAGCTCGTCTTGCCGAGATGCGCAGTGCCACGGCGGACGACACGCGGCGGCGACTGAAGTTGTTCTTCCTTCTCGCTCGTCTTGCCGAGACGCTCGGCGTTGAGGCAACCGACGGCGAAGTAAATGGTCGCATCGCAGCGATCGCCCGTGGTCGAGGCGTGCGACCCGATGCGATGCGCGCGGAACTTGAGAAGAGCGGACGCATCAGCGAGATCGCGCTGCAAATCCGCGAACACAAGGCGGCTGACCGTGTCATTGCAAAGGCGACGATCACTGATGTTCCCGCCGAAGAATGGAACAAGGAGCACGCGGCAAAGGGTGGAGCTCCCGGTATTCCAGCCACTGTGAGCTCGCCAGGCACGAAGGGCAAGAAATCCTGACGATGTTGGCATCTTCACTTCAGGGGAGTGCGCCGCAGTCGGTTCCTGAAGATGTCTTCCCCATTCTGCTGTCGGTGCTCGCCGCAGTCATTCTCGGCGGCATCATCATTTACTTCGTGCGCAACTGGGCTCGGCGATCGGATGATTCAACGCCTGGCTTCACGCTCGGCGATCTGCGTGAACTCCGAGACAGCGGAGAGATCACCGAAGAAGAGTTCAAGGCAGCACGAAATGCGATGATTTCCCAAGTGCGGAAGCAGTCTTCGCCGACAGAAGATGGCGGTAGTCTTCACGGTCGACGCCCGTCGCGCTGATTCGCACGAACTTGCGCACACACCCCTCTGCTGGAGCCACCACGATGAATTCGACCCCCTCTGGCCCCGGCAAGCGCCCCCCACTGCGTGAGGACTCCGTCAGTCGCAGTGGCAGTGGCAGCGGCGGCGGATCCTCGGGGTCTGGCGGTGGTGGCGGATCAGGTGGTGGCGATGGCGGTTTCCGTGGCCGAAAGGTCACGACCTGCAGTTTCTGCGGCAAGACCAGCCGTGAAGTGGGCCCGATGGTGGAAGGTCCGAATGACGTATTTATCTGCGCGAACTGCACGGATCTCTGCCAGAACATCTTCAAGCAGGAGAAGCGCAGGGTGTCGGGCGGCGCGCCGCCGATCACGCAGATCCCCTCTCCGCGACAGATCAAGGAGTACCTCGATCAGTACGTGATCGATCAGGACCGCGCGAAGAAGTCGCTCGCTGTCGCAGTACACAATCACTACAAGCGTCTCTCGCAGGCAGACAATGCGGATGCTCCCGTGGAACTCGACAAGAGCAATGTGTTGCTCGTTGGCCCAACGGGCACTGGCAAGACGCTGCTTGCGCGCACGCTGGCGCGCATTCTGAATGTGCCGTTTGCGATCGGCGATGCCACGACCCTCACCGAGGCCGGCTATGTCGGCGAGGATGTTGAGAATCTGCTCCTCAAGCTGCTGCAGGCTGCCGACTTTGATGTCGAATCCGCTCAGCGCGGCATCATCTACATCGACGAGATCGACAAGATCGGCAAGACCAACGGCAATGTTTCCATCACCCGCGACGTTTCCGGCGAGGGCGTGCAGCAGTCGCTGCTGAAGATGCTCGAAGGGACGGTGGCGAATGTCCCGCCACAAGGAGGTCGCAAGCATCCAGAGCAGCAGTACATCCAGCTGAATACGCAGCACATCCTCTTCATTTGCGGCGGCTCGTTCGTGGGCATCGAGGACATCGTCCGCAAACGCATCGGTCGCAAACGCATTGGCTTCGCCGTCGAGGCGCAGGTCGAGCGCACCAAGTCCGAAGACGACAGCGACATGCTTGCACAGATCCAGCCCGAAGATCTGCTTGACTTTGGGCTCATTCCCGAACTGATCGGGCGCCTGCCAGTCACCTGCGCGCTCATGCCGCTCAGCCGTGCGGCGATGATTCAGATTCTGACCGAGCCGCGCAACGCACTCGCCAAGCAGTATCAGCACCTCTTCGGACTCGAGGGAACGTCGCTTGAATTCACGCAGGGCGCGCTCGAAGCGATCGCCGACAAGGCGCTTGCGCGAGAGACGGGTGCTCGCGGATTGCGTTCTGTGATGGATGAACTGATGACGGATCTGATGTACCAGTTGCCCGATCTCGACAATTCGAACGTGTCGTACCGCGTTGACGAAGCTGCGGTGCGATCTGGGCGACTGAGCCCAGAGACGATTCGGCAGCTCGTGCGCGAGAGCGCCTGATCGCAGCTCGCACGGCGGCAGGAGACTTCACGTGACGCCAGCCGCACCATGGGATGAGATTGCGCGTGCTGCTTCGCGCATTGCTGAAGCATCTTCGGGGGCAGTCCGTGCACGTGAGGACGCCATGCAATCACTGGTTGACCTTCTGTGGAGCGCCCTTCATCCTCGCGGCGTGTCATGGATCGGCTTCTACGAAGCGGATCGCTCTGGTGCTGCGCAGATGATCTTGCGGGCGCGCCGCGACAAACCAGCCTGCAGTCCGATTGGGCTTCATGGTGCATGCGGTCAGAGTTTTCTTGGGCGCAGGGCAATCGTGGTGCGTGACGTGCGTGAGCTTGGAGCGGGATACATCGCGTGCGATCCGCTTGATCAGAGCGAGGTCGTGGTGCCCTGCCTGCGCGCTGATGGCGAAGCCTGGGGAGTTCTCGATGCCGATAGCCATCTGCTTGGCGCCTTCTCGGACGATGACGCGCGTGGGCTGCAACTGGTGCTGGAAGCGGCCGGGCTCTCCGCACCTGCCGTGGGGCTCTCCGCGCCCGCCCAGTAGTGGACGAATTCGTCGTGTCCTGCCCGCCTTTGCAAGCTGCCTTGTTCCAGAAACGGCTTGCGCCAATCGCCTTTGGCGACTACCCTGCTCGACTCCCCTGTTGAGGATCACTTATGCCACGACGCTGCCACTTCACTGGTGCCCGCACCACTTCTGGAAACCGCATGACTCGCCGAGGTAAGGCGAAATATCTCGGTGGTGTCGGTATCAAGACAACGAGCGTGACCAAGCGCACTTTCAAGCCGAATCTGCAGCGTGTGAAAGCGGTTGTCGACGGTCGCCCGGTCCGCATTCTTGCAAGCACCCGTGCGATTCGGTCTGGTTTGGTAGTGAAGCCGCTTCGACGCAAGTTCGTTTACACGCGGAAAATTGCAGCGAAGGTCTGAGGCGATCCGGTGCACTGATTGCCGCGGGGGCGAGGCGTCCCGCTGGATGGGCTCAGCAGCCGTTGGAATTGGGAGCACATTTTTTCTTGACAGTCGCCGTTTTTGAGCTATTCTCTAGCGTTCGACGAAGACTTTGGTCCGATGCCGCCATTGATCTGCCATGGTTGGCGCTTCAAGGTAAGGACTCAAACTCTCGTCGAGGCCGATTTTCGGCGACATAGGTTGAGATGGTCCGTCGCTTCGGTGACGCTTCAGTCTTAAGCCAACGCTTTGTTGAAGAAAGAGAGCCTCTCCGTGCGGGTTTGTGGTCTCGCTGGTCACAGCTTGGGCCGCATCGTTGTGTCGCCACTTCTTTGTGGCTCACATCGGCTTCTGACTTGGTTTGTGCTTTTGGGCTGGTCTGTTGCCAGCAAGAGTTCAAACTCGGTCGAAGCATCAGAACAGGGCTGCACTCTTGCTCGTATCGATTTGTGAAGCAGAGGTTTATGAACAACCGAGAACCTCGGTAGTTCGGCCCCGATGCGGTTTTCCCCGTTTCTGTCTCGTTCGTGTTGATCCCCGATAGCCAACCAAACAGGTTCGTCATGCCACTTCCCCGCCAAGACACAACAGACCGCGACCGCGTCCTTGACGCGACCGATTTGGTGTCGCTCGTTGGTGAGTCGGTAGCACTGCGACAGAAGGGGCGTGAGCATGTCGGGCTCTGTCCGTTCCACGATGACCATCGCCCGTCTTTCTCCGTGATCACGCACAAGGGACATGCCTTCTATCACTGCTTCTCCTGTCAGGCGAGTGGGAACGCCATCGACTTCATGGTGAAGTACCACAAGATGGAATTCATCGAGGCGCTGCGATTCCTCGCGCAGCGAGCAGGAATCGAACTTCGTCCGCGGCGGGGAGATCAAGGCAACGGTGGCAACGGTGAAGCCGTGTCTGCGCTGAGGCGCGCGAACGAGGCTGCGCTGCGCTTCTTTGTGCGCTGCCTCGCGGATCCGTCGGTTGGTGCCGCATCGGCGCAGGCTCTCAAGACGCGTTCCATTGAATCCGCCATGATTGAGCGTTTCGGTCTCGGTGCTGCGCCCGCCTCAGGTGACGCGCTTGTGGCTCATGTGGAACGCCTCGCTGCGAATCAGCGTGCGGGCGGCGATGACTCGATCGAACCGAATGCGATTCGTGCCGCATTCGAGTCTGCGGGCCTCCTTCGTTCTCGCGGTGGACGCGTTGTTGATGGCTTCCGAAACCGCGTGATGTTCCCCATCCATGATGAGATTGGTCGCTGCGTGGCATTCGGAGCGCGCGCGATCGATCCGGAAGATCAGCCGAAGTACCTCAACAGTCCTGAATCGCCCATCTTCCACAAGTCGCGTTCCTTGTACGGCATTCATCTGGCCAAGCGCGCCATCATCGATTCGCGGACGGCGATCATCACCGAGGGGTACACCGATGTCATCGCCTGTCACCGCGCAGGCATCGAGAACGCCGTCGCGACGCTCGGCACGGCACTCACGCGGGATCATGCTCGGATTCTGCAGCGTTTGTGCGATACCGTTGTGCTGCTGTTCGACGGTGATGCCGCTGGTCAACGGGCTGCAGACCGCGCCCTCGAGGTTTTCTTTGCAGCACCGATCGATGTCCGCATCTGCACGCTGCCCGATCAACTCGATCCAGACGAACTGCTTCGCCAGCCTGATGGGCGCGATCGCTTCGATGCTGCGATTGCCGCAGCCGAGGACGCCCTTGTGCATCTCGTCGCGCGCTTCCGAAGCGAACTTTCGGAACGAAACGGCATGTCCGCTCGGCAGCGGACGATTCAAGCGATGGTGTCCAAACTCGCGTCCCTTGGCTTGGCTGGGCTCGATGGCCTGCGCCGCCGAATGGTCATTGATTCCATCGCAGCCGCCGCTGGAGTGCCCGCAAGTGAGATCGAGGCCGAACTCGCACGCTCGGCGGTGCGTGTCCGTGCCGAGGGCGCGGTGGATGGCGGCACCGAATCTGGAGCGCCGATTCCAGAGGCGACAACAGCACTGGCGCGGGCGGAGCGTGAGTTCGTGGGATTGCTCTTGGCTTGGCCCATGCTTGCAGCGTCCCGCGTCGACACAGTGGATGGCGATTCGCTGCCGATCAGCGAGTTCGTGATTCCCACTTCATTCATGGACGCCCCTGCCGCGCAGGTGTATCGACCTGTGTTCGAGCGAATGGAAGGTGCATCCGCGTTCAACATCCAGGATGTCCTTGCGGAGTTCGACGATGACGCCTTCAAGGCATTTGTGACAACACTCTTTCGTACCGCGCAGGAGCGACACCCCGATGAGCCGAAGGCTCGCGAGGGATTGGTGGCTGCTGCGCGGGCGCTTGAACTGACTCGCCGCAGGCATGCCTTGTCGGAGCCTGCTTTCGTTTCCACACCAGAAGCCCTTGCCGAGCGGATCGCGCTGATCCGAGCGGCGGGGCCAAGACCCAGTGCCATTGCCAGGAGAATCGACTCATGAGCCTCGTGCTTCAGGAACTGCATCCCGTCCTCCGTTCGCTCCTCCATGCCGGTCGCAAGCGTGGCTGGATCAGCTATGAAGAGCTGAATACCTGCCTGCCCGACGACTTCGTTGATCCCTATCAACTCGATGAGTTGTTGGTGCTGATCATGCAGAACGGTGTCGCGCTGATCGATGAGATCGCGATGCGCCGTGACGGTCACAAGGCGTTCCCCGCTGATCTTCAGACGGACCTTCGGTTCCTCCGCGATACCGACAAGAAGGTTCGTAAGGCTTCAGAGACCGCTCACGCCACCCCCGCTGTGCCCAGCGCTCCGCGTCCGCTCGTGGGCGCTGCCGCTGCTGCGGTGGCCGCGGCGCGCGCGAAGTTGCGCCAGCAAGACAGCATGCAGCCGGGCGGTCCCGACGCCTTCGCCTCGGAGGATGATGGCCTCGACGACGATCTGCAGGGATCGCATGACTTCGTGCAGGAGGCCGTGCCTGTGCGCATCGACGATCCGATCCGCATGTATCTGACGCAGATGGGTTCGATTCCACTGCTCACGCGCGAGGAGGAGATTCGCCTTGCGAAGAAGATCGAGATGAGCCGCTACATCTTCCGGCGAATGGTGCTCGAGAGCGACTACTGTGCACAGCAGGCGGTCGACATTCTGCAGCAGGTCCATGATGGCTCGCTGCCGTTCGACCGCACCATGCGCATTTCGACTGCCGAGTCAAATGCGAAGGACCGCATCGCAGCGCGTATTCCATACAACTTGAGCACCGTTCGTCAAAAGCTCGAACAGAACACGGCACTCTGGGCGCAGCTCGAGGAAGGCGACCTTCCTCCCGAGCGTGCAGAGGTGGTGACGCAACGCTTGTGGGCGAACCGCAGACGCGTGGCAACGCTCATCGAGGAGTGCTGCCTGCGGACGGGGCGCATTCAGCCGCTCATGCGCAAGTTGAACTCAGTGAACCGCAAGTGCGAGGAACTGTCTCGCCAGATCGCGCAAGCAGATGCGGATCCGGCGAGCCATGATCCCGAGGATGTGCAAGTACGCCGCGACGAACTCCTCGGCCTTCAGGGCTTGGTGCTTGAATCTCCGGCGGATTTGTCCAAGCGTGTGAAGGCGATTCAGCGCATCTTTGTGGAGCATGAGCTGGCCAAGCGCGCGCTCTCGGGCGGCAATCTGCGCCTCGTCGTGTCCATTGCCAAGAAGTACCGCAACCGTGGTCTCCCCTTCCTCGACATCATTCAAGAGGGCAACACGGGACTCATGCGTGCAGTCGACAAGTATGAGTACAAGCGCGGCTACAAGTTCTCGACCTACGCGACATGGTGGATCCGTCAGGCGATCACTCGGGCCATCGCGGACCACGCGCGGACGATTCGAGTTCCAGTGCACATGATCGAGACGATGTCGAAACTGCGCAATATCCAGAAGCACCTGCTGCAGGAGCTCGGTCATGAGCCGAACCATGACGAGATCGCCGCACGCGCCAAGATGCCTGTGGATGAGGTGAAGCGCGTGCTGAAGATTTCGCGGCATCCAATCTCGCTCGACCGCCCTGTCGGTGAGAGCGAAGATTCGCACTTCGGTGATTTCATCGAGGATGATCGGCAGGAAGCACCGAGCATCTCCGCCGCGAGCGAGATGCTGCGTTCGCGCATCAACGATGTGCTGAAGACGCTGACCTACCGCGAGCGGGAGATTCTCAAGTTGCGGTACGGAATTGGCGATGGCCACACCTACACGCTTGAGGAGGTGGGCCGCATCTTCAAGGTGACGCGAGAGCGCGTTCGCCAAGTCGAGAGCAAGGCACTCCGCAAGCTGCAGCATCCCGTTCGACGCCAACGTCTCACCAGTTTCATGGAGGGCGATGGTCAGGGCGAGACCGACAGCAATATCGAGCCGACGCCGTACACAGACTGACTGTTCGCGAAATCGCCTCGGGTGCTGTCAGCGTGGTGTGATTCGGTCGCTGCGGGCTTCGCAGATGTACTTCCATGAGATGTACTCGTCGACCCCCCAACGACCGCCTTCACGCCCGAAGCCAGACCATCCCCGCCCACCAAACGGCGCGTAGGCATCGCTGACTGCGGTCGTATTGCAGCCGACGATCCCGCACTGCAGTCGTTTTGCGGCCCACGCCAGACGATGTGGATCCGCGGAGAACGCGTACCCAGCAAGTCCGAATGGAGTGGCGTTTGCCAGACGGATGATCGCGTCGTCATCGTCTGCGTTGGCAATGGGTGCGAGCGGTCCGAATGTCTCTTCATGGAAACAGCGCATCGATGGCGTCGCTCCCGCGATGACCGTCGGCGCAAAGAAGCGATTCAGGCACTGTGGCACGCTGACCGTTGTGCCCCCAGTCAGCACGCGACCACCGTGGTCGACTGCGTCCTTCACTTGCGCCTGAACGCGCGCGACGGCTTCGTCGCTGATCAGCGGTCCGACCCGAACACCAGGCGTTCGCCCCGTACCGACAGGCAGCGCTGCGGCAGCGACTGTCATGCGCGCGGCGAACTCGTCCGCAACGGATGCATGCACGATGAACCTGTTGGGACATATGCAGGTCTGACCTGCGACACGGAACTTTCCAAGGATCGCGGCATCGACCGCTGCAGCAAGATCCGCATCGGCAAACACAAGAAAAGGTGCATGCCCTCCGAGTTCAAGCGAAAGCCGTACGACTTGCGCCGCTGCACCGCGCATCAGAAGGCGACCTGTATCGGTCGAACCTGTGAACGAGAGCTTCCGGACCCGCCCATCCTCCAGCCACGCGTTGACGATCGGTTCAGGCGCCCCGGTGATGATGTTGATGACGCCATTTGGGAGCCCGACTTCCATGAGTATCTCTGCCAGCGCTAGGGCACTCAGCGGTGTCTCTTCGGCGGGCTTTGCGACCTGCGTACAGCCAGCGGCAAGTGCGGGCGCAATCTTGCGTGCCAGCATGGCCAGCGGAAAGTTCCAAGGCGTCACCGCGGCGACCACACCGATCGGCTCTGGGATTGCCGTTTGAACGCGACCCTGTCGGCGCTCGGGAAGCACTTCCGCGGTCAGTCGCGGAGTTTCTTCGGCGGCCGAATCAAAGTAGTCGGCGCTGTAGTCGACTTCACTGAGAGACTCAGCGAGTGGCTTCCCGCCCTCGGCGGTGATGGTGTCGGCAAGAGCGTCTCGCTGCGCGCGCAGCCGCTTTGCACAGCGACGCAACAGATCGGCACGATCTTCCAATGCGGTATCGGCCCAGGTTGGAAGTGCTCGGGAGGCGGCGTCGACTGCGGCCCTTGCCTCATCACTTGCAACAGCAGGTACATGCGCAATTACCTGCCCTGTGGCGGCGTCACACACAGCAAGCGCAGCGCCGCTGCTGGGCTCAATCCAACGCCCGCCAATCAGGTTTGCGCAGCGCATGCCCCGCAAGGTAGCAGCGGTAGACTTTGGCCATGGCGCGTGCAGTCGTTGACCCTGCGGAACTTCGGCGGTTTGCGGCGGAGCTCCGCAAGTTCAATCTTGACATGCAGGGTGGTATCGCCACGGTTCATGCGCGACTCAACACGCTTCAGCAGACCTGGCGCGATCAGGAACAGCAGAAGTTCGCTGAGGAGTTTGAGCAAACGATCAAGGTTCTTCAGCGCCTGCTGAAGGCAAGCGAGGAACACATCCCCTTCCTACTTCGCAAGGCGGATCGGATCGACGAGTACTTGCAGCAACGCTGATGTCTCCCGTGGATTCCGGCGCAAACATCCGCGATACCAAGGCAATCTTGGATGCGAAGGCACTCATCGTGAAAGCTGCACGCAGCATGGCGTCGGTCGTTGAGGAGTCGCAGGCGGATTCGGAACGGTTTGGTTTGTGGCTGTCCGGTGAAGCGCAAGCGGATTGGGAACGTCAGGTGCGTCTTCGCACAACTCGACTGAACGAGGCAAGGTCTGAACTGATGCGAAAGCAGATGCAGCCGACAGCAGATGGGCGGCCTCCATCGACCGTCGATGAGCGAAAGGCTGTTTCGCGCGCCGAGGCCGCGCTCGCTTTGGCGGAGGATCGATTGCGGCGGACACGGCGCTGGGTGATGGAGTACCAGAGGGTGTTGGCGAACTTTCGCGCGGGTATGGGTTCACTCGGGACATTCGTCGATCAGATCGCTCCAGCTGCGGTTGCCGCGCTCAACAGGATGGCGGAGTCGGTCGACGCCTATCTCGCAGCGCAGACCTCTCCACTCGTGGACACCCCCACCACCGATATCCCTTCAGCGGACTCCTCGATATCCATGCGACGAACGGGTACCGATCACGCTGGAACTGAGGGAGCGTCCTCATGAGCGACTCCTCTCACAAAGCCAAGCTCAAGGACGCGGTTCGTACCCTGCAAACTCAGTGGAGCGTGATTCGAAGCCAGTGGAACGACGCCCAAAGCGACCGTGTCCAGCATGAAGTTGTGGAACGCGCCGAGGAATCAGTGCGGCTGGCAGTTCTGGCGCTTGACCAACTTGGCGAGGCGATCGCGCGAGCTCGCAGCGACTGCAGTGAGGGAGGTGGCATGTGAGTGAGCATGCGACCTCGGCAGTCGCTGCGAATCCAGCGTCAGATGTGGAACAGCGACCACTCGCCGAAGTGGCGACTGAGGTGGTGTCGCTCATCGTGTCTGCCCCCGCAGCGCGACTTCAGGCTGAGGCTTCGCTCGCGGCATTCGTGCAGTCCGTCGAGCCGCCTGAGCAGGCTCGGCACGGCACGGAGTTGCAGCGGCTCGAGGCTGCACGGGAGAAGTTGCGCGCGGAGGTTGAATCAAAGGCAAGTGCGGCACTGACACAAGCGACTGAACGTCATGCGGCCAATGCCGCCAAGATCGATGCCGAGGAGCAGCGCACCCTCGAGCGCGCAGAGGATCAACTTGAGTCGGAGATCGACAAGTTGCAGCGCAAGATGGAGGAGAGACTTTGGACTGCTGATTCGATCTTCGAGGAGCAGCAGCCTTCGTTTCAGAAGGAGCACGAGGAGAGAACCAAGCAACTCCAAACGACATATGACAGCGCGCACGCAACGCTCGTGAGGGCCCGCGATCTGCTTGGGCGGGCTCTGGCAGTACCCACGGTGAGTGCGGGTGGTGAAGCTCCGGCACTCGGTGCTGATCCGTTGTCTGATTTCAGCGCCGCCGCCTCGGCTGCAGAGGACCTGCTCGCCCGCGTCCGTCGCATGTCCTTTGCGCTCATTCTCCGAAACAAAATTGCACAAGCGGCATGTCTGTTTCTCGTTGTTCTGCTTTCGGCTGCGGCAGTGACACTCACGGTGGGTTGGGCAGAGTCGACGGGACCAATCATCGTTGTGACGGCACTTGCTGTTGGCTCAGTGTTGCAGGTGGTCGTATTCATGACTGCTGGGCGCGCTTTGCGTACTACCGCGCACGAAGTCGCCGAGCGGGAAGCACATCTCACCCAACTGCGGGCCGCCGTGATGCAGTGGAGCGATGCAACACGGGGTCGCTTGACGGAAGCGGCAACGGTTCGACATGCACAAGAGGTCGGAAGTGTTCGTGCAAAGCACGATGAGCGGCGTGAGGCGCTTCAGTCGCAGCTGCCGCAGCGGCTCGAGCGCGTGAAGGCAGCGGCTGCCGAACTACGCGCGAAGAACGACGGACAGTTGCGGCAGATACAAGACAATGCTGCCGGTTCCATACAAGACCTGATGAGACAGATCGACGCTCGGCATGCAGCTGGGATTGCGGGCGAAATCGAACGCCACAGCGCGCGAATGCGAGAAGTCGAGGCGGTTGTCGAAGCGCGTCGTGCAGTGTTCTGCGGCGAGTGGCGCAAGGCGCAGGGGCAAGTCGTCAGAGATCTGCAGTGGATTGGTGGCGTCGAGCACCGACAGTTCCTGCCGTGGAGCGATCCAACATGGGAGCGCTTCGATGGCTGTACCGAGCCACGGACCGCGATCAGCCTTGGACATGTCACGATTCCGCTCAATGGGATCAGGGGTGCCCTGCCAGTTGCACCGGAGTTGGCTTGGCCCGCGGGCACCCCTCGCATCGTTCATGTGCCTGTCACACTGTCCATTCCGACACAGGCATCGCTGTTGATTGAGGCTGGGATGGAGGGGCGTGACGCAGGCATTGCTTTGCTGCAGGAGTCGATGCTTCGGCTTTTGACGATGCTGCCGCCTGGCAAGGCACGATTCACGATTTTCGATCCTGTTGGGCTCGGCGAGAGTTTCGCTGCATTCATGCATCTGACTGATGACGCCGAGCACCTCGTGGGCGAGCGCATCTGGACGGAGCAACGACAGATGGAGCAGCGCTTGGCTGATCTGTGTGAACATATGGAGACCGTCATCCAGAAGTTCCTTCGGAACGAGTACGCAGACCTCGCCGCATACAACCGTCAGGCAGGAGAGATCGCGGAGCCATATCGGTTCCTTGTGATGGCTGACTTCCCGGCAGGTCTCAACGAGAGCGCGCTGCGGCGTCTCAACAGTGTCATCACAAGCGGTGCGCGTTGCGGTGTGTTCACGCTTCTGCTGCACGACACTCGGCAGCCCATTCCAAGCGATCTTGACATGCGTGAACTTCGGTCCCGCGCACTCAACCTCGTCTGGAAGTCGGAGCGTTTTGTCGTGGCCGCCACACCGCTTGAGCCCTTCCCATTCACAGCTGGAACACCGCCTGCCAATGACCGCGCGACCGGACTGCTGAAGCGCATCGCTGCTTCCGCGAAGCGCGCCAAGCGCGTGGAGGTCCCCTTCTCGGTGATTGCTCCGCAACCTGCACGGCGCTGGTCCGAGACCACGGATGACTCGATCACTGTTCCGCTCGGGCGTTCTGGTGCCACTCGCCTGCAGTCGCTTGCGCTCGGATTCGGTACGAGCCAGCACGCACTCATCGCTGGAAAGACGGGATCGGGCAAGTCAACGCTGCTTCATGCGCTGATCACCAATCTCGCGCTTCGGTTCTCGCCAGATCAGGCCGAGGTTTGGCTGATCGACTTCAAGAAGGGTGTCGAGTTTCGTACATACGCGGCGCATAGTCTGCCACATGCGCGCGTCGTCGCCGTGGAGAGTGACCGCGAGTTTGGCCTCTCTGTCTTGCGCGGCCTTGATGCGGAACTGCGTCGGCGCGGAGACCTCTTCCGCGCAGTTGGGGTACAGGATCTTGCGGGATTCCGCCGAGCAAAGCCAGCCGAGCGGATGCCGCGAACACTGTTGATTGTCGATGAGTTTCAGGAACTGTTCACGGAGGATGACAAGGTCTCGGAGGAATCTGGGCTCCTGCTCGACCGACTCGTCCGACAGGGCCGTGCGTTTGGCATCCATGTGGTTCTCGGCTCACAGACGCTTGGTGGCGCGTACTCGATTGCACGGGCAACGATGGGACAGATGGGTGTTCGCATCGCGCTGCAGTGCAACGAAGCTGATTCGCAGCTGATCCTTGCCGACGACAATGTTGCGGCACGACTGTTGTCCCGGCCCGGAGAGGC
This sequence comes from Planctomycetota bacterium, assembly GCA_046080505.1. Classification (GTDB taxonomy): domain Bacteria; phylum Planctomycetota; class Phycisphaerae; order Phycisphaerales; family SM1A02; genus F1-60-MAGs104. The sequence continues at coordinate 16,761 of JBJTUC010000038.1, forward strand.
GATCTACAACGACGCGGGCGGCCTTGTGGAGGGGAACAATCCATTTCAGATCGTCTGGCTCGCTGATTCGGATCGAGATCGCTTGCTCGATGAGGTTCGAGATCTTGAACAGTCACACCCTTGTGCGCCGCGTCCAGCGATGATCGTGTTTGAGGGCAGTGCGCCCGCGCTGCTTGAAACCAACGCGCAGTTGAATGAGGCAGCGATGCGACGCGGGCGCGAGATGGTGCTCGCACCAAAGCTTTGGCTTGGGGACGCCGTCGCCATTCAGGATCCAACATCTGTGCCGCTGCGACGGCAGTCTGGCAGCAACCTGATGGTGGTCGGGCAACGGGAAGATGCGTCGGCGGGAGTGGCTGCCGCAGCACTTGTTTCGATTGCGGCGCAGTGCGGTTCCGATGCGCGAGTGGTGCTCCTCGATGGAACCCCGGTCGATGATGCGGGACACGAAAAGCTCGCAGGCCTACGCCGGGAACTCGGACTTCGCGGCGACAGTGGCGGTTTCCGCGAAGCCGATTCGCTCATCACCCATGTCGTGGAGGAGGTTCGTCGCCGTGCGGCCACGGGAGAGTCGAAACTTGAAACCATCCTGCTCGTCGTTCATAGTCTGCACCGGTTCCGTTCTCTGCGGCGCAATGAGGATGACTACGGATTTGGCTCGAGCGGCGCGGCGGCTGTCAGCGGTGACAAGTTGCTCGCGGAGATCCTTCGCGATGGTCCGACCGTGGGCGTACACGTGCTCGTGACAGTGGACAGCGCGACCAATCTGGCGCGTTCCGTCGATCGGAATGCGCTTCGCGAGTTTTCGTGGCGGGCGCTCTTCCAAGTAAGTGCGACGGACTCGAGCACACTCATCGACTCCCCCGCCGCAAGCAAACTTGGTCCCCAGCGTGCGCTGTTGCATCAGGAGGATGCCGGCACGCAGGAGAAGTTCCGCCCCTACGCGTTCCCCGCGGGGGCTTGGACTGCGCGGATCGCGGTGACTCCCTCCACTCCGTCGGCAACCCGGTCCCATGCGCCGATTCATGCTGCGACTGCTGCGCAAGGTTCATCGTCGGTTGAGGCAACCAGCGCCGATGTTCAGCCGAGTTCTTCGGGCGGCTCTTCCGCGGGTGGATCCGGATCAGGTTCGGGCTCGGGCAGCGTGGAAGTGCCAAGGAGTGTCGGCAGATACCGCGTTGAACGCCTGCTCGGGGCGGGCAGTTTCGGGAGCGTCTTCCTGGCCTTTGATGACCAGCTGCAGCGGCATGTGGCAGTCAAGGTGCCTCGGCGTTCACTCGTATCGACCGAGCGCCAAGTGCAGGACTTTCTCCGCGAGGCGCGCGCTGCCGCGGCGCTCGATCATCCAGGCGTGGTACCTGTGTATGACGTTGGTTCATCGGATGAACACCCTTGTTTCGTTGTCAGTAAGTTCATCAGCGGCTCCGATCTCGAGACGCTCACAAAGGACAAGCGACTGCCGCTGCGTGATGCCGTCACCATCGTTGCGTCGGTTGCGGATGCGCTCCACGCGGCGCATCGAAGGGGTCTGGTGCACCGCGATGTGAAGCCGAGCAACCTCTTGGTGGATGCTGATGGGCGCGCTCTGATCGCGGACTTTGGGCTGGTGCTGTCGACGAGCGATTCGGGCAGCGGTGTTGCTCTTGCGGGCACGCCCGCGTTCATGTCTCCCGAACAGGCGCGCGGCGAGTCAGCGAGCGTCGATGGCCGCGCAGACATCTTTGGGCTCGGTGCAGTCCTCTACACGCTGATCACAGGGAGGCGACCATTCATGGGTGGTTCTCGCAAGGAAGTACTCGATCAGGTCATCCATGTGGAGCCGCCCGCGCCGAGAACGCTCGTGCCAACGATCCCAGAGTCACTCGAACGTATCTGCGTTCGAGCGCTCGCCAAGCGCAAGGTCGACCGGTATTCAGTTGCTGGGGAAGTGGCCCAGGCGCTTCGAACCGTACTCGCGGATCTGATCGTGCCCGATCCCGCAAAGTCCTGATCGTGGCCCCATCTTGACGGCAGTGGATACCCTTGCCCACGGATCGGGCGCTTAGCTCAGCTGGCTAGAGCACTGCCCTTACATGGCAGGGGTCACAGGTTCGAATCCTGTAGCGCCCATTCGTCGGTTTCGCACGAGGTTGCACGGTCTCGCAAGGACTCGCGCAACCTCGCTGAGTTTCAGGGTTTAGCACCGAAGACTTCATCTCGGTGCGAGAGGGTGCGGCAGCCTGCTACGCCGTCTTGTACGCCACTTGTACGCCACCTGGTACGCCACTTTCGGCGGTGCTCGACGCGGTGATCCACGGGCCCTCGCCGGCCACGGAACGGAAGTTGTGGTCCGACGGCTGCAAGTAGTGCGACGCCGCGATGAGCGGACTGTGGCCGAGGTAGCGCGCAGCCTCGTGGTTTGGCA
>JBJTUC010000039.1:0-14254 GCA_046080505.1 Planctomycetota bacterium
GGCAAGATCGATCTGTGCACATTTGTGCGCGTTGCATCCACCAACGCCGCGAAACTGTTCGGGCTGCATCCTCGTAAGGGCACTGTCGCCGTGGGCGCGGATGCGGATCTCGTGATCTTCGACCCGCGCGCGCGGTCGACCGTTTCGGCGCGAACCCATTCGAGCGCTGTTGACTACAGCGCGTTCGAGGGCATGTCCGTGGCTGGAGCGGTGCGCGATGTCTGGATGCGCGGTGCACGAGCTGTCGAAGATGGGCGATTCGTTGGCCAGACGGGACATGGGCAGTTCCTCGCTCGACCGCTGTAGACACAAACACGAGTCGGCGTTGTCTCAGTGCGCGGAGTCCACAGATGATCGCGCGCGTTTATCGTGGTGCGAATGCCCTCCGCACCATCGCGCCGTCGCCGTCGCCGAACCGATGACTCGCTCCCCCGCACAATCCTGCTGCTTGGCAGCGGCGAACTCGGCCGCGAGTTTGTGATCAGCGCCAAGAGGCTTGGCTGCCGAGTCATCGCCGTGGACCGTTATGCGGGTGCGCCAGCCATGCAAGTCGCCGATGAGAGCGCTGTGATCGACATGCTCGATGGGGCTGCTATTCGCCGTCTTGTGCGCGCACATGCACCAGACTTTGTGGTGCCTGAAATCGAAGCCATTCGCACGGAGGAACTGCTGCGCATCGAAGCGGCGGGGACGACTGTGATTCCGAGCGCCCTCGCGGCGCACCTCACGATGAACCGCGATGCCATTCGCTCGCTTGCCGCGGAGAAGTTGGGACTACCGACCGCGCGCTACGCGTTTGCCAACAGTTCCAAGGAACTCGAGCGCATCGTGATCGGAAGTGGCAAGCGATCGATCGGGTTGCCATGTGTCATCAAGCCGATCATGTCATCATCGGGAAAGGGCCAGTCCATCGCGCGAACGAAGTCTGATCTTGCGCGCTCTTGGAAGAAAGCCCTTGCAGGCATGCGCGGCGACACGGTGCGGGTCATCGCGGAGGAGTTCATCCGCTTCGACTCGGAGATCACACTGCTCACCGTGAAGCAGCGACCCGGAGTAGGGAAGACACTCTTTGTTCGGCCAATCGGGCATCGGCAGGAGCGCGGCGATTATCAGGAGTCGTGGATGCCGCATCCGATGAGTGCGTCCGCCGTTCGACAAGCTCAGCGAATGGCAAAGGCAATCACCGATCGCATTGCGGGTCGGCGCGGCGCCGGACTCTTCGGCGTCGAGTTTTTCGTGAAGGACAATCAGGTCATCTTCAGCGAACTCTCGCCTCGCCCTCACGACACGGGCATGGTGACGATGGTGTCCCAAGATCTCAACGAGTTTGATCTGCATCTGCGTGCAATACTTGGGCTGCCGATACCCCGCATCGAGTACCGCGGCCCGAGCGCAAGCGCCGTGATCCTGGCGAAACGTGATGTGAAGGGTGCACCTCAGTACGAAGGGGTCGCCGCCGCACTTCGAACAGCCGGCGTTGAAATCCGCCTGTTTGGAAAGCCAACCGCGCATAGGCACCGGCGAATGGGCGTTGCGCTCTCGCGGGCGGCTTCGGTCAAAGAGGCACGAAAACTCGCGCAGCAGACAGCCGACGCCGTTCGACTGTGCGGTGCATGAATCTCGCCAGGCTACCGCGACCAACCTGCCATGCAGTAGTCAAGCCCGCGAGGGACACAGGTTGTTTCAGCACTTGGTGACTGACCGATCAGGCACAGCGACAACTGCAGCGCCTGATCGTCGGTTTTGGGGAGCGCGTCCTCGGGTCCCGAAAGACCGATGACGATGACGCGGCTCGGATCGCCCACGCATGAACGCACGATCGAGTCATCCACGAGTTCTGTCTCTTCCAGTTCGTTGACATTCCGATCCGCGCCCCAATGCGGCGACCATCGCCGGACGCACCAGCACTCGCCGCACCCGTCACCGCGGCTGTCTTCGCCTCGGTAGATTGCAACGACGAGATCACTGTGCGAATTGGTTGTTTTCTCCACGGGCTCCGCTGTCGCTCCCAACAACATCTCCAGAGTCTCCTGCACTGCAGCAACTGTCTCTTGATCGGCCCCCGTGCTCTCGTTGGTCGCAGTCCCCCGAAGGAAGTAGAACCCTGCAAGGCCAATGGCGGCGCATGCCGCTGCAGTTGTCAGCACAAGCCGCAGGGGTCCGACAGTGCGCGCACCGCCGCGCGACTCGACTCCCGATGGCGACACTCCGTGTCCCACCCACGAACGCACGAAGCGCGGCGACTCAGGCGCACTCAGCTGCTCCTCGAAGGCGGACGCGCTGCGTGCGTGGTGCAGCAGTTCTTCGATCTGCGACAGACTGCCTTCGTCTGCCTTTCGATCGCGTGGTCGCGGGTTGTGTGAGGAGTCATTCATAGGTCCCTACGCACTGGCGCCGACGATGGTCTTTCGCCGCTCCTCCCCACCTCCGCTCGGGTGTTCTCACCAAATTGCAGCCCCCTTCCTTCCAGCCATTGGCGCAGGCGTTCCAGGAGGGCCGTCCGCCGATCGTGCGCGGTGCTCGGCGACACGCCCATTCGCTGCGCCAAATCCCGCTCGGAGGCACCCTCACTGATCGCCCGAAGCGTCACACGATCCTCCTCTGAGAAAGCCGCACTTGCCCCGCCCTCAATGACTGCCCGCACGCGCTCGATTGCCTCTGCCCACGCAAGCGTGGCCATTGAATCGCCACCGACCAAATCCGCCGCTGCCTCTGCTTGCGTCTGCGCGTCTCTCTCGGCGCCGCGCATTCGAACCCCGCGCGCACGATCACGACGAGCCCGCATCCAGATGTTCGCAGCGATGCCGTACAGAAATGTGGAATACCGCGCGCGCGATGGGTCGTAGACGCCGCGTTCCACGGCGCGCCAGAACTCCTCCCATGTTCGCTGTGCAAGATCGGACGCAAGATCTCCGCCGTCGCCGATTCCACCTGCCACGCCGGCGGCGTTCAACTGCGATTGGAAGTGTCGGCACAGGCCAGGCGTCAGCCGCCGATGAAGCCCATCGAGCGCAGTGCGGTCACCGGCGCGAAGCCGATCGACGGCATTTGCAAAGTCTGCCTGCAACGCGTCGCTCGAGCTCTGTGATTTCAACGAACCTCGATCTCCACGATGCTGACATCGTCTTGATAGGACAGACTGCCCTGCAGTTGCGCGGTGTACTGCATCACTCGGTCCACTGGCGATGCGGCAAGGAGCGCATCGCTCCGCATGAACTCCATGAACTGGCTGTGGCTCCAGACGGTGCCGTCCGGCATGCCGATCTCCACAATTCCGTCGCTGTAGAGGTACAGGCGATCGCCGTGATCGAGATCCATCAGCGTCTCTTCAAAGGTGCTGCCATCCACCATGCCGATGATGGTGTTCTGCGACTCGCACTCGCGGATCCCGCTTGCACCTGCGATGAGCACCGAAGGATGTGCTGCACCTGACCATCGCAGCGATCGTGTCGGCAGATGCAAGACTCCGTACCAACTCGTGAAATACAGATTGTTCTGCGTGGACATCTGAAAGGATTCGTTCAGCATCGTCATGACCGCACTCGGCTGACGAAGGTCGACGCTCGGTGCGGCCCCCTGCAGCAGATTGCGCACGCTCACGGACAGCAGGGATGGACCAACGCCGTGCCCGCACACATCGATCAGCCAGAATGCGAAGTGGCTGTCATCCAACATGCGATAGCCGAAGCAGTCGCCTCCGAGTGAGGCCGATGGCGTGAAGATCCAACGCGTGCGAATCGCAGGAAGATCGATTGGCGCAGGCAAAAGGCTCCGAACATACTCCGCGGCTTGGTGGAGTTCGGACGCCAACGCCTCGTAGGCGGCGTTCCGCTGCAACTGCGCGATGTACCCGCGCGAGTGGTAGCGAATGCGTGCGATGATCTCGAGCGAGTCGGGCAACTTGACCATGTAGTCGTTGGCTCCGCGTGCGAATGCCTCGGCCTTCGTCTGCCCCTCTTCCTTGGAACTCAGCACCACGAGTGGAATGAGCGCTGTCGCGGACTCCGCGCGGAACTGCGCGACTAAATCGAGCCCATCCACGCCAGGCATGACAAGGTCCTGCAGGATGACAGTCGGCCGCACTTCGCGAGCCCGCGCGATCGCCTGCGTTGGATCGTTCACAAAGTGGAAGTGAATGTCAGGTTGCGTTGCGCAGATGCGTCGCACCGCCTCTCCGATGATCGCCTGGTCATCGATCAGCAGAACGGTGATGGGCGGGTCCTTCTCTGTCAGTACTTCATTTACATCGCTCATGTTGTCCTCTGGGTCATGTCAGGGTCTTCCCTTTGATCGGCGTCCATGCGCAGCGCGAACGATCGAATCCGAGATGGCCTCGAGCGGAAGGACTTCTACCGCGCCACCACACTTGACCGCTGCACCAGGCATTCCCCAGACCACGCTTGTCGACTCATCTTGTGCGATCGTGTGCCAACCCGCCCTACGAAGTGCGCACATTCCATCCGCGCCATCGCGCCCCATGCCCGTCAGGAGCACTGCGATGCCACTCGTGGCATGCACAAGACTCTCAAAGAACACATCCACCGAGGGGCGGTGAGCCAACCCCTTGGGATCAGCCGTGTGGCAGAACTGACCGGCTCGCAGCACCAGATGATCATCGGTGCACGCGAGATGAACATGGCCAGCCTGCGGGCGCCCGCCTTCATGCGCCACATCGACGACACGCCCCGTGACATGGGTGAGCCACTGCGCCAACCCTGGGGCAAAGCCACGATCGATGTGCTGCACCACCACCACAGGCCAGTCGAAGGACCGAGGAAGTGCCGCCAGCACCTTGCCCAGAGCTGGCGGACCGCCTGTGCTGCATCCGATCGCCACGATCTCGGATCCCGCGAAAGGATCATGGGTGAAAGGCGTGGGCTTCGGAATATGTCGATGCTCGTCAAGCGCACGCACATGCGCCACCTTGCGGACGAGCGCATCGAGCCCCTCAAGCGTGCCATCGGGGCGGATCGTCGGTGTCAGTGTGACATCGAGAGCCCCAGCACCGAGCGCGTCGTACACGCGGTCGAGATTGTGATCGATCGATGCGGTGACGACGATGATCGGGCACGGAGATCGCTTCATGATGTGGCGCGTGGCAACGGCGCCGTCCATCACGGGCATCTGCATATCCATCAGCAAGAGATCCGGCTTGTCCTTCGCACACTTGTCCACCGCTTCCTGCCCATCCTCTGCGACCCATGCCACCGTTGCGCCGGGAATCCGTGCGACGGACTGTCGCAAAACTTCGACCGCGAGCCGCAGATCATTCACGATGGCGATACGCACGGGGGGAATGTACGGCTGATGCGCTCACGCACCGTGTGCGGTGGACGCGATCAGATCTGCGACCGTATCGAGAAGCGTCCGATCATGGAACGCGGCTTTCGTGAGATATGCCGTGGCGCCCGCCTCCAGCCCCGCGCGGCGATCCTCCTCACGATCCTTGTAGGACACCATCACGATCGGCATCTGTGCAAGTCGCCGATCCGAACGGATGCGCCGCACAAGATCAAGCCCGTTCATCCGCGGCATGTCGACATCGCTGAGCACGAGGTCATAGGTGGAGCGCTGAAGGGCGTTCCATCCATCGAGTCCGTCCACGGCGACATCGACTTCGTAGCCCGCGCGCGTGAGCATCTGCCGTTCCACCTCACGAACCGTGAGCGAATCCTCCACGACCAGCACACGGTGGCGTTTCGCCGTGCTGCGCTCGCTGCCCGCCGGGGCACCCCGCAGCGACCCTTCGTCCAGTTGCCTCGCCGCGTCGATTCCAAGCGCATCAAGGTCGAGGATCAGCACCAAACCTCCATCCTGGCGAACACTCATTGCGGCGACATGAGGAACGCTGCCGAATCGCTCGTCCAGCGGGCTGACCACGATGTCCTCTTCCCCGAGAAATCCATCGACGATCAAGCCGAGCGTCTTCTGCCGAACGCGCAGGCTGACGACCGCGATCGATCCCGTGGGCGCCGCCTGCGGCAGCGCAAGGAGCGAGTCGGCGCGGATGAGACCAACGAGTTCTTCCTGGATCTTTGCAACCAGGCGCCCTTCGACATGCGTGAGATCGCTCTCACCGAGTCGGTCGATGCGTTCCATCCGAGCGAGCGGAAGCGCATAGGGTTCGCCGCCGATGGACACGATCGCGGCGCGCACGACACTGAGCGTGACGGGCAGTCGCATGCGGAAGGTCGTTCCCTTTGTGGGAGCAGTGATCACCTCGACACTGCCGCCGACCTCATGCACGGTCGACTGCACGACATCGAGCCCGACCCCGCGCCCGGAAATGTCGGTGAGCGCGGACGCGGTGCTGAAGCCGGGCAAAAAGAGGAAATCGAGCAGTTCTCTCTCGCCCATGCGGGCAACGAGTTCCTGTGTGGAGAGTTTCTTCTCAAGGATCTTCGCCCGCAGTCGATCGAGATCGATGCCGCGGCCATCATCGGCGACTTCCACGAGCAGCATGCCCGCTTGGTGGCTTGCCGTCACCCGAATGGTGGCCTGCGCTGACTTCCCCGCTGCGCTGCGGTCGGAGGGAAGGTCGATGCCGTGATCAACCGCGTTTCGAACGAGATGCGTCAGCGGTGCCTCCAACTTGCGAAGAATGTCTCGGTCCACACTGACCGCCTGCCCGCCGAGACGGATCGCCACATCCTTGCCGAGCGAACGCGCAAGATCGCGCACTGTGCGCGGCACGGTGACGCACGCGTCCGCAAACGGACGCATGCGTGATTGGATCGCCTCATGGTGGAGCGCGGAACCGAGTTCCTCGCTGCGTCGCACGTGAGCCTGCAAGTCCGCATCGAGTTGCGCCACTTCCGCACGCACCCGGTGGTGCGCAGCCTGCAGTTCATCATCGGCGATCACACCGCCTGCGCGTCGGCGATCAAAGAGATCCTCGAGTGCGCGTTCGCCTCTGCGAATCGCATGGAGTCGCTGCTGAACGCCTTCGAGCCTCCGCGACTCCACAAGGCTCTCGCTGGAGAGGCGCATAAGGCGGTCGAGGCTTCGCGTTCGGACCATCACGCTGACATCGCCGCTTGTTGGCGCGGGCGCAGCGGCTGGCGCAGTCGGCGAAGTTGGCGCGGGCGCAGCGGCTGGCGCAATCGGCGGTGGCACCGCGGCGACGGCCGCTGCTGCGGGCACTGCAGCTTCCTCAAAATTTTTCACGAGCGCTTTGATCTTTGCATCCTGCTGCGCCGACCAAGCGGCCACATCCGATTCAGCCACCGCCGCGCTCTGCGTGATCAGATCCACCCCTTGCAGCAACTGATCCGTGCGCCCGGCACTGATCGCCTCCGCGCCCTTCTGTATGCGCACGAGGCAGTCCTCCATCGCATGTGCAAGTTTCACCAGCGCATCGAAACCCACGATTCGCGCAGCGCCTTTCACGCTGTGCGCCGCGCGCATCAACGATTCCACCAGCGCCGGATCACTCGCACTCTCAAGCGCCACGAGACCATCCGTGAGCGCGCGACCATGCTGCTCCGCTTCCTGTCGGTAGAGGTCGAACATGCTGAAGCCGCCGAGGCTCATGAACGCACCACTCCTTCGCACGCCATCAGCAGCGCATCGACATCCACCAGACCCGCTGGACCATGTTCCGATGGCACAAGCCCACTTGTGAAGCCAGCATGCGGAGCAGACACCGTGACAGGCGCGACCGACAATTCATCCGCACTGATGGCGAAGGTGCCCGGTACTTCATCCACTTCGAACGCCCACGCGGCACCGCGTTCTCCGAGCACCATCATCCGCGCCTTTGTGCCACCGCCAGGACTCCACTCGAATCCGCACACCGACGCGAAGTCAATCACCGCAGCAATCTCCCCTTCGATGTTCGCGAGTCCCCGCAGCGCCCGATGCCTGCGATGCGGGACACGGTGCGGCGCGACCGCCGCAGTCACGCGCAGGACACGAGCCGCGGGGAACGCGATCCAAGACGATCCGATCCGCGCGAGCACGACATGTACATCCTGCTTGCGCTGCGACTCGATAGGACGCGCAAATGCCTCGGACTGCGCTTGGAGCGTCTGCGCATCGAGCGGACGCGGCGCTCGGGTGGGCTCGCTCACTTCGTTTCGCCTCCACGAAGTGCGATCCGCCTTGCTCGGAAGCGAAGCTGCGCAGCGACGGCCGAGCGGCCGCCCCTTTCGTGCAAGTCGGCGAGTGCCAACATCGCGAGGTCATGCTGCGGAGCGAGAAACACAACTTCACCGAGCAGGCGCTGCGCTTCCTGCTCGTCACCTTTGGCGAGATGCTGCTCGGCAAGGATGAACAACTCATTCACTCGCTCGCGAAGTTGCAAGTCTTGATCCCTCTCCGCATCGGATGATGACGATGCATCCGCGGGCACTCCCGCAGCGGCTGCCGATCCACGCGCCATCTTCGGCGGACGCCTGGCCCAGGCGCCCTCCGTCATTACGCGCGCCGTCGGAGCGGCAACCTTCGTCGGAGAGACATCGACCAGCGGCGGCAGTTCCGCGCGCTGCCAAGCGAACGCATCGTTAGCCGCACTGCGTTCCCACTCACCACCAAGCATCGCGTTCTCCGCATGTCCAAGGAAGAGAAGCCCACCGACTGGAACGCTGCCCCCGATGGCATGTACCACGCGCATGCGCGCAGCCGAGTCGAGGTATATGAGCATGTTGCGACAAAAGATCACATCGAACGAACGCTCGGTCAAAAACGCCACGAGATCGTCGATGCTTGCGACGCGATGAAAACGCACGGCCGCACGGGTGCGTTCATGAACGGTGACTGCGCCCGCCTGCATCAGAATCCACGGCGCTGCCCACGCTGGGATGGCTCCGCGCTGCGGCAGCGCCTCAGACCAGGCGACCGCGTGCGCAACGGCAAGTGCCGCCGGATTTCGGTCGAGCGCGTCCACCACAATCTCGCAATCATCGCCAAGCGCAGACAGCGCAGCAGCCGCCATGCAGAACGGTTCCTGCCCCGTCGCGCAGCCGATGCTCGCCATGCGGATGGCGCGTCCGCGTGCGAGGCACGCATCTCGCAGCGTCTCGAAGCTCGACGGATAGCGGAACAACCATGTTTCGGGAACGGCCACCTGCGCAGCGAGAAGCTCGAGTGCATCCTCATCGCACCGCACGCGGTCGGCGAGCGATTCGAGAGAGACTTCCCCGAGCCGCCGGCGCAGCTGTTCGCAAGTCAAGTCGAAGGCGTTCCCCGTGCACAGATGCGCATCGAATGCCGCACGCTGACGCAGCAGATCGGCCAAGATCGCCGTCATGCCGCAGGTGCCTCCCGCGTGAGCGCGAGCCACTCGGGGTGTTCGCGCAGCGAGTCGAGATGCAAGACCTGCACACTGCCACCGTGAAGCGAGTGCAGTGCGCCAAGCCATGCATGCCCGTGCAACTGCAGCCCTGGATGAACGCCCTGGTCGTCGAGTCGCACCAGATCTTCCACGGCATCGACTTCGATCAGGAGTGCCTGCGATGGATCATCGGATCCATGAAGGAGCAGCGTGCGCGAAAGCGTGGTCGGCGCCGTCAAAGGCATGCCAAGAAGTGCGGCGGCATGCACGAGCGGCATCCACTGTCCCCGCGCGCATGCAAAGCCACGACACCACGCGGGAGCGCCGGGCAGTGCGCGCGCGGCGACGGCGGGACCGACTTCACGAACATCGGCAGCACGGACTGCGAAGCGCGAGCCACCGATCATCACGCAAAGGTGGCGCATGCTCGCCTCACTTTCGGAGCTTGAATGCCTCGACGGCAGTCTTCAATTCGCCCATGGCCTCGAGCAGGCGGTCCGATGCGCGCGACGACTCCTCGGCAGCAAGCAGTGTTTCGCGGGCGGTGCCAGTCAAAGTTCCCATGGCTTCCGAAATCTGCCGCGCACCCTCACTCTGACTCCGCATACCCGTGTTGACCTCGGCAAACTGCGACGAGCCTTCATCGACTTGCTCGATGATCTGCCCGAGCTGCGAGCCGATTGTGCCCACATCCGTCACGCCACGGCGCACCTGTTCCGCGAAGCGGTCCATCTCCATGACACCCGTGCTGACGGCACTCTGCATCTGGCGCACCGTCTGCTCAATGTCGAGCGTGGCTGCAGCAGTCTGATCGGCAAGTCGACGAATCTCCCGGGCGACCACGAGGAAGCCGACGCCATGCTCGCCCGCCTTCTCGGCTTCGATCGCGGCGTTCACGCTGAGCAGATTCGTCTGGTCTGCAACCTTGGTGATCGTCACAACCACGCTGTTGATCGTCGCCGCCTTCTCGCTGATGGTCGACAGCCGTGCCGCGATCCCAGCCGTGGACTCGTCGAGCCGATGCATGGTGGCGCCCATTCCATCGAGGCTTGTTCGACCACTTTGCGCAAGCTCGGCTGCACGGGCAGCACTCGCCGCCACGCGTTCCATGGCCTTGCCGAGTTCACCGCTCGTTGCGGCGATCTGCTTCGCCGCTGCCGCGACTTGCGTCGTGCTCGCACTGAGTCCATGCGCACCACGCTCCTGCTGGCGGGCCGTTGCCGTCAATTCTGTCGCAGTGGAATTGATGTTGATGGTCGCCTGCTTGACCTTGGTGATGAGCGCTTCCATTCCCGCGTGCATCGATCCAAGCGCCGTGAGAAGATGCGACGCTTCGTCGCTCCCCGACACAGGCGGCGCCCCAGAGGACAAGTCGCCCCCCGCCATTCGCTTGGCTGCCTCCGTTGCTCTTCCCACTCGACTCCCAATCGAACGAGTGGGAACGATCAGCAGCCCAGCGAGCACGCACACACCAAGGGCGGCTGCGGAGGCCTGATAGATGAACCGCTCGTTCGCGCTCGCAAGCGCATCGCTACGAAACTCACGAACCACCACATCCCATCGATTGCCGTCGGGCAGGCGAAGTGTCTTGCGAGCCCACAGACAGGCAACCTTCTGAGTGGGATCGTCTGCATCGAAGTTCGATACCGCGGCGCTTCCACCCTCCATGAAGTCCGCGAAGAGCGCTCCGTACGGTGTCTCATCGACCGCTTTCGTTCGCAACATCCCCTCGACGGCATCCTCCGCGGCATCCTTCGGATCCGTCGTTGCCGTGACGAACGCGCGGGGCTTCTCCAGTCCCTTGACCTTGCTTCCGCTGCTGATGACAAATGCATCGAGCCCATTCGCGTCACAGATCTCACGCACCTTCTTTGAGATATCGCGCAGTGCTCGATCACACCCCGCAACACCGACAAACTTGCCATCGACGACGATCGGCGCCACCGTTTCAATCATGGCCTGACCGTCGTAAACATATGGCTCCGTGATCAGCGGTTGCGTCTTCTGGGTTGAACGCCAAATCTCGCGGATTCCTGCGAAAAAGAGGCTGGTCTCGAGATCAACTGTCGCCTTCACCGAGAGGGCGTTTCCGCGCTTCCAGTCGAGGAACGCATAGGGGACAAACTGCCCCGAATTGGGCTGTTGGCAACCGTCCATCGGCTGCGCTGCATAATGCGCATCCAATCCATCGGCGTTGGTCGCGTAATCAAAGTAAACGCCGATGCTCCAAGGATTCTCGACAACGAGCGCCTTCATCGCTTCGAGGGTCCGCTCTCGGTCGCCGAGCACAGGGGTCCAACGTGCTGCCTTCTGTGTGGCCATTGTGCTTACAAGCACGCACGCCATACGGTTTTGGACATCCAACTCCGAGGCGATCTGTTCTGCGACCTGTCGCAGCGTGTTCCGAGTCATGTTCTCCGAATCGGAGTAGTTCTTGTAGATGCCAAATCCAGCGACTATTCCAAGGATCAATACCGCAGGAAGGATTCCGAGATAGGTGATTCGAAAGACGAGGCGCTGACGAAATGGCGTTGAACTGGGGCCCATGGGTGTTTCTTGCGGGTTGAGCGATACGGAGTCGTCCAAGACCTGCCATCATCGCAGGCGGCGCCTTGTCCGCCAAGCGATGCGACCTCGGTGGCACATGGCACCACTTCGAGCCTCTACCCATCGGTTGCTCAAGACACCAACTGGGAGAAAAAAGCCTCGCGCGCTCTTCGCTGCACGAGGTGTCGAATAATCCCAACGGGTGCGGGCGCCGAACGGCACTCGCATTATCTGGACTTGATCAGAAAGTCGTCCTTGCGCTTCCCGCTCTTGATCTCAGCCGCGAGCCAGCGAGGTGTCTTTCCTCGGCCTGACCACGTCTCCTTTGACTTGGGGTGGCGGTACTTCGGCTTGACCTTCAGACGACCATCGTTGGGAGAGAGCGTGCTCTTGCCCGCATTCTTTGGTGTCGACCCGCCGGCCGCAGAGGAACCGCCGAGGTGAGCGATGGAGATACCGTGCTGTTTCATCAGACGTTTAACCCGCTCGACCCCCCGAGAGAGACGCCGCTGTTCGGCTCGCTTTGCCTGCTCTGCTTTTCGAGTCAGTTCACGGACCTTCGACATAATAGTTTCATAGGTGGTTGTCATAAACCCAAGTATAGTACCGCTATTGAACGCCTGCATGTTCTGCCAATGAAAGACGCACCATCCCTTGCGAAAACTGTGTTTCGCACCGCTGCAGCCCTCCTCGTCGGGCTGATTGCGGGCATCTTCGTGAATCTCGTACTCGTGCAGATTGGTAGGACGCTCCTTCCCCTGCCAGCGTTCGGTGACAGTGATCTGTCAAAGCCAGATGTCCTCAACGCATCCATCGCTGCCGCAAGCCCTCTCCAACTGCTGCCGCCGTTCGTGGCTCACGCTGGGGGAACACTCTGTGGCGCTTTTGTGGCAAGCATGATCGCGCCTTCACGCCGAGTCGGTCTGATCGCCGCTCTCCTCATCGGCTGCGCGTTTCTCCTTGGCGGCATCATGATGGTGCGCACTCTCCCTGCAACTCCCGCGTGGTGGGCGTTCCTTGATCTGATCGGCGCCTACCTGCCCATGGCACTTGCCGGCTGGGCAATCGGAAAATCAAGAAGTCAGCCTGCACTCGCCTAGCGGATCGCTCGATCTTCAGCATCCCACGCGCAGCCATCGCCGTTCAACGACTGACACACTCGGCACCGCTCACTGTTGCCGTGAGCGCGCTGCTTGCTCTGCCGCGTCCTGCGCCGCGAAGACATCGAAGAGCTGAAGCAGCCCGCTGATCTCGAAGACCTCGCGCACCTGATCCTGCAGATTGCACAGCAGCAGGTGAGCCGAGCCCGGTCGCTTGCGAAGCATGAGAAACATGCGAAGACCCTCGCTCGCAATGAAGGTGACTTGTGACAGGTCAAAGACGGCACAAGGCACGGAACGCAGTTCGCCAAGGATCGCAGCCTCTATGGACAATCTGGACGCGGCATCAAGCCGCCCTTGGAGTCGAATCACCAACACATTGCCAGCTGTGCGTTCAGATGTCACGATGTTGGTTTCTTGGCGTGTCATAGATGAGCGCAGACTTTCAGGCACGATCGTTGGCTGCGCTTGTGCCGACGACTCCGCCGAGCCTCGACTCCTGCCGCAAGGCCTCCGAGAATCGGTGCAGCAGCCATGATGCGCGTTCAGCCAAAATCGTCGCGGAGAGAATATCCAGACGATCCCCCGCTGAGAGGTCCGATTCACGCGCGAGATACTCTTCACGAAGTCTTCGCATGAGGGCACCGCGTTCGCCGCTCATGGTGTGCAGCACATCGAGTTCTTCGGCGCCATCACGGCCCATGGCCTCGACGGCGGTCAACAGCATGGCGTCAATCCCCTCCACGATGCTGGCGCTCAGCCGCTTGGTGGCATCATGCCGCCCCGCTTCGACAGCTGCCGACGCGAGTTCCGTGATTGTGTCGGTGATTCCATCGATCAGTTCCGCCTTACTGCTTGCTGCGTGCAGCCGCTCGTATGCGCCGTGCTGCAAAGGACGTTCACCGAGCCGTTCGAGGAATTCATCGATGGCACCGCTGAGTGCGGCGATCGACTCGCGCCGCTGCCGAATGCGCATCAGCGCGTCGGCTGGGTTCTCACGCGCAATCTCGAGCAGGCGTGGCAAAAATGCGGTGAGCCGCTGCTGCTCAAGCGCTGCAAGGTCGAGTCCCGAGTCCGGCTCCATCGCAGCGGCCGCATAAATGAACTGCGGTTTCGCATCCCCCTCTTCCTTCGGCGGTGGATATCGCCGAGCAAGGATGCGTGCGGCAAGCGGAATGCACGAGAGGAGGGTGATCGCCCCTCCCACATTGAAGAGCACGGAGATGCAGGCAAGCTGCAAGGGCGGATCTGAAGTGATGGCGCGCGCCAGTGCCAAGACCAATGGCACACCGCCTGCAAGTTCCACCGCCAACAGCGGCAGCATCACACACGC
>JBJTUC010000040.1:0-15480 GCA_046080505.1 Planctomycetota bacterium
CCCAAGGAGGCTGGGCGACAGCCGGCGAAGGGCCGTCCGAGCCCGCTCGGTACCGATTTGGCCCCAAGTGACCAATAATAATCGGAAAAATTTCGCAAATGTTCTTGTGTAATTGACATTTTCGCGGTGGAGCGCACCTTCACTTTGTCCGTAAGAGTTTGGACTGGAGTAACGCCTGCATGAAGAGACGCAGTGTGAAGATCGCCCTGTCCGTCGCCGCAGCTACCACCGCGGCGATGATTCTGTCTGCCAAGCTCACTGCGGGAGTTGGCGACCAAGTTCAGATACCGACAAGCAGCGCGGACTTCTTCCAACGCGGTACTCAACCGACGCTTGATGGCTCAGGTTTCGAGCTCATTCAATCATCCAACGGCTGTTCCTACTGCCACGGCGGTTACAGCAATAGGCACGCACCCTACGACGCATGGGTCGTGAGCCTGATGGGTCAGTCGGCGCGCGATCCAGTCTGGAAGGCAGCGCTGGCGATTTCCAATCAAGACGCGCATCTCTCGGGTGAGTTCTGCATCCGCTGCCACGCTCCAGGCGCGTGGCTGAACGGCCGCAGTTCCACTGGAGATCTATCGCTCTTCGAACCAGAAGACTTCGATGGCATCAACTGCCACTTCTGCCATCGGACGGTCGATCCGAATCCATCGCTCGTTGGTGACGCACAGGGCTACCCAGGGAATGTCGATCTCACGCCTGATCCAGAAGTTCTGGCACCACTGATCGCAGCGAACCTTCTGCCGAGCGTTGATCATGGCAATGCCACATTTGTGGTTGATCCCGCCGATGTTCGGCGCGGACCATTCGCGGATGTTCCCCAGAACTTTCATGGCGGCAATGAACTGATCTTTTCGCCATACCACCGCAGCAGTTCGCAGTGCGGCACTTGCCATGATGTGAGTAATCCGGTGTACAGCCCTGGCCCCAACGGGGAACTGGTGCTGAACGCGCTCGGGCAACCACACCCGACGATGAACAAGAACGACATGTTCCCCGAGCAGCGCACCTACTCGGAGTGGCTGAACAGCACCTTCGCGACCGACGGCGTGTTCTATGCGGATCGTCGTTTCGGCGGCAATCATCCGACGGGTGTGATGAAGTCCTGTCAAGACTGTCACATGCCTGACCAAGTTGGCGGCGGCTGCGTGTTCTACGACAATGGCGACGACGAGGCGCTTGGCGAGTTTGAACGCCCCGATGTGCCGCAACACTCCTTCGCCGGTGCCAACACGTGGGTCATCCGTGCAGTCGCGACCCAACTCGGTGATGATGCGGAGTACTACGGACTGACGCCTGAACGCGTCGACGCCTCGGTGGCTCGCAATGTGCAGATGCTGCGCGATGCATCAGATATGGCGCTGACACAGCAAGGTTCATCGCTGAAGGTGCGGATCACCAACGAGAGCGGTCACAAGCTGCCGACTGGGTATCCGGAGGGCCGCCGCGCGTGGCTGAATGTGAGGTTCTTCAGTGCATCGGGTGCATTGTTGGATGAGCATGGTGCCTATGACACTGGCACGGCGACGCTCGATACGAGCGATACGAAGGTCTACGAAGCGAAGCACGGAATCAGCGAAGCGGTCGCCGTAGCAACGCATTTGCCCCCTTCCGCGCAGAACCATCTCGCGCTGAACAATGTGAAGTTGTTTGACAACCGTATTCCGCCGCGCGGCTTCACGAATGCGGCGTTCGCCGGAGCGGGCGCTGCACCCGTTGGCTACACCTATGCGGATGGCCAGCACTGGGATGATTCGTTCTTCCCCGTGCCCGCAGGTGCCACGAGTGCTGCGGTCACCTTTTACTTCCAGACTTCGACGAAGGATTACATGGAGTTCCTGCGCGACACTGCGCTCGATGGCAGCGGACTGACCGTCTACAACCTTTGGGTGCAGCATGGCAAGAGCGCGCCCGTCGCGATGGACTCTGCCACGATTCAACTGACGCAGTCAAACCCCGCTGACATCAATGGCGATGGTGTGGTGAACGGATCTGACCTGACGATGCTGCTTGGCAACTGGGGCGGGTCCGGCGTGGGCGACGTGGATGGCAATGGCACGGTGAACGGTGCGGATCTGTCCGCGGTGCTCGGCAGTTGGACTGGCTGATTGGAGCGGCTGACGCTCGCAAACTACTCCGCAGAGCTCGGATAAACGCTCGAGTAGTCCGCACGCGCTGCCTCCACCACACGCGCCGCGCGATCGAAACCGTACACATCGCGAATGGCGGTCGTTGATGCCTGACCGATGCGGAGTTTGTAAGTGCTGAAGTAGTGCAGCAGGCGTTCCACCAGCAGCGGTGGAACTTCAGCGATGTCGCGTGCATCTCCCCACGCGGGATCGTTCACCAGCACAGCGATGATCTTGTCGTCCGCTTCACCATCATCGAGCATCTGCAGCCCGCCGATGACTCGCGCGTCGATCACGATGTCACCGCGTGCGATCGGTCGCTCTGAGAGCACACAGATATCGAGGGGATCGCCGTCGGCACGGTGCGCGTTTGGCGAGAGCGCGGCGACGCGGTCGCCGCAGAGCGTTCGCGGGATGAATCCGTACAGCGTGGGCGGCGTGGAACTGCTGCGCTGCGGACGGTCAACGCGCATGTAGCCCGAGAGCTTGTCGACTTCGTACTTCACCAAGTCGTAAGGCGTGATCTCGATGAATGCATGCACGATCGACGGTGGCTGCGGACCGACGGCGAGCCCATGCCATGGGTGCGGGCGGCTTGTTTGGAATGGGATTGGTTCCATGGCGAGTGTCGCGGTCCGTGTGCGTTCAGGTGCCCTGCTTCTGTGGGGTGCGCTTGGGCAGCCGCTGCATCAGATTGTCCACGGCAGCGCGGAGCTGACGATCGTCCTCCGCTTCTTCGTCTTGCGGCGTCTGCGGCACGAGGATGTCGGGCACCGCGCCGTTAAGTTCCATATCGGTGCCATCGGGCAAGTACCAACCGCGCGTCGGCATTCGCACGGTGGTGCCATCGAGCAGCGATGCGGAACCTGTCGAGATCACGCCGCCGTAGGTGGGCATGCCGACGAGCGTTCCGCGCCGCAGTGTCTTGAACGCGTGCGCCGTGATCTCCGCGTTCGAAAAGCTCTTCTCGTTGCAGAGCATGTTGATCGGTCCAGTGAACCTCTGAATGAACAGGCGATCGGCGGGATAGCCATCCGTGTGAGTCGGATCGCCGCCGCGCGGCGTTGTGTAGGCGTGCACTGGTGCGCAGATGGATGCGAGCAGTCTGTCGGCGGTCCAACCGCCACCATTGTTGCGGACATCGATGAGCAGTGCATCGCGTCCATCACAGGCGGCGAAGAGATCGCGTTCGAACTCATCGAGTGCAGGCTGGCTCATCCCCTGAATGTGGATGTAGCCGATGCGGCCGCCCGACCACTCCTCCACCATCTTCGCATTGCGAGCCTGCGTTGCTTCATAGGCGAGCCGTGAGATGCGCGACTGCGCGACCGGCAGCACCACCGTCTCGAACGACACGGATCGACCGTCGGGCAGGGTGCGGTCCACACCAACCACCACATCACGACCGATCGTGCCTGCCATGCGCGCTTCAAGGGTGTCGCTGACACCGATCGGTTGAAAGTCGATCGTTCGAATGACATCGGCGACCATCAGTGGCGTGCGCGCAAGTGCCGCGGGCGACTGATCGAGGATCTCATCGATGCGAAGCCCAGCTTCCACCGGTCGCACGCGCACACCGATTCGCCCTTGCGGCAGTACTGATCGTCCTCCACCTGCGGGTGAACGCACTCCGAGGTGGCTCGCGTTGAGTTCACCGAGGAGTCGATTCGCGACATGGTCGAACTCGGCTGGAGTTCGCGCGTGTTTCGCAAGCTCCGCGTAGCGGCGCGTGAGCGCTTCCCAGTCGAGCCCCTTCATCGTCGGGTGATAGAAGTATTCGCCCATCAACCGCGCGGCCTCGGCGAACTTCTGCTGCGCGAGCGCTGCGCGGTCTACCACGATGGTGGCGTCCACCTCGAGTCCACCGCCCCGAGAACTGTCGCCATCGCCGCTCGATGGGCCGCTGCCACCCGAAGCGCCGCCTGAGGCGCCGCCTGAACCACCGCCTGCGGTCGACTGCAGCTGTCCCTTGCCGCCCGTGATTGTCACCAGTTTGTCGCCTGTCAGCGAGATGCCCACCACTTCGCATCGTGCGCCGAGCCTCTTTTGACCTGTGCCATCCCAGTTGACGACGAAGAGTCCGCCCTCGTTCTCGCCGCCCGTGAAGAACAGTTTGTCACCCGCTGGCGAAATCTGAAGGTTGCCCTCGCCGCCTGGCATCGTGGTGATTCGCTTCAGCCGCTTGTAAGCACCGACGAGATCGAGTTCGGGCGGGTTCTTCAATCCCAGCTTGCTCGCGTCCTTTGCGTCATCGTCGGCAGAGTCCTTCTTGTCGGACTTCTCGTCTGCTTTGTCTTCGGACTTGTTGTCGGAGTTCTCATCGGGCTTCGCCTTTTCCTTCTGAAGCGGCTTCCGCTTCTTCGCCGCTTCACCCGCGTCCTTGAAGTACTGCTCCATCTCGAACTTCGCGAGTCCCTCGAGTGACTTATCGAGGAACACCAACCACACATCGGACTCATCGTTGATGCGAGTGGAAGTGAACGCGAGTATGCGCCCATCGGCAGACCAACGCGGCGACGAATCCACATCAGGATGTCGAGTGATGTTCAGCGGCTGCGCGGATCCATCCGCAGGCGCGATAAAGATGTCCGTGTTGTAGTCGCGGTCCGTTCCAAGAAAAGTGATCCAGCGGCTGTCGGGGCTCCAGACGATCTCGGTCTCAGGGTGCCAACCTTCGTGCACGCGCCGCACTTCGCTTGTGGCGAGGTTCATCACCATGATGTCTCCAAGCCCGCGGCGAAACGCCAACTGCTTGCCATCGGGTGATGGTGTTGGCGCGCGGTCTTGCGAATCGGAGGTGACGACAGGCGTGATGTCGAATCGCACCGCTTCGTTCCAGCGTTCGCTCGCGGGCTTCTCCTTTGGCTTGCGCTTCTCCCTCGCCTTGGGCGCAGGTGCATCCGACGCCGGCGCGGCGGGCGCGGGTTCGGCGGCGGGCGCGGGCTTGGTGGCGGGCGCGGGTTCAGCGGCGGGCGCTGGTTCGGCTGCGGGCGCTGGTTCGGCGGCAGGCGCGGGCTCCGCAGCGGGCGCGGGCTCAAGCACTCGCGCCGAAGCGATCACATCGCTTCGCGTTCCAGCAACGGTCGCTGCCATAATCGACTCGCCACCATCGGCATCACTTGTGAAGTACAGCCGCTCCCCGTCGGGACTCCATGCGATCTGCTGCTCGCGTGCCATCGCCGTTGTCACTCGGCGCGCCGGGTACTTGCCCTCGACTGGCTTGACCCACACATCACCGAACGCGATCAACGCAACAGTCTTGCCGTCAGGGTTCAGCGCGATCTCCGTTGTCGCTGCTGCGAGCGACTTGGTCTCATCCGCATCGAGCGTGTCATCAGGCGCGGTGATGCGAAGCGCCACAGGCTGTGCGCCCGCGCGGTCAAGGTCGAGGCGGTACAGGGTGTCCCAAGCCGTGAAGAACGCTCGACGCCCATCGCGGCTCACGGTCAGATCCTTCACATCGTTCCCCTCAAAGGCGGTCAATCGTCGCGGCTTCGCTCCCTTCGCAGCATCCTGCGCAAACACATTGACCGTGGACAAGTCACGGTCCGACAGGAACAGAAATGTTCCATCACCGCGCCACTGCGCCCAGCCGTCATTCCCGGGGTGATCGGTCAGTTGCGTGAAGCGATCTGCACCTTTGGCCGACGGATCGAAGAGCCACACATCCACTTGGTCGCTGCCGCGGTAGTTGCGGCGCGACCAATCACTCCCGCCGCGCTCAAACAACCATCGACGACCATCTGGACTCTGCCGCGCGTTTCGTCCGAACGCATCGTGCCTGCGTGAAGGCTCGCCGCCTGCCGCTGGGATGAAGTAGGGTCGCGGGGATCGGTATAGATCGTCTTCAAGGGCGGCAGCGAATTCGATCTGCATCGCTCCATCGGCGGCCCGCGACAGCCCGCTGAGCGCGAGGCTCTCATCGGTATTGGTCGCGCGTCGCAGTGAACCACCCGACGGATCGATGACGAAAATGTTCCGCCCGCCATCCCGCGTGCTCTCGAACGCGATGAGCGTTCCATCATCACTCCAAGCGCTCGCGGACTCATCCGCTGGGTGGCTTGTCAGTCTGGTTGCCACTCCACCATCCGCGGACACGCGCCAAAGATCGCCGCGCCAAGTGAATGTCACGGCACTGCCATCGGGGCTCGCTGCAGGCAGGCGGGGCATCGTGACATCGGCGGCCGAAGAAGTTGATGCGAGTCGCAGCGTGGCAGCGACAACCGCGAGAGCCCAACGGGTATGACGAGACATGATCATGCGGACAATCTAGACCTTTCGTCGACCGCTATGCTCTCGAATTCTTCGGCGCTTGAAAGACGAACGCGCCAACTTGGACACCCTCACCATGACTCAAGACCCATCTACGGAAGCGCCGATGCGTGCCGAATCACTGGCGTTCCTGCGCGAACTGCTGGATACGCCGAGTCCATCAGGCTTCGAGGCTGCAGGGCAGCGCGTATGGAGCGCGTATGTGCGTGCGCTCGGCGCGCGCTGTTCGAGCGACGCGTACGGCAACCACTTCGCGGAGCTGCTCCCGACATCGGGTGCAGCGCAGCGCACCGTCGCGGTGTGCGGTCATGCGGATGAGATCGGCCTGATGGTCAACCACATTGATGCGCAGGGCTTCATCTACTGCCGGTCGATTGGAGGCATCGATCCAGCCGCGATCATCGGCAAGCGCATCCAATTTCAATCGTCCGTGGCAGGTGTTGCGAACCCCGTGGTTGGCCTTGTGGGCGCGACGGCGATCCACTTGCAGGACAAGGATGCCGGCGCGAAAGTTCGAAAGTTGCATGAACTGTTCATCGATATTGGGGCGAAGGATCAGGCAGCCGCGGCAGCGCGCCTGAACATCGGCGACCCGGGCGTGTTCATGGACGCGAGCCTGATGATGAGTCCAAGCCTCATCGTGGCGCGGGCGCTTGACAATCGCATTGGCACATTTGTCGCGGCGGAGACGCTGCGCCTTGTGGCTGCGCAGCGTGCGAAACTTCGGGTTCGCGTGGTGGCCGTCAGCACGGTGCAAGAGGAGGTGGGCCTGCACGGCGCTTCGATGATCGCGGAGAGTGTTCGCCCGGACATCGCGCTCGTCACGGATGTTGGTCACGCAACCGACAGCCCCGGCATCTCGCATGCACAGCATGGGCAGTTCAAGCTGGGCGCTGGGCCGAAGATCGCCGTTGGTGGTGCAATGCACCCGGAGGTGGTGGCGCGGCTGGCTGCGTCGGCCGCTGCGCAGTCGATTGCGCTCCAGAGATCTGCGACGCCCGGACGCAGCGGCACGGACACTGACGCGATCTTCACCCGCGTTGGAGGGATTCCAAGCGCGCTCCTCAGCCTGCCGATCCGTTACATGCACACAACCGTTGAGATGGCGCATCTGCAGGATTTGCGCCAGATTTCCGAGGTCTTTGCGGAGATGATTCTGACGCTTGGTGGCGATGAGCGTTTCGGCGCGCAGGCATGATGCACAGCGCCCTCTGAACGCCGTAGTCGTAGACTCTTCATCGTCGCCCCACGGATGCCGTTCCCATGCTGCGTTTTTTTCACGAAGCGATTCGCAACATTCGAAACACAGGATCGGTGATGCCGTCCTCGCCCGCACTTGCGAGCGCGATGACGCGCGCCATTCGTTCGCATCCGGGATGCAAGCGAGTTCTGGAAGTTGGGCCGGGCACTGGCCCTTTCACGGCGGCAGTCTTGCCGACGCTCCGAAGCGGAGACGCCTTCGACATCGTGGAACTGAATCCGACATTCTGCTCGCATCTGGAGGAGAAGCATCTGCGCGCGTTCCGTGTGGATCACCCGGCCATCACCGTGCGGCTTCATGAGTCAGCGATCGAGGACTCCGCACTCGATGGTGGATACGACTTCATCGTGTGTGGACTACCGTTCAACAACTTTCCGTTGCCGCTGACGGAGTCCATCTTCAAGCAGATGCTCGAACTGCTTCGGGTTGGGGGCGTACTGACCTTCTTCGAGTACCTCGGTGCGCGAGAGGTCAAGCGTCCATTCGTGGGGAGGACGCACCGACTTGCGATCGATGCGCTCAAGTCATTTCATCAACAAACGGCGCGTACGCACCGGGTTCGGCGCGAGATCATCATGGCGAACATCCCGCCTGCCTGCGCAGTCCACATCACGAAGTCTGGCAGCGATGCTTGCAAAGAGGCCGCATGTTCCGCATCAACGACAACTACCTAAAGCTCGCTGCGGGCTACTTGTTCCCGGAGATTTCACGACGCGTGCAGGCGTTCACGCAAGCGAATCCGACACTTGCTTCGCGCGTCATCCGCTGCGGCATCGGCGATGTCACCGAACCTCTGCCCGCCGCCGCAGTCACCGCGATGCACAAGGCAGTCGATGAGTTGTCGACGCACGATTTGTTCCGTGGCTATCCCCCTGCGACTGGATATGACTTCGTGCGGCGCGCGATCGCCGATGGCGACTTCCGTTCGCGTGGGTGCACTGTGGCGGACGACGAAGTCTTTCTGAGCGATGGATCGAAGCCCGATGCGAGTGCGATCCTCGAGATTCTTGGCCCCGGCAATCGCATCGCGATCACCGATCCTGTCTATCCGGTGTATGCCGATACGAATGTGATGGCAGGCAACGCTGGCAGCGCCCTTCGCGGCGGCGGATACGAGGGGTTTGTGTATCTGCCCTGCACCGAAGAGAACGCCTTCGCGCCATGCCCGCCGAAGGAGCACGCCGATGTCGTGTACCTCTGCTCGCCGAACAATCCCACTGGATCGGTGCTCGACCGTGCGGCGCTGACGCAGTGGATCGAGTGGGCGCACGCGCACCACGCGCTGATCCTGTTCGATGCGGCATATGCGGACTTCATCCGTGATCCATCGTTGCCGCAGTCGATCTATGAGATCGAAGGCGCGCGCCGCTGCGCGATCGAGTTCCGATCCTTCTCGAAAGTCGGTGGATTCACTGGTGTTCGCTGCGGTTACACCATTGTGCCGAAGGAACTGGTGGGCGCCGCGGCGGATGGAACGCGTGTCGCACTGCACGATCTTTGGATGCGTCGCTGGGCGACCTGTTCAAACGGTGTGTCGTGGCCCGTGCAGTGTGCGGCGGCGGCGCTGTACTCGGCGGAAGGTCGCCGCCAAACGCGTGCATTGACCGACTTCTATCTTGCGAACGCGGCGATCTTGGCGCGCGCATGTCACGCGCTTGGTCTGCGCGCGTTCGGCGCCGCAAACTCGCCCTATGTGTGGGTGAGTTGTCCACGCGGGCTGGGATCATGGGAGACATTCGATCGACTGCTGCAGGACGCGCAAGTGGTGACGACTCCGGGCGCCGGATTTGGGCGCTGCGGCGAAGGATTCATCCGCATCAGTGCGTTCAACTCGCGGGCGAATGTGGAAGAGGTTGCTCGGCGGATTGGCGTGCTTGCGCCCGCCGCCGTGTGACGCGCGCGACTCGCGCCTCCCACGTGCTCGCCGCGCGGCGCCGCTTATACTCGCCACATGTCCACTGCAATCATCAAGACTGACAAGGGCGACATGCATGTCGACTTCTACGACGACGAGGCGCCCAACACCGTTGCCAACTTCCGCAAACTCGCGAAGAAGGGGTTCTACAAAGGGCTCACCTTTCACCGAGTGATTCCCAACTTCGTGATTCAGGGCGGATGCCCAACTGGCACGGGCACGGGCGGACCCGGATACAAGATCAAGTGCGAGACCAAGGGCGGCAAGCAGCGTCATGACCGCGGCGTGCTTTCTATGGCGCACGCGGGGAAGGACACGGGCGGATCGCAGTTCTTCATCTGCCACAGTCGCGACAACACATCGCATCTCGACGGCGGTCACACCTGCTTCGGGATCGTGACGAAGGGTCTTCCCGTGATCGACAAGATCGTTGCAGGCGACAAGATCATCAACATTGAACTCGGCGCCGACGACGGCGACTGAACGCGCGATCAACTCGTGATCGAGATGGTGCCCGTGGAGTCGCCGAAGGCGCTCATCGGCGCCCCCGCTGCGGCAGCCATGCCAAGATGCAGGTTGCACAGCGGTGTGCCAGGGGCATGCTGCACGATGCGACCGCCGCGGTGACCGCGTGCCCCGCCACCCGCGATCAGAATCGGCAGATCATTGTGATTGTGTGCGTTGCCATCGGTGATCGCACTGCCGTACAGCACGAGTGTCGTATCGAGCA
This sequence comes from Planctomycetota bacterium, assembly GCA_046080505.1. Taxonomy (GTDB): domain Bacteria; phylum Planctomycetota; class Phycisphaerae; order Phycisphaerales; family SM1A02; genus F1-60-MAGs104. Next base: position 10,311 of record JBJTUC010000040.1, read on the forward strand.
GCGATCGACCACCCTCGCGTGCCTTCGAGAGCGCAGTGAGCAGCGCGGCAAGCCGCTGCGACTGGAATGTGTTGATGCGGGTGAACGCCTCCATCTTGGATGCATCGTTCCCGTGATGGGATACATCGTGATGCCCCTGCGAGATGCCGATCTCGTGGTAGGGCCTATTCGATCCTTCGTTGGCGAGCATGAAGGTGACGACTCGCGTGGAGTCCGTCTGCAGCGCAAGCGCGAGCACTTGCGAGAGCAGATCCGTTCGGCGCGCAAGATCCATCGGACCACCCTCAAACTCTGGCAGATCCTTCGCGTCAATCTCGGCGAGCGCATCGCTGTCGATTTGACGCTCGAGATCGCGCACGGCGCCGAGATACTCGTCGAGTCGTTCGCGGTCATTCCGCCCCACAATGCCCGCAAGGCGTTTCGCCTGTGCTGCGGCGCCATCGAGCACGGATCTGCGAGATTTCGCCTGCATTGCCGCTTCCTCTGGCGTCAGGTTTGCCCGACCAAACAGGCGTTCAAACGCGGCCTTCGGATCGGTCTCCTTGCCATTGGGCAGACTCTCCGATCGCCACGAGATGTTCGCGCTGTACGCGCAGGAGTAACCGCTGTCGCAGTTGCCCGCGGTCATCGCAGGCTCTGTGCCAAGTTCAATCGAACGCAGCCGCGTGCCTCTGCCCGCAGTGCCGAGCGCATCCGCCATCGCCTGATCGATCGACCGCCCAGCGCGGATGTCGTCGCCTGCCGTCTTGCGCGGCTGCATGCCGGTGAGGAAGCATGCGGCGCTGCGCGCGTGATCGCCCGGGCCATCACCGTTCGCTTCCGCGCGCTGATGTCGAAGACCGCTGTGAATGGTGATGTCGCGTTCAAACCCCTTGAGTGGAAGCAGGGATGTCGATGGAACCCACGCGCCGTTCGCCGCCGCGATCGGGCGCCAGGTCGCCGGGTTCGTGCCGTTGGGGAAGAACACGAACACACTGCGAGTTGTTCGATCGGGCGCGAGCGCCGATGATGTGGCGGCGAGTGCTGCGGGGCCGATACCGCGCGGGAGCATCGCCTCCAACCACGGCAGCGCAATCGTTGCGCCGATGCCACGAAGCATGGTGCGGCGATGCACGAGTGGCTCACGCATGAGTGCACTGTAACGCGGCGTTCGAGCCAGGCAAGGGAAACATCGGCTGATTTGCGTTCGTTGCCGATCAGTTGCCCGCGGGTGCGTTTCTCGCGCGGCGCATGCGAAACGCATCGCTGAGCACGATGCCCCGCACGAGCGATTCGAAGCTGCCATCGGCGCGCGCGTCACGAGCGAGTTGTTGGATGAGGCGATCATCGGCGGCCGCGGTGCCGCGCCCGAGTGCATAGATCATCAGCCGCCGCGCAAGGGAACGCTCGAGTGCATCGCCACCGAGTACAAGTTCCACCACCCCCTGCGTACCGTTGATCTGCGTGCCACCTGGCAACTCGCTGCGATCGTCGATCGGCGCGCCGTCGGCTTCGCTGCGCAGCCGACCATCCGCATCAAGCCGCTCGAACGCCAGCCCGATCGCATCCATGCGCGTGTGGCAGGATGCGCAGTCAGGGTTCGCGCGGTGCTGCTCCATCAACTGCCGCATCGAGAGATGCTGCGGATTCGTAGAACCCTCGGGCAGCTGCGGTACTCCAGGCGGCGGTGGCGGCGGCGTCTGATCGAGGATGACATCCAGAACCCACTTGCCCCGTTTCACGGGACTTGTGCGGTTCGGGTTACTCGTTGCGGCGAGCACGCTGCCATGCCCGAGAACGCCCGATGGCCGAGCAGGCGGCAGCTCGAAAGCGCTCATCTCACCTGCGTTCGTGGTGCTGCGCGCCTCGGTGAGTCCGTAGTGCTGAGCCAGTTCCGCGCTGCAGAGTGTTTCGCGGCTCGTGAGCAGCGCGCGCAGCGGCACTTCGCCGCGAACCACGCGCTCGCACAGCGCCATTGTCTCAGCCTGCATCGCGCGCAGTGTGTTGCTGTTGAGCGCCGGATATCCGCGCGGATCGAATGATCGCGCGTCGAGTCCATCGATACCGAGCCACTGCGCGAAGAAGCGGTCGGCGAGTGCCGAAGCGCGTTCATCGGCGAGCATGCGAGTCACCTGCTTGGTGAGTCCGTCCTTCGTGCTGAGTTCTCCCGCCTCTGCGGCGCGTCGAAGCGTTTCATCGGGCACGCTTGCCCAAAGGAAGAACGACAAGCGCGAGGCGAGTTCACTTCCTACAAGCGGGCGAACGCCTGACTGCTGTCCAAGATCCGTCGTCTTGACGGGCGGCTCGATACGCAGCAAGAAACGCGGATCGACGAGCATCGCGATGATGAGCGATCGGAGCTGCGCATCCCAGGTGGACCTCGCACCACCCGCCGCCGCACGCGCAGTCTGCACGAGCTGCGAACATTCCTTCTCGTCGACCGTGCGCCGAAACAGACGCGGCGCGAGCGCCGCCGCGACGCGCCGCAGCCGTGCAGTATCGGCGCTCTTGCCCGCACCCGCTGCCGCATCGAGCGCCAGTTCGCAGGGCGTTCGCGTGATGCCGCCGATCGGTCCCTGCACTTCGATCGTTCTGCAACCGAGGTTGCGATCGCGTGCGGAGGGATTCGGATCGGAGGGCTTGTAGTAGTCGTTGAGGAACGCGACAGCGATGCGTTGCTCGCCCGCGGCAAGATCCCCTGTCCACTCAAAGGTGCCGGGATCGCCGCGACCGTTGGGTACGGTGAAGGCGCTGACCGCCTTGCCGTTCACTCGGATCTCGGCGCGCGCGTCTTCGGGACCAGCCTTCATCTGCTCGATCCACGCGCGCACGGTGTACTTGCCGCTGCGCGGAAGTTTGATGGTGGTGCCCACCTCACCGATGGTGAAAAGCCACGCCGTGCCGTCGATGACTTGCCCCTTGCCAGCACGCACAAGTTCAGGTCCATGGATGGTGCGGCGCGTGTCGCTTGCCGCGGGCGGAACCGCAGCAAGCGCGATCGCTTCGGCGGCGTTGAGGTACTTGTCCATCAGCAGCGGCGGTAGAGCGAGCGTGTCGCCCGTTGTGTCGAACCCCTCGCCGATATCGTCGGGCGGCAGAACCGCAAGCGCGACTGCGCGGAGCGACTGCGCGAAGGCGCGCGTGTCCGCACTGACATCCGCCGTCGAATCGGTGGCGCGGCCATCCGCTCCGAAGAGGCCGATCGCGTCACGAACGCTGTTGGCATACTGCCAGCGATTCAGTCGAATCACGAGGGGTACTTCGCGGCGTGCGGGCGGGACAATCGCGTCGATCGCTTCGATCGCGGCTGCGTACTCGGCAGGCGTCGGGCGCTCTTCCACAGAGTCGGGCGGCATGTCCTCGCGTGCGAGCCGTGCGCGCAGCGATGCGAGCAGCGCGGGCGATGCAGTCTTCGCGTGAACGCGATCCGCGAGATCGAGGCTGGCTTTGCTGCGCGGACCGGTGTGGCAATCGAGGCAGTGCGCGCGCATCAGCGCGTCGACTGCGGCGGGTACTTCCATGTCGGCGGGTGGTGGAGGCGGCGGATCGCCGTGTGCCAACGCGCATGCGAAAACGCCTGCGACAAAGCACCAGAGGTCGCGCGCGCGCCTCATGACCCGTCCGATGCCAGTTGCCACTTCCATGCGTCGCGGCACATGTCGTCGAGGGTGCGCTCTGTTTTCCACCCGAGCCGCTGCAGCGCGAGCGCAGGATCCGCCCAACATGCAGCGATGTCGCCAGCACGCCGATCCTTCAGCGTGTACGGCACGCGGACGGCGTTCACACGCTCGAACGCGTTCACCACATCGAGCACGCTGCTGCCATGCCCCGTGCCGAGGTTGATCGCCTCACACCGCATGTCGCCAAGACGCTCCATCGCGCGCAGATGACCGACCGCGAGATCGACGACATGGATGTAGTCGCGCACGCCCGTGCCGTCGGGCGTTGGATAGTCGCTGCCCCAGACGCCGAGTTCCTTGAACTGCCCCGCTGCGACTTTCAGAACGAACGGCATGAGGTTGTTGGGAATCCCGTTGGGATCCTCGCCGATCAGGCCGCTCTCATGCGCGCCGACGGGATTGAAGTAACGCAGGAGACAGATGCGCCAGCGGTCGTCGCTGCGAGCGAGGTCGCGCAGCATGAGTTCGATGGTGAGCTTGGTCTGCCCGTATGGGTTGGTGGCGCTTAGCGGATGCGATTCGGTGAGCGGTAGCCGCTGCGGATCGCCGTAGACCGTGCAGGAGCTGCTGAACACGATCGACCGCACGCCGCAGTCGTTCATCGCTTCAAGTAGGCGCAGCGTGCCGACGACATTGTTGTCGTAGTACGCCAGCGGCCGTTCGACCGACTCCCCCACCGCTTTCAGTCCCGCAAGATGGATCACGCGGCTAACGGCGAAGTCGCGGATCACCTTGCGAACAACTGCGCCGTCGCGAATGTCGCCCTGCACGAAGTCCACGGCGCGCCCGATGATCTGCCGAAGCCGCTCGACCACGCTGCCCTTGCTGTTGCAGAGGTTGTCGAGCAAAACGGGTCGGTGCCCTGCGCGTGCCACCTCGACCGCAATGTGGCTGCCGATGAAGCCAGCGCCGCCGGTGAGCAGGATGGAGTCAGGCATGAACGGCGAGCGTATCGCGTCAATGCTGGCAGATACAGCCCGTGGGAAGGTGATGGTCGCTCGCCGTAGACGCCTGTCGAGCCAGTCAGATCCCTAGGCACACCCCACAACTCGACAGGCGGCACCACACCTCAGCAGTAGTATCGGCGCCGAAGTTCGCCTTGATCTACCTCAAGACGAACTTCGACGCACCGATGCCTCTGGGATTACGGACTTCCGCAGCCAACTCCCCACTCGGCCAAGACATGGACCAGATCGCCGCCTTCTACGATGCCATCCTGATTCAGATCCTCAGGGCAGTTACCCTTCCCGCAGGCTCCCCAAGCCGCCAACAACTTTGTGAGGTCCTGGCTACCGACACAGCCATCGCCGTCAAGGTCGGAGGTTGAGCCTGTAAACGGCACGCCGAGCCGCCACTGAAGATATGAACTGCCGGGGGAAATTTTAAAATCAGGGGACACGTTCTTAAAGCGATCGGTGAATGAACTGACGTATGGCGGAATCACCCTGGTCGCAGGGTTGTTAAAGCCGCCCTTCTTACCGTTGTAACCAAGCGAATTATCCAACAAGGTT
>JBJTUC010000041.1:0-4475 GCA_046080505.1 Planctomycetota bacterium
GCCTCATTCGCGTTCCATCGGCACGGGCAGAGGATATCCGCCCCCTCCGGAAAGGCCGATAGACGCGCCACCCCATCGCGTCGGGGTCGAGGCGACCGGGCTTCGCCAGCAGATGGGCGGACGGCGCGACTCCGGTGACGCGCTCAACCCCGCCCCGGCGCGTACCCCTGGTCGCGAAGCCTGCGCCCCATCGGCTCGTACTCGTGCTCATCGGCTTCCCGCGTCCCGAGGCCCTCGACATAGCGGTTGTACATGCAGAAGGCCGCGGTGATGAGGACTGCGTCATGGATGTCCATGTCGGTCGCGCCCGCGGCGCGGGCAGCCTCGATGTGCTCCGATCGAACGCCGAGGGCGCAGGCCTGGAGTTCCCGCGAGATCTCGAGAAGCGCTCGCATCTTGGGCGTGAATCCGCTTGTGTCGTTCGAAGCCAAGAGTCGGTCGAGCGCCGCGGACCGCTCGGCACCGAGCCACGCCCGAGCAGCAGCGGCGTGTGACTTCGTGCAGAAGCGGCAGCCGTTCAGATGCGAGGTCCACGCGGCGATGGCCTCGCGCTCGCCGGGCTCAAGGCTGGCGGGCTGACGCAGGATGGTTTCTGCGAGGCCTAGCAGGTGCTCCGCCGCTTCGGGGCGGAACGCAAGCGGGCCACGGATCCCTGGAACATCTGCAGGCAAAGCGATGTGGGCCGTTTGCCTATGGTAAGCGGCCTACCGCCGAGCATCCCGGCGGTCAGTGGCACGCGCGGGCGGTAACAGAGCGACAGGAGGGCCGCAAATTCCCGCGTGTGCCGCGGCAGCAGGTGACCTACTGTTGCGCCAATGAAATCTTCCTCACGCTTGATGTCGATTGGTCTCGCCGCCTTCATGGTCTGCACCGCGACCCTTTCAGCCGCTGACTCGAACCTTGAGTTCGACAACGGCACACAAGGCTGGCAGACAGTGCTCGATGGCGTCATGGGCGGACTTTCGACTGGTCGCATCGACTCTGGCAATGGCGGCACGCTGCGCTTCTCCGGCGAACTCTCGCTCGCGAACAACGGCGGGTTCTCACAGATCCGCACCTCCGTTCCCGAGGGGACATTCGCGGGCACAACTGGGCTGCTGCTGCGCGTGAAGGGCGACGGGCGCACATATCAGTGCGACATCCGTTCGTCGCGACTGCGGATCATGGCGGGTGGATATCAGCGGGTGTTCCCGACCAAGAGTGGCGAGTGGACCGAAGTCGAGATTCCCTTCAGCGAGTGCGTTGCAAACAGTTTTGGGCAGCGCCTTCGCAGTGCGCCGCCTCTCGATCCTGCCTCCATCGAATCGGTGGGCATCACCTTGTCCGACAAGAAGGAGGGGCCATTCGCGATCGAGGTCGACTGGATACGAACAGTGGGGCAGACCACGACGGATCGCGCGGCTGCCGGATCGCTCGCATCAGTTGCAACCAAGGCGAACCTGACCACACTGCTCGCTCTGGTCAAGGCTTCGGGCATCGAGTTCCCCACGGGTACGAAACTCACGATCTTCGCGCCGACCAATGAGGCGTTCGCCAAACTTCCGAAGGAGAAGGTCGACTTTCTCACAAGCAGCAAGGGCAAGGCCACACTGCAGGCGATCCTGAAGCACCATGTCGTTGGACAGTCGGTCGGCAGTACAGCCGTGCTCGATCGACGTCGGCTCACCGCGCTATCTGGACAGTCGCTCGACATCGATCCCACAGCGTTGACCGTCGATGGCGCGCGCCTGGTTGCCACGGATGTTGCGTTTGACGGCGGTCTTGTGCATGTGATCGACACGGTCATGGTTCCAGAACTGCGGAGCATTCAAACGATCGTGGCGGAAGATGCGAGGTTCACGACCCTGCGCGCTGCAATCGATGCAGCGGGACTTGGCCCGCAGCTTGGTGCAGAAAATCCAGGGCCATGGACGCTGCTTGCACCATCCAACAAGGCGTTTGGCGCGATCCCCGCTGATGCGCTGAAGAAACTGCTGGCGGATCGTCCCGCGCTCACGGCGGTTCTCGGTGCGCACGTCATCCCGACAGCGATCCGCCGCGAGGAGATGCTCGCGCAGGGCTCGGCGCGAACGCTGCTCGGCGATGGCAGCGTGCAGTTCGCGCTGGACTCTGGTGCAATCACCGTGAGCGGTGCGCGCATTGAAGTCGCCGACATCGAGACGGCGAACGGCATCATTCACATCATCGATCGTGTTCTGCCTGCACCCGATCCGCAGTCCAAGACGGTGGCAGGCTCTTCCATCTCGCAAGGCGCGCGTCAAGTCACTGCGATTCTCGACTTGGCGATCGAGCGCGGCGTACCTCGGTTCAATGCGGGCGATCAATCATCGTGTGCTGCGCTCTATGAACTCGCAATCACATCGGTTGTGCTCTTGGGCGCCGATGCCGTTGGTGAGGAGGCGATCTCCGAACTCGCCGCAGCGCTCAAAAGTGGCGCAGAACACGAGGATTCGGCCGAGCGCGCGTGGGTCTATCGCCGTGCCATGGATCGCGTCCTTGCGCGAATGTCAGAGCCGATGAAGTCGCTGGACTGACACCGTCATTGCGATTGTGAGGGGCACGGATCAGGTACTCTTGTGAAACAAGAATGCCAGGCGAGACACGCCCCTCGATCCGATCGGTTCTTCATCTGCTGTGGCTCGGAGGTTCGCTTTCTCTTGCCCCCGATCACCAAGCGGCTGCGCAGTGGACGGCGGCTCCAGTCACCGCGCCGGGTCTTCAATACCGCACGTTCTGGAGTCCATCCCTGCAGGCAACCGTCAGCTTTCACGTCTTCCTGCCAACTGCCTACACCACGAACCCGACTGCGTCATTCCCCACTCTCTACTGGCTTCACGGATCTGGCAGCCCAACTGCGGGCATCCCACAGACGCGAACATGGTTCGCAAGCGCGATGGATAGGGGGCTCATCCCGCCGATGCTCGTCGTATTCCCAAATGGCAAGGGGCCACTCAACCCGAGCATGTGGTGCAACTCAAAGAATGGAACGGTGCCGATGGAGACGGTCGTCATCGACGAGTTGATCCCTCATGTCGATGCCTCGTTCCGCACCATTGCATCCCGTCGTGGACGAATTTTGGAGGGGTTCAGCATGGGTGGAAGCGGAGGAGGGCGACTCGCCCTTCGCCGGCCTGATCTGTTCGCCGCAGTGTCGATGCTCGGCGCCGGCCCGATGCAACTTGATTTCATGGACGCTCCTGATGGAACGGACGTTCCGCTGAAACAACGCAAGCTTCTGTACGAGTTGGTCTGGGGCAGCGATCCCGCGTACTGCCTCGCGCAGCATCCGTGGACGATCGCCACGCAGCGCGCCGAGGCACACATTGCCTCCTGCATGAAGATTCGCATTGGCGTTGGAACGCTCGATGAGATGTACCCCGCGAATCAGGAGTTTCATGAACACTTGCTTTCACTGGGTGTGCCACATCAGTTCATCGCAGTCGGAGGTGTCGGTCACGACCCTGTCCTGACAGTGCGAGGGCTCGGTCCCGACACATGGAACTTTTATGTTGAGGCTTTGGCGACTCCATGTCGCGACACGGCCGATATCGACTGCAGTGGTGCGGTGGACGCCATCGATCTTGCGGCTGTGTTGGAAGCGTGGGGGATAGGGGGCGGCGCGGCAGATGTCAACGGAAGCGGCATCATCGACGGCGCGGATATCGCTCGCGTGCTCAGCGCGTGGGGTCCTGTGCCCTGAGCGTCGACTCGCGGGCAATCAAGCCGCGTCGATACTGTCGGCAATGATTACTGCGCCGAGATTTCGCCGTACGCCTCTGGGCGGCGGTCGCGGTCTTCACTGGCTTGTGACATGATCTCGCCGCGTGGTTTCACGAAGTAGCTCGTTCCGTAGAACTTGCCGATGTTCCAAGGCGCCTCCGTGCCAACGCGGTTGATGCAGCCCATCCAGTAGCCGTTCGCAACCGCGTGCGCGGGCTGCTGCACTGAATCAATCCTCAGCGCACGATCCGCTTCTTGTCGCTCATTGGTTCTTCTCGTGGCTCGCGCTCAGTGCGCGCCTTTCTTCAAGCGCAGCGTTGCGCCCTTGGTCGTGTGATCGTTCCAAGTGGTCGGGGGATGACCGTTGTCGACTGGTTCCATGGTGATGCAGTCTGCGGCAGGGCAGGCGATGTCGGTTAGTCGAAAGGTTGGGCGAACAGATCAGGCAAGACCGCAGCCGCTAGGCTGATCTCCATGTCGCTACACCGATGTTCTTGGCGGTGGATTCCCGCCGTGTTGATCGCACTCGCCCCAACGGCTTTGGCGTTCGCGACTCAGACTGTTGTATCTGCGCGCGACGGCGCAGCCGCCGCTGTGGAGGAGCACCTGTCCAAGAGCCGCGATGCCACGCTCCGTGCGTGCGCCGAGCGGAACATCCAATTGCCTCCTGATTTACTGAAATGGGTTGATGCCGACCGTGATGCGCGGCGTGCCATTTACGGTTCCTGGAGCGATCCGATTCGATCGTTGCTGGC
>JBJTUC010000042.1:0-23765 GCA_046080505.1 Planctomycetota bacterium
CAAGCCACCAGCGGCTACGCCGACAGTTACTCCGCCGCCCGAGCCTGCTGTCACCCCGCCGCCTGCACCCAAGCCTCCAGCGGCAACGCCGACAGTTACTCCGCCGCCCGCGCCTGTCACTCCGCCGCCTGCACCCAAGCCACCAGCGGCTACGCCGACAGTTACTCCGCCGCCCGCGCCTGTCACCCCGCCGCCTGCACCCAAGCCACCAGCGACTACGCCGACAGTTACTCCGCCGCCCGCGCCTGCTGTCACCCCGCCGCCTGCACCCAAGCCTCCAGCGGCAACGCCGACAGTTACTCCGCCGCCCGCGCCTGCTGTCACACCGCCGTCTGCACCCAAGCCACCAGCGGCAACGCCGACAGTTACTCCGCCGCCCGCGCCTGCAGTCGCCCCGCCGAAGCCGGCTGCGAAACTTGCTCCCGCTGCGCCGATCGCACCGCCAGTTGCCCCACCCGCAAGTAGGCCGAACGAGGCCAAGAAGGTCGTTGGCGAAACAACCGGAGGTAAGCCCACCTCGTCATCAGAGGGCAGTATTCCGCGCCCGACACCGACCTCCACATCGAGCGATGCCAAAGCGATCGCCACCACAGGCCCAAGTGCACCAACGCCACCGAAGCCAGCGGATCCTCCGCCCGTTGTTGTGCAACAGCCGGCGTCCGAGCCGCCAACTGCCCCTCCATCCGATGCTGATCTCAACAAGGCAATCGCCGACTTTGCCGCGGGGCGGATATCAGGAAGTGACCTTGAGGCTGCGCTCGCAGGTGAAACAGTTACCCCCGCAAATGGAGATGGCCAGCAGCAGCAAGGAACTCCACCGGATCCCGCTCCCGTCATGTCCGAAGTCACTCGCCGCACAATCGAGGCGGCGAACGCAGCCCTCGCGCAGATTCCAGGCGGGCCGAAGACTGCGCCCTACCAAGGGCCACTTCGCTATGTAGGCACAGACTGGGACGCTGTGTTTGCTCGAGCAGGTTCAGACGACCTGATGTTCAGAATGCTTGCGCAAATCGTTGATATCGGGGGACGACCGAGATTCATAGACCCCAACAACTACAAGCATTTCTCGGCGCTGTCGGAGTTGCCGCCAAATCTGATTGATCCAATGGTGCTTGGAACGCCACCAGCCCGCAAAGAGCTGTTTGCGCTCGCTACTGTTGATTCGACGCAGACCAACTGGATGATGAACAACGGCTCGATGGCCGCCGTGGCAGCACGAAGATCCCAGGACCCCGTGTTGATCGGCCGAGCTGTCGCCATCTTGGAGGAACTCAACAAGTTTGTTCCGATGCAGCGCACAGGGTGGACTGCCTATGACCCGGCAGTACCCATCCCACCAAATGGCGATGGTATTTGGCTCGCCACGGGGTGGGGACTCTGCGCCATGGCCGACATGTGCACGATCCTCGGGAGTATGGTGCCCTCGGAACTTCTCACGCGCCTGAAGGCCCAGGCTCGAGAGGAGGTTCTGCGAATCTGTGAGGACTGGCGCGACAAGAAGCCGTGGTTCGTGAAATCAAACAATGTTGTGACGAATCAATGGATCGAACCGAATCTGGGTCTGGTTCGGGCGTGCTTGTTCCTTGGCGATCCCGATCTCCTGCCCGCATACAACCTTGGTGTCGAAAACATCGTTGCGAGCCTGAAAGCGCACGGAGACAAAGGTGAGTTCTTGGAGGGTGTCTCCTATGCAGAGATGACGCTGCGAGGCGTCCACGAAGTTGGCGAACTGATGCGCCTTTCCGGTGACACTCGCACAGCAGGTGCGGGCTTCGGAGCCAACAACTGGAAGTGGTTCGCTCAGATGCATTTGCCAGGGAATCTGCTCGTCAACTGCAATGATTCGAAGATGTCCAGTTTGCCCGATTACTGCGCCACAGTTCCGTTTTCTTCGTTCGTTATGGGGGCATTGGCGGTCGGATCTGACTCTGCCTCGATGATGCGATTCCTGTACCCGAGTCCGACTCCGATTGGAGCTCTCGACGCACTGAAGTACGCCGACTACCTCTCGGCGAATAGTTCTCCCGCGCAAGCAAGTTTGCCAACCTTTACCTACTTCCCAGGGCAGGAAATGGTGGTGTGGCGAACGCGATTCGAAGCGATCGCCGCTCCGCAGACCGCCTATGCGCTCTGGCTCAAAGGCGGCACAAGCCGCGAGAATCACATTCACCGTGAGCAAGGGCACCTCACGATCGTGGTCGGTAATCGAGTTGTGCTCTCCAACTGTGGGACAACCGAGTACAACGCTCCGGACTACCACAGTGGCTACGCGGGTGTTGGTGGATCAAACATGATGCAAGTGGGCGAGCTTCAGCCGTGCAGTCAACCCATCAACGCACCCGTGTTTGTGAACACGCTTGGGCCTGCAGGCGGCAATGTCGACATGAACACTTCAGCGGCATATGTCGGCGCCAACTGCACGCGGAATGTTTCTTGGGACTCCGCTGGCAATGTGCGGATCATTGACAATGTGTCACTGCCGTCCACCGCGGCGAGCGGAGCCGAGATCTATCGCTTCCACACGGGCAGTGCAGTCCCGCTGAACATTTCGGGAAGCGACAAGGAGTGGGATGTGACATGGAACGGCACGAGCGTCCACTTCTCGGCAGACACCCCCATCGTGGTCGACCAAGTGACGAGCCCGAACAAGATCAAGGCTCCAAACCAACATCAAACCATCCGAATCAAGACAAAGAACGGCACGTCAAGGCTGCAGCTCGTCAGCGACTTTGTGATCGATTTGTCAGTCACGCAGTAATCTTTTTCCCGCCTGCTCTGGCTCTTCCTTCTGTTGCCGACGCTGCCCCTGCAACAGACTGCTGCATATCGACTTGTGCATCGCACCGGTTGTTGTGGTCCGCCTTGGAAACCCACTAATACCTGCTGCAGAGATCAAACCAATTCACGGTGATTGCGTGCCCTTGAGATGTTTGACCGATACCCGTGGACATGAACAAACCGTTGTTTCTTGTTGCTGCTCTTCTTTCCGCAGCCATCATCACTCCGGTCGGGGCGGACACCGTTGATTTCACAACGCTGTCTGCGGGCAAGAAAGTCGTTACACGAGTCGACACGCAGACGCTTGAAGCTGAGACCACCACGGTGCTGCGCAAAGCAGGTGCGGTGTGGGTCGAGGATGAAGAGGCAACAGAGGACGCACGCGAGAAGTTGGCGGATGAACAGGCCTCTGGTGAAGACCCTCAGCAGTCCGTTGTCAACGACTGCGATGGCAACGGAACGGATGATGCGGCGGATATCTCTGCCGGTGCAACCGACTTCGATGGGGACGGTCGGCTCGACAAGTGCGAGTACGCCTACGGCGATCTGAATCTCAACGGCATCATCAATCAACAGGATGTCAACATTCTGCTCGGTTGGTGGGGCATTCCCAACCCTCAGTACGGCGACCTCGATGGTGACGGCTCCTGCGGACCAAGCGACCTCGGCGTTCTCCTCGCTCGCTGGGGTTCCGTCCCCTGACCGCCCACGCTCGACTGCACCAAACTGCGGTCTAAATCACGAATCCTGCCCGCGCCCTCGGTCAACAGCCGAGGGCGCTTTGCCATGCAGCCGGACTCCTCAACGCGCAGCCAGCGCCTCAGAATCCCATCGCGCGCGCGAGCAGGATTCCAAGAAACAGGCTGAACGCCGCGACAAGAACTTGGTGCACTTTGCTGATGGATTTTCCCTTGTCCATACCTAAAGAATGTGCGATTCGCCGCCGAGCCACGCAAGTCAAATCCACAAGTTCACGCATGTTGGACACTCAGCGCGGTGCCGCCCTATAGTTGGGGACTTCGCATTCTCCCGAGCAGCAAGGACTCCACGAAAGCATGAGCCAGACCCCGTTCCCGCTCCCGCAAGCCAGAGCATTCCTCAAAACGCAGCGAACCGACAACTGGTGGCTCACACCCGCGCTCGTCCTTGCGGGGCTCGGTGCGTTCGTCATCTACAGCACATGGGCGGCGTTTCAGGGGCAGAACTTCTTTATCGGCGGCAAGGACCAGCCTGGGATCCAAGTCTTGCTGTCACCGTTTTACTCGCCGGTACTGTGGGATCCGCCGGGCATTGAGTCGGGGCACGCATGGCTGGGATCGCTTCCGCAGTGGTGGCCAGCCTGGCTTCTGTTCTCCCCAGCACTTTTGATCCTCCCCTTCCCCGCCGGATTCCGATTCACGTGTTACTACTACCGCGGCGCGTACTACAAGGCGTTCTGGGGCGACCCGGCGAGCTGCGCCGTTGGCGAACCTGCATTCCGCGGAACGAACTACCGAGGCGAGCAGAAGTTCCCGCTGATCTTCCAGAACATCCACCGTTACTTCCTCTATGTCGCGATCCTCTTCATCGGACTGCTCGCGTGGGATGCATGGCAGGCGCTCTGGCACTACAACGAAGATGGCACGCGAAGTCTTGGACTGAGCGTTGGCACGATTGTGCTGATCCTCAATCCGACATTTCTCGGTGCATACACCTTCGGCTGCCACTGCCTCCGCCATCTCGTCGGCGGCAAGCATGACTGCCTCTCGTGCAGCCAGGCGCGCGTCTCCCGCTACCGCGCGGTCACGTGGCTGAATGAACGTCATCAACTGTTCGCGTGGATCAGTCTGTTCGGCGTGGCATTCACGGACATCTATGTGCGACTCTGCGCGAGCGGCGTCTGGACAGACTGGAGAATCCTGTGAGCCTTCCCGACTCGTTCATTGTTCACGAGCATGATGTGCTTGTCATCGGCGCGGGCGGCGCGGGCCTGCGCGCGGCGATCGAAGCGTCGGCGGCGGGTGTGAAAGTCGGCGTGATCTGCAAGTCGCTGCTTGGCAAGGCGCACACCGTGATGGCGGAAGGAGGCATGGCCGCCGCGATGGGCAATGTCGACGACCGCGATGGGTGGGAAACGCATTTCGCCGACACGATGCGCGGTGGGCAGTATCTGAACAACCCTGTCATGGCGGAGCACCACGCCAAAGAGGCGCCCGAGCGCGTCCGCGAGCTCGAAGCGTGGGGCGCCGTATTCGACCGCACGAAAGATGGTCGGATCCTGCAGCGCAACTTCGGTGGCCATCGCTATCCGCGGCTTGCGCATGTCGGCGATCGCACGGGACTCGAACTCATTCGCACACTGCAAGATCACGGCATCCATCAGGGGATGGAAGTCTTCATGGAGATGACGGTCGTATCGCTGCTCAAGAGCGGCGGTCGTGTGAACGGCGCGCTCGGCTATGACCGTGAACGCGGTCGCATGCATGTCTGGAAGGCGAAGGCTGTTGTGCTCGCCACGGGCGGCATCGGCAAGGCGTTCCGCATCACAAGCAACAGTTGGGAGGGAACAGGCGACGGACATGCGCTGGCGTACCACGCGGGTGCCGAGCTGATGGACATGGAGTTTGTCCAGTTCCATCCCACGGGAATGGTGTGGCCGCCGAGCGTTCGCGGGCTGCTGGTGACCGAGGGCGTCCGCGGCGAAGGCGGTGTGCTCCGCAACAGCGAAGGCCGACGCTTCATGTTCGATGATGTTCCAGACGCGTACCGAAACCAGGTCGCGAAGGACGAAGAAGAGGGCTGGCGCTATGTGTGCGGAGACAAGAACGCCAATCGACCGCCCGAGCTGCTGACGCGCGATCATGTGGCGCGCTGCATCAACCGTGAGATCAAGGCTGGACGCGGCTCGCCGCATGGCGGCGTCTTTCTGGACATCGCGTGGATCAAGGAGAAACTGCCGAATGCAGGTGCGCATATCCAGCGCAAGTTGCCGAGCATGTACCACCAGTTCAAGCAGCTCGCGGGCGTGGATATCACGACCGAGCGCATGGAAGTGGGTCCGACGACCCACTATGTCATGGGCGGCGTGCTCGTGAACGGCGACACGCAGGAGTCAAGCGTCCCGGGGCTCTTTGCGGCAGGCGAGGTCGCCGCGGGGCTTCATGGTGCCAATCGGCTCGGGGGCAACTCGCTCTCAGACTTGATCGTGTTCGGCAAGCTCGCGGGAGAGCACGCTGCAAAGTACGCGAAGGCGAACCGCGCCGTCGACATCGACTCGGCGGAAGTCGCGGCGAAGACGGCAGCGCTCGAAGAACCCTTCGCCCGCCGAACCGGCGAGAACCCCTACTCCATTCAGTCCCAGTTGCAAGACGCGATGCAGGATCTCGTCGGCATCGTGCGAACGCACGACGAGATGGAGCGCGCCATCGGCATCATCGAGGATCTCAAGAAGCGCTCGAAGAATGTCGCGGTCAGCGGTCACCGCGAATACAACCCAGGCTGGCACACCGCGATCGATCTCGGCTGCCTGCTCACCGTCTCCGAGTCGATTGCGCGCTCCGCGATCGATCGGAAGGAGAGCCGCGGCGCGCAGTTCCGCGACGATTTCCCAAAAAAGGACGATGCCTGTAGCACGTTCAACATGGTCTGCCGCAAGGCTGCGGACGGATCGATGGAAGTCTCGCGCCGTGCGCTCCCGCCGATGCGGGAGGATCTGACAGCGGTCATCGAGAAGATGAAGTGAACGACACGAAGGAGAACAGCATGTCATCCCCCTCCACTCGAAATGGAAACCACGAAGCCACCCGCATGGTCGAGTTCCGCGTGTGGCGAGGCGACCGCGCGGGTGGGGCGTTCCAGACTTACTCCGTCCAAGTCACGCAGGGCATGGTCGTACTCGATTGCATCCACCGCATTCAGGCAGATCAGGCGAATGACCTTGCGGTGCGATGGAACTGCAAGGCGGGAAAGTGTGGCTCGTGCTCCGCGGAGATCAATGGTCATCCGAAACTGATGTGCATGACTCGAATGGACGCGCTCCCCGTGGACCGTCCCGTCACCGTCGAGCCGATGCGATCTTTCCCTTCCATACGCGATCTCGTCACGGACGTCAGTTGGAACTTCCGAACGAAGCGTCGGATCAAGCCGTTCAAGCCGCGCAAGCCGGATCGTCCTGATGGGTCCTGGACGATGATGCAGGAGGATGTGGACCGCGTGCAAGAGTTCCGAAAGTGCATCGAGTGCTTCCTCTGCCAAGATGTCTGCCATGTGCTGCGGGACCACCACAAGCACGATGAGTTCATCGGCCCGCGCTTCCTGATGTATGCGGCCGCGCTCGAGATGCATCCGCTCGACACCGAGAATCGCATCGCCGATCTGAAGGAGGAGAACGGCATCGGCTATTGCAACATCACCAAGTGCTGCACGAAGGTTTGCCCCGAGCACATCGGCATTACCGACAACGCGATAATCCCGATGAAGGAGCGTGTGGTGGACGAGTTCTACGACCCGCTCACTCGCCTCTTCCGTATCTTCAAACCCCGCTGACTCTGCGCGGCAATTCCATCGCTGCGGTAGCCTCCCGCGACCCATGAGAGGCGATCACTGTCCTGCTCAGCGTCATCGCCCACGGCGGAGTTTTTCGCGAGCGTGCGTAGCCTGCTGCGCCCTTCTGCTGCTCGATGGCTGCAAAGTCGGACCGAACTATGAAACTCCGCAAGTGCTGCCCGCAGAGCAGTGGTCGCGACGAAGCGACGCGCCGCTGAGCGACGACACCCCCCAACTGCGCGAGTGGTGGCGGAACTTCAACGACCCAGTCCTCGACCAACTCATTGGACAGGCAGAGCAGGCCAACGCGACATTGGAGCAGGCGCTTGCCAATGTGCGCGTCTCGCTCGGAGCACTCGGCGTCAGCGAGAGCCAGTTCTGGCCACAGATCTCCATGGCCGCGATGTACGAACGCAACAAGACGAATGTCGCGCTGCTCGCCGCCGAGGGCGTCGAAGTTGCTCCCTACGACGTGTGGGGAGCTGGCGCGGTGATGGCGAGCTGGGAGATCGATGTCTGGGGACGCGTGGCGCGAATGGTGGAGTCGGCAAAGGCGGAACTGGAGTCCAACATCGAGGATCTGCGGGCCGCCCTCATCACGGTCCGCGCAGAGGTTGGCACTGGCTACATGGCCGTGCGAACGCTGCAGCGACAAGTGGCCCTCTTGAAGACCGGCATCGCGAATGTTCAGACCACGCTCGATGTGGCGCAGCGCCGCCTGACTGCGGGCACAAACACAGCGCTCGATGTGGCTCAGATTCAGGCGGAACTCGATTCGCTCGAGGCGATGCTGCCTCCCTTGCAAGGCGACCTCGATGCCGCAATCTTCTCGATCGCCGAACTCTGCGGCAGCGCACCCGCACCGATCAAGGCGCTGCTCGACTCCCCTGCAGCGCTGCCGACGATGGACGAGCGGATCGGCATTGGCATCCCCGCCGATCTGCTGCGGCGCAGACCAGATGTCCGCTCAAGCGAACGGACCGCAGCAGCAGCCGTCGCCATGATTGGCGCCAACGAGGCACTCAACCTTCCAGTCTTTGCCATCAGCGGCAACATCTATGTGGCGGCAAACCAGTTTTCGGGGCTTGGCAACTCCAACAACATTGCCTACGGCTTCGGTCCGACGATCAGTTGGCTGGCCTTCTCGGGCGGATACGTGACTTCGATGATCACACAGAGTCGTGCGCAGGCGCAGGTCGCACTTGCCGCGTACCGCAGCACCGTGCTGAATGCGGTACGCGATGTGGAAACGACCGCGAGCATGCTCGTCTACTCCAAGCAGGCAGCTGAACGCACGTCCGATGCGGTCAAGAGCTCCCAACTTGCCTACGACTTGGCCAACAGGCAGTTCAGTGCTGGAACGATCGACATTGACCGCCTCGTCAACTTGCAGAATCGACTGCTGCAGGCGCAGCGGCTGCAAGCGGACGCGGAAGGCTCCGTTGCACAGAACATCGTCTCGCTCTACCGCGCGCTCGGCGGCGGTTGGGACGAAGGCGCCGTCAACGAGTCCGCACTGCGGTCCGCGGACATGGCATCCACGACCTCATCACCTCAGTGACCACACACACCATGCACTGCTCCCCGCTTCTTCATCTGCGCGCCCGCCTTCTGCCTGCGCTGCTGCTTTGCACGGCAGTCGTTGCATGCACCAAGAAGCCTGAAACCGCGCCGCCGCAAACTGCTGCACTGCCCGTGACCACGACCACCATCACGCGACAGAACATCCCGCTGCAGTCCACCTACCCAGGCATCGTGTACTCGCCGCGCAACATCCAACTCAACGCGCGCGTCGAGGGATTCCTGCTCCCGCAAGTCACGGCGGATGGCGCGGTCGTCAAGACCAACGATGTGATCTACCGCATCGACCCGCGCCAGTACGAGGCAACCGTGCTCGCCGCGCAAGGGAAACTCGCCCAAGCGATCGCTGAGCGTGACTATGCGGCGATCGACCAACAGCGGAACGAGCCGCTTGTGTCCGTGAACGCGATCAGCCAACTGTCCTACGACCAGATCGTTGCGAAGCTCGCCGCAGCCGAAGGCGAAGTGCTGACCGCAAAGGCGAACCTCGCACAGGCGGAACTCAATCTCTCCTTCTGCACCGTCGTCGCACCCTTTCCGGGCATGATCGGTGCGAGCGAGCAGGACGAGGGCGATGTTGTTGGACAGCCGTCGTCCACGGAACTGAACTCGCTCGTGCAACTCGATCCGCTCTGGGTTCAATTCAGCCCCTCGTCCACCGAGTGGCCGAAGTACCGCGATCTGATGGCAAAGGGACCACTCGCAGTCGACATCACCTACGACGGCGACGATTCGCTCAAGACAACGGGAACGATCATCTTCGCCGACAACCAAGTCGTGACGAACACCAGCACCCTGATGCTTCGCGCGCAGTTCGCCAACATGGGAATGGTCTTCCGCCCAGGCACCTACGCAAAGGTGGATGTCATTCTCGGCACGCTTGATAATGCGCTCGTCGTCCCTGAGCGTGCAGTCTTCGCCCGCGAATCGGATGTCTATATCTGGCGCATCAAGAGTGACAACACCGTGGAGTCCGTGCTTGTGGAGCTGCAACGCGGGTACCACGGGGTGTTGGCAATCACGGGCTCCATCGCCGAAGGTGACAGAATCGTGGTCGATGGCATCCAGCGCATGAAACCGGGCGCACTCGTCCAAGACACCGGGGCTGCACCCAAGCAGACCGCCCCTGCCGCCAGTACAACCCCCTAAGACCTGCGAAGTCGCACGATGGTCCGATTCTTCATCCATAGACCGATCTTCGCCAGCGTGATTGCCATCATCACGGCGCTTGCGGGCGCCGTTGCGATGGTGGTCCTGCCCATTGCGCAGTTTCCGAATGTCGTGCCGCCCACCGTGCAGATCGCAGCGACCTACAACGGCGCGGATGCGCTGACCGTCGCTTCGACCGTGACGATGCCGATCGAGAATCAAGTGAACGGCGCCGAGGGGATGATCTACATCTCATCGAACAGCACCAACCTCGGGAACTGCAACATCACGGCGACATTCGAGGTGGTTATGACCTGAACACTGCGACCATGGATGTGCTCAACCGCGTCCAGTCCGCCACGCCCCAGTTGCCGCAGCAGGTGCAGCAGCTTGGCGTCACGATCACCAAGCAGTCCACCAACCTCACGGTCGTCGTGTCACTCGAGTCTCCCGATGGCTCATTCGACAGCGTTTTCCTCTCCAACTATGCAAACATCATTGTGCAGCCCGTGCTCGCGCGTGTGGACGGCGTAGGTCAGATCACGATCTTCGGTCTGCTGCAGTATTCGATGCGCGTGTGGCTCGATCCCGATCGCATGACGGCGATGAACATCTCGCCACAAGATGTCGTGCGTGCCGTGCAGGACCAAAACCAACAGGCATCCATCGGCAGCGTGGGCGCTGCGCCCGTCACAGGTGCGCCATCCTTCCAATTGACGATGATCACCACAGGTCGCCTGACGAAACCCGAGGAGTTCGAGGACATCATCGTGCGCACAGGACCAAGCGGCGCCATCGTCCGCCTGAAGGATGTCGGGCGCGCGGAACTGGGTGCATTTCAGTACAGCAGCACGTCGAAGCTGAACGGGAAGTCCACTGGCACCATCGGCATCTATCAGCTCCCGAGCGCGAATGCGTACAACGTGGTGGAGAATGTGAAGAAGCAGATGGAGCGAATCGCACCGCTCTTCCCCCCCGGAGTGAAGTGGCAGGTCACCTACGACAGCACGGCGTTCGTGTCCGCGTCGATCCATGATCTCATCAAGACCCTCATTGAGGCAGGCATCCTCGTGCTCGCGGTCATCTTCATCTTCCTGCAAAGTTGGCGCGCCACACTGATCCCAATGATTGCGATCCCCGTGTCGATCGTCGGCACATTCGCGGTGATGCTTGCCGCTGGATTCTCGATCAACACGCTCACATTGCTCGGACTTGTGCTGGCGATCGGCCTTGTGGTGGACGACTCCATCATCGTGGTCGAGAATGTCTATCGCCAACTCGAACTTGGCGCGCCAAACGGCGTCGTCGCAGCAGAGCGGGCGATGGACGAGGTGGCGGCGCCAATCGTCGCCACCAGTTCGGTACTGCTTGCCGTCTTCATCCCGGCCGCCTTGATGCCAGGCATCACGGGACAGCTGTACAACCAATTCGCGCTCACCATCGCGTTCAGCATTGGACTGAGCATGGTGAACTCACTGACGCTCTCGCCGGCGCTGTGCGCCGTACTGCTCCAAAAGCCTCACAAGACCACCTTCGCGCCCTTCGTGCTCTTCAACCGCGGCTTCGACTGGTCCACGCATCGCTACTCGGCTTTCGTACGTTTTCTGTCGCACCGATGGTCGATCATCACGATCGCCTTCGTGCTCGGCGTGTTCGCCGTTGTGCACCTGCTCTCCCGAACGCCGACCGCGTTCATCCCCGACGAGGATCAGGGCTACTTCTATGTCGGCGTCAGCCTTCCATCGGGCGCGAGCCTCTCTCGCACCGAAGCGGTGAGTGCGAAGGTGCTGTCGATCGTGCAGCAAGAGTCCTGTGTGGTCGATGTCATCGAGATCAATGGGTTCAACTTCCTCACGAGCGTCCCAACCACCAATGCAGGCTTCATCATTGTGGTACTCAAGCCGTGGGATGAGCGCGACCCGATCACGGAGAACGCCCGCGCCATCATCACGCGCCTCATCCCGAAGATCCGCGCCATCCCCGAGGCGAACGCGCTTGCGTTCCCCCCACCGCCCATTCCAGGGCTCGGCACGGTCGCAGGATGGCAGTTACAGATCGAAGATGTGAACGGTCAGGGCTACAACGTGTTGTCTGAAGCGGCGTTTGACTTCATCGATGCGCTGTCGAAGCGGCCGGAAGTGGCGAACATCAGCACGCCATTCCAGTCGCAGGTGCCGATCGTCCGCATCGACATCGACCGTACAAAGGCTCTGCAACTTGGCGTCGATATGGGTGATGTCTTCAGCGCCATGGGCCAGACGCTCGGGCAGTCGTTCATCAACAACTTCAACGAGTTCAATCAGGTCTACAACGTGATGGTGCAGGCCGATGCTCCCAACCGCATGCGTCTCTCGCAGGTCTTCAAGCTCTTTGTTCGGAACAAGCAAGGCGAGATGGTGCCGCTGAAGAGTTTCGTCACTTCCTCCTTCATCGTGGGCACCGACAACGCCACCCGTTACAACCTCTACAGCACGATCCAGTTGAACGGCGGAACCGGGTCCGGCTACGGTTCAGGCGATGCCATCAGCGCGATCGAGGAGGTTGCGGCCGCCACGCTGCCGTCTGGGATCACCTACGAGTGGACTGGCACGACCTATCAGGAGATCGAAGCGGGCAGTTACGCACCCTATGTGTTTGCGGCGGCAATCGTGGCGGTGTTCCTGCTGCTCGCGGCACTCTACGAGAGCTGGGTGCTGCCGCTGAATGTGCTGCTGGCCGTCACCTTCGCGGTGCTTGGTGCGCTCATCTTCATGCACCTTCGCGGGCGCAACCTCGACGTGTACGCGCAGATCGGCATGGTCATGCTCGTCGGGCTCGCCGCGAAGAACGGCATTCTCATCGTGGAGTTTGCCAAGATGCGCTACGACCAAGGCGAGGAGATCATCGATGCCGCAGTGAACGCATCGCACCAGCGGTTGCGACCGATCATGATGACCGCCATCGCCTTCATCCTCGGCGTGGTTCCTCTTGTCGTCGCCACGGGGGCCGGAGCCAACAGTCGCCAGTCCATCGGCACCACGGTCATCGGCGGCATGCTCGGATCTGCGTCGATGGATCAGCTTGTCGTGCCCGTCTTCTTCGTGATCCTCATGACACTCTCCACGCGACTCGGCATCGGCGGGCGCCGACCGCATGGGGGCAGCGCTGCGACCGCCGGCGATCCGCCGCCGACAGCAACACCACCGACCGGCGGGCCCGGTTCGACAGCACCACACGCTGCGTCTTAGTGCGCTCCGAGGCGCACGAGCTCGTCCCACTTTCCCTGAGCCTTGAGCATCAGTTCGATGAACTCGCGCACCGCGCCGAAACCGCCGCGCGCGCGCGTCACCACATGCGCCTCGGCGCACACTTCCGCCGCAGCATCCGCAGGCGCGCATGCCACGGCAGCGAGGCGCATCGCGGCAAGATCTGGAAGGTCATCGCCCATGAACGCGCAGGACTCCACGGGAACGCCCAACTGCGCCGCGGCATCGGCCAAACCTCGAGCCTTGTCCGTCACCGCGTGAAGCGCCACCGTGATCTTCAATTCACGCAGCCGATGCTCAAGCGCCAATCCGCGGCGCCCAGTCACCACCGCCACCGAAAGGCCCGCGCGTCTCCAGAGTTCAAGCCCCAGTCCATCCCGCACATCGAACCGCTTGGTCTCATGACCCAGATCGCTGATCAGGATCGAACCGTCCGTCAGTGTGCCGTCGACATCAAGCACCAGCGCATGCACGCGCCGAAGTCGGTCGTTCAGATCGCTTGCCGTCATGATTGGGGGCGCACCTGCACGCGGCGAAGTGTAAGCATGCGACCCACGCGTCCTCGATCAGCCAAGTGGTGGCACCAAGCTGAACACACTCGCACGAAGTCCACGGACGACATGATCGAGCGGCATCGACGGTCCGCCGCGCACACGAGCCTGCTCGGGTAACTGCGGTACATGAACGAACCCCGCTGCACGCACGAATCCCCAGCGCCCACTTGCCGCGCCACCAAGCAGCGCATAGAGCACCTCATTGCAGAGGAACGTACCCGCGGATGTCGACAGCACGGCAGGCACGCCCTCACCCTCGCAGGCGGCAGCCATGCGCCGCACAGGCAGCGTCACGAAGTGCGCAGCAGGTCCGCCCTCATCGACGGACACATCCGTGCAGCGCACGCCTGCATTGTCGACGGAACCATCACGCAGATTCACGGCTACACGCTCGAAGGTCACGTGCGTTGCACGCGCAGACTCACCGAAACAGACGACCACCTCGGGCCGCACCTCGGCGATCACATCCGCGAGCACGGCGCGCGCAGATCCCGCTTCTATTCCCGTTACCACGGGCAGCAGTCTGAACGACACGGACATGCCTGGCCACTGCTCGCGCGCGAGCTGCGCCGCAACAAGCGCACTGGGATTTACATCGCTCCCACCAAAGGGCTCAAATCCGGTCATCAACAGTCGCATCACCACCGAACGCTACCTGCGATCGCATAGATGCGTTCCCGCCCCGCATGGGGTATACCCGCGCGCGTGCGAACGCTCTTCGTCATCATGCCCGTGTTCAACGAGGCGGCGACGCTGAGGGCGTGTGTCGAACGCGTGCTCGCCGTGCATTTGCCGCAGCCGTGGTCGATGTCGGTTGTACTGATCGACGATGGCTCAGATGCGAAAACGCAAGCGGCTTCGCAGTCCATCGCTGGCGCTCAGAGCGAGCGTGTTTGCCTGCTCCGACACGGGCACAACAAGGGCAAGGGCGCCGCCTTGCAGACAGGGATGAGTGAGGCACTGTGTCGCTCGACCAGCGAGTTCGATGCAGTCATCATCCAGGACGCGGACCTCGAGTACGACCCTCAGGACTACATCCCACTGCTTGGTGCGCTCGATGCGGCACCCATGCGCACCGCTGTCTTCGGCAACCGTTGGCACACCAACCACATGCCCACAAGTTGGTACGCAAGGCTGCACCGCCGCGCAAATCGCATGCTCACGCACGCAAGCAACGCACTGACAGGTCTGCGCGTCAGCGACATGGAGTGCTGCTACAAACTGATCCGCTGCAGCGATCTGCGATGCATCCTGCCTCAGCTGACTGAGCAGCGATTCGGCATCGAGCCGCAGATCGCAGCGGCGCTCGCGGCAGAGCGCATTTCGGTCATCGAGGTTCCCGTGTCCTATACGCCACGAGGCGTCCGCGCCGGAAAGAAGATTGGCCCCCGCGACGCTTTCCGTGCCCTCTTCGTGATTCTGCGGTCAAGACTCCATATCCATCGGAAATCTTCCTGACCGTGTTTGCAGAACGCGATGCTCGGGCTACTTTGAGTCGATGCAACGCACCTTCCCCCGACTCGCGCTGTCCTTCGCAGCCACCCTTGCAACGACCGCAGCGACCGCTTTCGTAGTCACCTCCGCCGCGAACGCGCAGACCTTTGACTTCACGCTGCTCCCAGCCAGCACCGTGCAGCAAAACCTCACGCTGAACACGCCGCTCGCTGGAACGCTCATTGGCAACTACGACGCCACAACAAACCCGACAGGCACACGAACGCTGCCTGGTTTTTTCGGTGGCTCTGGCAACCAGCCCATTCCATACACCAGCACGATTCGCATCACGCAGTCGATTTCATCGAACCCTGCAGGGTCGTTCTCGCTCGAACTGCTTGCCAATGATGTGTGCTCCGTCACTGGATTCACATCCGACCTTCTCAATGAAGTCCCAGGTACCGTCAATCTCGATCAGTTGCTCACCTACTCGACCTTCCGAACGGTGAACCCCAATTCGCTCTTTCCATCCGTCGGACAGATCACCATTCCTCTTGGAAGTGGATCCATCACGGAAGCAACAGCCGTTCAGACAGCCGCCGCGTTCGGTACTGCAGTGCAGACATCGGCGGGAACGTACTCGGTGAATGTCGCGGTGCCCGTGGTGATCACCATCAATGGCTCGGTCGCTGGCCAACCGACCGATCCTGGACCACTGCCCGCCGTCATTGCGTTCTCGGGAACGCTGACAGTCAGTGGATCCAGTGCGTCGCTCTCCGTCACGGCGACCGACAGCGCTCCGATAGGACCTCTGCCACCGCTGCCACCGCTCGAAAACCAAGCCGTAGCACTCCCCACCGTGATTCCCACGGGTGGAACGGCAAACCTGCTGTTTTCAGGCACTTTCGGCGAGTCGAACGGAACAAGTTCGCTGAATCTCTCGCTCTCGGCAAGTGGCACGGAGCAGACCGACCCCGCCGATGTCAATGGCGATGGGAGCGTTAACGGCGCTGATTTGGCGATCGTGCTTTCAGCATGGGGCTCCGATTTGCCAACCGCCGATGTGAACGGGGATGGCAATGTGGACGGAACTGATCTTGCTGTCGTTCTCAGTGCTTGGTCCTGAGCGCCAGCAATCACAAATCCGTGAGGCCCCTCCCCGAGTTTGCCGCAATACGCGCGGTGGGTGTAGCGTTCCCACAAAGGTATGACGCGCACGAACGCAGCATGGTTCCCCTCTCTCCTCGCGTTGGCGCTGCTGCTCTGCGGCGGTGGACCTGCCGCCTGCAAGTCCAAGCCCAAGACAGACGAGCCCGCCCAAACGAAGTTCGAACTGCTTCCAGCAACAACACAAGTTCAGGTGGGTCAGTCGCTCGTTCTTGTGCTCCCTGTTCGGCCGAAAACGGGTCACTCCTGGCGGCTGACGGGGCAACTGCCGCCCTTCATTGGTCTCATCGGCGACACCGTGGAGGAGTCACCGCTCGAACAGGAGTTCGACACACAGATCCTTACCTTTGAGATTTCGGCGCCAGGCGAAACCGACATTGTGCTCTATCTGGCCGCACGAGGCGGACGCGCCGCGGAGCCGCTCCAGACTCGGCAGACCAAGGTGATCGCCAAGACTTCAACTGGTGCGAACCCCGCGGCGCAGAGCCGCTCGCGCTGAGGCCAGGTCGTCAATCGCGCCGTCGACCTCCACCGAGTGCAAGGACTCCGCTCGCGACACCCAACCCAGCTGCCGCTGGCGTGGGCACTGGCGTGCCTGAGAATGCGACTAGGTCAAAGCGAATGGTGCCAGCCGCCGAGTAGTTTCCGCCGGCTGCCGTTGCTGCGTAGCCGCTCGTTCCCGGCGCAAACACACTCACGATCCGCGCCGCAAACTTGGCGTTGTCCGCCACTCCTGTGATCGACGAGAGATCGACCGTCCGCTGCGGCTGCCAAACTTCCCCGCCGAGCGACGCCTCGAAGATGCCGTCATTGGCCAGACCAGTACTCGTGAAGGTCGTCCCATCAAGCGAGTACTGAAACTGCACGAATCGGCTTGCTGAGTTGCTGTGCCGCTCACGCCATGAGACCGACAGCGATCCCTGCCCCGCGGTGGACACATCGAAACGCACGCCGCGTTCACCACTGCCGCTGCCCTGCGCCGCAAAGGAGGCGATGTTCCACGCCTTGTTCTCGGCAGGTTTCGTGCTGCCATCGTCGGTCGGATCACCAGCGGAGAATGTCCCAGAGGTTCCACCGACCGTGGCGGCCGTGCCTTGACCTGTCGACGGTTCAAGCGTGCCCTGCGCACCGTTGAAGTTCCACGCCGCAATCTGCACCGCAGCAGACACCTCCGAGCTGCCCGCCCCCAAAGAAAGCGCCAGCGCGACAACCGCGCTGACAAGCGGCGTCGCCCCCGTTCCCCGATAGTTCCACGAAATGCCACCAGTCATGTGCGAATCCCTCCTGCCGCGCGAAGCGGCAAACCTTCGGGTGCCGAAAGAGCAGAGCAGTCCAGGTTCGCCAGCGCCGCACCCGAATGCGCTAGCACACCCATGCAGGAAACGCTCCCGCATCGACGGCGCAAACCTATCCCGCCGCGGCGGGGATCCAAGAAATCACACCAAAGTTCTTGCGATTCAGCCGACGCGCGCTGCGCCGCTGGTTTCGCCACGCGCCGCAGCACGCTTGCGCCACTGCCACACAAACGCAGCAACGACGAGCAGCGCAACAACGATCACAAAGGCAATGATCACCGCAACAATCGGCAGCACCACCGCCAACGCAGACAGCACGAACGATGACACCGTCTCCGCAAGAGAGAAGAACGGGTTCAACAGGCCGCCACTCACCGCAGTCGATCCGGCGCGCACCGTGCCCGCCGCGGCATGCACGCCCGTGGCGACTCCACCTCCCACGACCGCGGCAAGCGCCCAAGTCACCCACGCAGGAACGACCGTCGTATCCACGCCCGCGGCACTCGCCAACTGCGTTGCCATCACCAGCGTTCCTGCCACCGCTGCCACGGGCGCGCCCGCCACATCGAGCGCATGATCCACCCACGGGATCATCATGCCAAGCGCCTCGATCACGCACGCGAGCGAGAAGCACACCAGCGCTGGCGTCGAACCGATCCACGCCAACTTGTCGCCAGGGCTGATCCACCCAAAGTGCACCGCAGCAGAAAGGACCGCGAGCGGCGCAAAGATCCGCATTCCGCACGCCGCCGCAAGCGAAAACCCGACCAACCCAGCGAACACATAGCCAACCACTTCGCCCGCATCGACATTCATGGCTTCGCCTCCTTCCTCTCGTACAAACCGATCAACTTTGCCTCGGCCAACACATGACCCTTGATCGCCTTGCGAAACTCCTTCGCATTCGCGCCAGGCGCAAGGTCAATCGCAACATCAAGCGCGTACAGCGTGAAGGTGTAGTGGTGAACGCCGCTGCCCGGCGGCGGTGCCGACCCCCAGTAGCCGCGCCGCTCACGGCCCCAAGATGTCACCCCCTGCCGTGCGCCCACGGGCTCCTTCAGCTCAAGGTCGCGCGGCATCGCCTCGGGCAAACTCCGCGCCGACGCTGGAATGCCCCACAAAATCCAGTGCACGAACCCACGCGCATCGGGATCGTCCATCAAGATCGCGAATGACTTCGCTCCTTCGGGCGCACCCTCCCAGCGCAGCGCAGGCGAAGTACCTGCACCATCCGCGGTGAACTTGACGGGGAACGCGTCGCCGCTCTTGAATGCGTCGCTTTCCAACTTCAGAGAGGACTGGGCCGGTGTTGCTGGGGCTGCCGGCGTCGCGGGAGCGCTCGGTGCGGCCGGCGCGCTCGGCGCGGCGGGCGCTTGCTCCGGCGAAGCTTGCGCGGATTCGTCGGCCGCAACATCTGCCGCGAGAACCGCTCCACACAACCCCAACGAAAGAAGCAATGGATGAAGGCGCATCCACGGATCGTACGCGCAACCAACCATGTTCCAACACGGTCCACTCCTACTCTGCGCGGGATGGCAAGCCCCGCACCGCTTCAAGCAGGACCGACCGCTGCCATGGTCATGCTCATCGCAGGCAGTGGCGCTGCAGCCACGCCACAAGGCGGCGCGCTGCTGCAACTGCTCGACCTACGCGCGGGCGAGCCACTTGCGGCAGAAGTCCGCGCAAAGTTCCCGCTCGCACAGCGGCGCATCCTGATCCGAAAGCCGTTCATACGCAAGCTTCTGAACGACCTCGCCGCGGAGGATCCGCGCCGCGCACTCCAACTCGTGAGCGCGGGCGCGGGACTCTCGCCGCTTGCGATCGACTGGTGCGTGCAGCATCCTGCGGCGAGAGCATTCGAACTGGACATCGAACACATGCCGCAGAAACAGCGTGCGATCGACCAGGTCGTGGACAGCTCGGTGGCTGCGCGTATCCGCTGCAGCTGCTGCGATCTCTCCGATATTGCCGCAACTGAACGCGCGCTGCACACCGCAGGCTGGCGCGAAGACGCACCGAGCCTTTGGGTCCTCGAAGGGCTCGCCTACTACATCACGCAAGACGCGCTCGCTGCACTCCTGCGCTTCGGGCTCGCAGCGCACCCCGACTCCCGCGCAGTCGTCGAGTTCAGCGGCGATCCCGACACGCTGCAACCGAGCGCGATGCGCGAAACGCGCGATTACCACGCCGCGATTGGTCGCATCGTCGGTGCGCACGCGCTCACCGCCGTCGATCTCCACACACTCGCCGCATCGGCGCACGCCGCCATCGAGCAGTGCAGCCATCCGCACGAAATGGAAACGCTCCTCGGGCTCGATCCGATCTACCGAAACGCAGACGAATCCGCAATGCGCATCGCGCTCCTCGCCCCGAGACTGTGAGCATGAAGCTGCCACCCGTCCATCCCGCGCTTCGCGAGCGGCTGCTCGAGGTCGTTCCAGCCGAGTGCCTCGATCAACAGGAGACGAATGCCACAACACTCTCGCTTCGGCTGAACCCGCTGCGCGCGCCGCCCCATGAAACCCGCGCAGAACTTGAGGCGGCAGGCGTGTCACTTCGTGAGGAGCCGACGCTTCCTTTGGCGTTCACCACCGAAGCACCGCTACGCCAGGTGCAGGCGTGCGCCGCATGGAACGAGGGGCGCGTTCATGTGCAGTCCCTGCCGAGCATCGCGGCAGCACTCTGCCTTGACCCGCGACCAGGCCAATCCGTCCTCGACCTCTGTGCCGCCCCAGGCAGCAAGACTTCCCACCTCGCCGCGCTGATGGAGAACACGGGAACGCTCGTCGCAGTCGATTCGAGCCGAACGCGCACATTCCGCCTCCAGGAACTGCTGCTACGACTCGGCGCACGCGCGCACTGCATCACCGCGCATGGCGAGCGCTGGGCGCGCCGGCAGCGGGAGGCGTTCGACCGAGTGCTCGTGGATGCCCCCTGCTCCGCCGAGGGAAGGATCCTTGCGGGCGACGAAGCGGCGGCAGCGGGCTGGTCACCGGGAAAGGTGCGGCGGCTCGCTTCGCTGCAGAAGTCGCTCCTCCACGCGGCGATCGAAACCCTCAAACCAGGCGGGCTGCTGCTCTATTCCACCTGCACATTCTCCCCCGAGGAGAACGAACTCGTCCTTGAACGCGCCATCGACCACGCCGGCGGGACGATCACCCTCGAACCGCTGCCGATTGCAGTACCAAACTCCCGGCCGGCGCTGACCGAGTTGCGCGGAAGGCGCCTGCATGCTTCCCTTGAACTCGCGCGTCGAGTTTTGCCGCCACAGGAGGGGTTCTTCTTGGCGCTCCTGAAAAAGGCCGGCCATCCACCGTCCCATGTGGGCGCCGCGGGTTCAATACAGACGGAGGCGACAGGCGATCACCCATGAGCCCTCAAGCATCGGACATCTTCGACATCCTGATCCGCCAGCACGCGGACATGCTCACCGCATTCATCTACTCGATGTCCTTCGACCGATCCGCGGTGGACGACATCTTCCAAGAGACGATCATCACCGCATGGAGCCGCATCGACGACTTCGATCCAGCGCGCCCGTTCGCCCCATGGCTGCGCGGCATCGCCCGCAACCACATTCTGGCTGCGGCGCGCAAGAACCGCCGCTACCAGGCGCATCTGCATGGGCTGCTCGAGGAACGCGTCGAGGAGCAGTTTGGTCGGCTCGATCGCGAGGCGGGCGATTCGTTCGCAGAACGCGTCGCTGAACTGAAACGCTGCATCGAACGACTACACGCCGAAGGGCGCGAGGCAATCGAACTGGTTTATGTACGCGGCGTGGACCTTGCCGTGGCAGCGGAAACGGTCGGCGCCGCCGAAGAGACACTCCGAAAGCGACTCTACCGCGCCCGCCTCTGGCTCGCGGAATGCCTTAAAGACAAGCAGGTTTTTGCATGAACAACGATCCTCACCAAACACCCGACGACCCGTGCGCACTCGATCTCGGTGGCGACGATTCGCCGCAGCAGCAAGCCGATGCACGCGTGGTGCATGGGCTGCTTCGCTTGCTCGACGGCAGAGAGACAGCGCGCGTTGCAGCCCGCGTGGACCGTGCGACCACTGCGATTCGTGCCGGCGAGCGCGGGCTCCGACTCGTTGGAACGCGCCCCCACACATTCCGCGAACGGCTTGCATGGATCGGCGGCAGTGCCGGCATGGCGGCCGCAATCACTCTCGCGCTGCTCTTCTTCCCGTCATCGACAGAGGCAACGGCAGTGGCCGCACTGAACTCGATGCGTTCAGCGGCACGAGCGGGCGGACGGTGCTACGAGATTCTGATCCAACCGCACCGTCCTCCGATGGTGGGCGCGGACCGCGGGCGCTCACAGGGCGCGGACCGGTTGCGGACTGAAGGTGCCGACCGCTGGCGCCCAGAGGGCGGCGATGGCATGCGTGCAGAGCGACCCGACCGCGCACGCGCGGAAGGACTTCGCCGCGTGGGAGAACTCCAACTTGGACCGGAGGGCTGTTGGACGCTGACAATCCTGAAGCCACGCCGCGATCCGCCCGACCGTCCACCAAGTGGGGACCGCCCGATCCTTGAGCGCGTTGTGATGGGCTTTGACGGGCACGAGTACTGGCTCGTTGGACCGAGCGGTGCAGTTCGCCACTCCGATTCTCAGCGCACACTCGGGCCGGCGTTTCCTGGGCTCATAGAGGCTGGACTGCTCGATCCTCCCAACGCGCAGACAGACGACCGCGATTCTGCGATCGCAGCAAGCCCCGAAACTCTTGAGTATCTCACCCTGACCTCAGTTCTTGACTCGCTAGATCGTGGCTACACGGTTTCTTTCGACACCAAGTCGGATGTGGAGAATCTGTACGGGCGTCCAATCACGGTGGTGCAGGCCCGACGCGTGGACCCGCGATCTGGACCGGCACCGCTGTCGGTGCGACTGGTTGCGGACGCCGCCACCCTTGAGGTGCTTTCGGTCCGCTTGACATGGGATAGCGAGCACCAGAAATCACCGACTTCCGATGGCAGATCACCCAGGGGACCTCAGCAGCCAAGAACGGCAGTTATTCGGCAAATGCCGAAGATTGCTTGCCAGGAATACGATTTGAGTTGGTTTACCGCGGATTTTCACGCGAAAAATGCGGAAGATCTGACTCGGCGACCACGCTGAACCGCACAGGTGATTGCCACCTGTGCCCGCCCATGGGCGGTCAGAGTTGCATAAATCAAACACAAAATCATCTAAATAATTTGCACGCGCGCGATCTTGGGGTACTTGTTCTGTCGCTGCGGGCGTTTCCCGCCGCCACGTTTGGCAGACCCCTACCCCTGCCAAAGGTGCCTGAGAGTTCCGTTTGCCCTTTTCCTCGGAGAGTCACAATGAACCTTTCGTCCCGAATTGAGAAGCACTTCGCCGTTGCTGCGGCTGCCGTTGCGGTCGCTGGCGCAGCAGACGCCGCCATCGTCGTTTGGAACATCGGCGCTGCCGTCCCTGCGACCACTGATGGTTTGTACTTAAACGTCGAAACCCAGACGGCGATCTCGACCGCTGGCTCTGGTCTGCCCGGCTGGGATCTCAATCCCTACGGCACAAGCGCCATGTCGTTCTTCTGGAACACCGCCACAGGCCAAACATCCGCTGGCGTCCGCCTGAACACTGTCGCTGGCGGCACCTCGAGCGGTTCGACCCTGTCGAGCCTTTCGCAGGGCTTCGTGGTTGGGGCCGCTCTTGTCGGCGGCTCGTCTGGCGCGTCTTTCGGTAGTGGTAGCCCAAATTTCACCACCACGGCTCAAGGGAAGTGGACCCTCAACGCCGTGAACTACTTCGGCTTCCGCTTCACGAACGCTGCTGGTCAGACCCGCTACGGATGGGGCTCCATGCAGATGGGTGCAACCGCGGGCGTCCGACAGCTTCTCACCGTCGCGTTCGAGGACAGTGGCGGATCGATTCAGGTGGGCGCGATCCCGGCTCCAGGCGCCATCGCCCTTCTGGGAGTGGCAGGACTGGCCAGCCGCCGCCGCCGCTAAACGCGTCTCGTAAGGCTTAAAGGCAAAGGAATCTCCGTCGGCGGTCGCAAGACCG
>JBJTUC010000043.1:0-5098 GCA_046080505.1 Planctomycetota bacterium
CCTGGCTTGAGACACTTCGCGGCACACCTTCGATGCGCCGCAGAACGCGCCACCGGCTCCAGAGCAATTGACGATCGTTGCCGATCCGCCGAGAGCGCGTTAGACTTCGTGTCCCTCCCCGCATCTGCATGTTTGGCGGGCGAGGCGACAATCAGGCACGCACTGGGCGAATACTCAAGTGGTCAACGAGGACAGACTGTAAATCTGTTGGCTTTGCCTTCGTAGGTTCGAATCCTACTTCGCCCATTTTTGGCTTTCAGTGGCGTTTGCTCTCCAATCGCGTGAGCCGCAGACTGCCTGAAGAGCCCTAAATCCTCCCCCCCCCCCCGCAAACGCAACAATTCTTTAGATGTTTGTTTGCACAACCTGCATACTGAGGGCATGTTGACCGATGGTTGGGGAGTACCCAACTCATGTCGGGAGAGGGGTTTCATAAAACAAACAAAGGAACATCATCATGTTGAATGCTCGTCTTGAAAAGCACTTCGCTGTTGCGGCCACAGCGCTGTCGATCGCTGCCGCGTCGCACGCCGAGGTGATCACTTGGAACATCAACGTTGCCGTCCCTGCGACCGTTGATGGTTTGTACATGAACCTCGAAACCCAGACCGCGATCACGACCGCTGGCTCTGGTCTGCCGGGCTGGGATCTCAATCCCTACGGCACGAACACCATGTCGTTCTTCTGGAACACCGCCACAGGCCAAACATCCGCTGGCGTCCGCCTGAACACTTTCGCTGGCGGCACCACGAGCGGTTCGACCCTGTCGAGCCTTCCGGAAGGCTTCGTCATCGGGCCCGCTCTTGTCGGCGGTTCGTCTGGCGCGTCTTTCGGTAGTAGTAGCCCAAGTTTCACCACCACTGCTCAAGGGAAGTGGGCCTACAACGCTGTGAACCGCTTCGGCTTCCGCTTCACGAACGCTGCTGGTCAGACCCGCTACGGATGGGGCGAAATGCAGATGGGCGCCACGGCCACCTCGCGCACGCTGCTCAGCGTGTCCTACGAGAATTCGGGTGGCGCGATCACCGTCGGCGGTGGCCCGCCCCCGGCGTATGACCCCTGCGCCACGTTCAATCCAGTGCTTTCGAGCGGTGCAAACAGTGTCTTCATGAATGTGGACACAGCGCAGAATCTGGCGCTGAGTGGTTGTGGTACTGCCGCGAAGGCGAACTACTACAAGTACACCGCGCCATACACCGGCAGCTACACCTTTAGTACGTGCGCGAGTGGAGCGGCCACGCGTCTTGCAGTGCTTGATGGTTGCGCGGCTGGTTCCAACCAACTCGGATGCAACGACAATGCCTGCGGCAGTTCGTCGTCGCTCGATCTTTCCCTGACAAGTGGTCAGGTTGTCTATGTGGTGGTCGGTGGTGAAGGTGGAACGAACTTGCCTTCGCCGCTCGCCATCGATGTGACCGCCCCGCCACCACCTCCGAGCCCAAACTGTGCCACAGCGACCGCGCTTGCATTTGGCTCGAACGCTGTCGACAACGCCACGAATTCTGGCAACTTGACTGTTCGCTCGACTGCTACCACTGGTACGGCCATCGTCTACAAGGCTCGGTGGTTCAAGTTCACACCGACCGTCACGGGTGCGTACACCTTCAGCGCTTGCGGTTCGGTGAACGACACCAAGATGGCGCTCGCGGCAGAGTGTCCAGCGGTGGGTGCAAACTTCAACTCGATCGCCTATAACGACGATTCGTGCGCATGCTCCTCGGGCTGTGGTACGACGACGCAGTTGAACTACTCAAGCCGCCTAAACGGCGTCAACACTGGTATCCCACTCACGCAGGAACTCGTGGCAGGCCAGACATACCTGCTCGTGCTCGGCGGGTTTGGTGCGACCACCGCAACTGTTTCAGCTGACCTTGTCGTCGACGGTCCGCCACAAACGCCACCTTGCTCAGGTGACTTCAACGGCGACGGCCAGCGTGACGGCTCGGATCTAACGGCGCTGCTCGCGTGTTGGGGCAGTGGATGCGGCGACCTCGACGGCGATGCCACGACCGGAGGCAGCGACCTCACGGCGCTGTTGGCGGTGTTCGGCGTGCCCTGCCAGTAATCGAACCCATCTCACAGGTGAGTGACTTTCGCGCGGGGTGTCTTCGGACACCCCGCGCTTCACTTTGTCGGGCCCCAATTGCGCGGCCCTATCGCGCGGCGGCGCGCCCGATAGGCTTTCGGCATCGTGCCGCACTTTGACCGTCCGATCGCACTGCTGATCCTTGCGGTACTGCCGCTGATTTGGTGGTCGGTCTGGAAGCGGCGCGGTTTCACGGGCACACGGCGTGCCGCCGTAGCGGCGACCGCGCGTTCACTGCTACTGGCGCTGCTCGCGCTCGCCCTCGCGCAGCCCGCGATTCGCCGAACGGGCGAGCAGGTCACGATCGTGGTAGTCGCCGATGTGAGCAAGTCGGTTCCCGCCGAACTGCTGCAGCAGGCGCAGGCACAACTTGAGCGCGCCGCCGAGCGCAGAACCGACCGCGCCGACCGCATCGGCGTCGTGGCGGTCGGGCGCGATGCAGCCGTCACCGAGATTCCACAAGCGAGCGGGCGCATCGATCTCGCCGCGCGCCCGGGCGATCTTGAGGGATCAGATCTCGCCAAGGGTGTTCAGCGAGCGCTCGCGGTACTGCCCCCCGACACGATGAACCGCATCCTGCTTGTCTCCGACGGCAACGAGACCGCAGGCAGTCTCGCTGCGGCCGCGGACCTCGCTGCAGCCAATCGCGTTCCCATCGATGTGCTTCCGATCACCTACTCGCACGCGCGTGAGACGCTGATCGAGAGCATCCGACTGCCGTCTCGCGTTCGATCGGGACAGGCGGCATCGCTGCGTATCGCGCTGCGCAGTCAAGGCGGTGGCAGCGGCACGCTGTTGGTCTGGGAAAACGATCAGCCCGTCGATCTTGATCCTTCATCGCCCGGGTCAGGTCGCCGCATCACGCTGCCTGCTGGGCCGAGCACGATCGAAGTACCGCTGTCGCTCGACCGTTCCGGTGCGCGCCGCTTCCGCGCGCTGTTCGAGCCCGATGCGGCAAGCGGCGATGGCGTTCTTGAAAACAACCGCGGCGCGACGACCACGTTCGTCTCAGGTGAAGGCAGCGTGCTGGTCATCCACGATGCGGAGGCGGAGAGCGCTTCTCTCGTGCAGTCGCTGCAGCGCGGCGGGCTCACCGTCGACACGATCTCAAGCGATCAGCTTGTCGGAGACATGGCATCGCTCTCCGCGTACGACGCGGTCGTGCTGTCGAATGTCCCCCGCTACTCGATCGACAACGCGACGGACAAGCTGCTGCGCTCCTATGTGCACGATCTTGGCGGCGGACTGCTTGTGACGGGCGGAGACAATTCATTTGGCGCCGGCGGCTGGATCGGCAGTGCGCTCGCGGATGCGCTCCCCGTGAAACTGGATCCTCCCGCATCGCGCGAGATGATGCGCGCCTGCATTGCTGTGGTGATCGACACTTCCGGCTCGATGTGCAGTGTGGTCTCCGGCACGGGACGCACACAGCAGGAGGAGGCGAACGACGCGGCGGTTGCAGGGCTTCGTTCGATGACGCGCCTCGACGAGATCATCGTTGTGGCGTTCAATCAAGATGCAGAAGTTCGCGTTCCGCGTCAGCAAGTGGGCGATGGCAAGAAGATCGCCGCATCGATTCTGAGCATGCAATCGGGCGGCGGAACCGATCAGTTCGCTGGGATGGAACTCGCGCTCGCGGAGCTGCTCAAGTCCAAGGCCGCCACACGCCACATGGTGATCCTCACGGACGGGCAGACCACGGGCAGTCAGGAACTTGGCAAGCAGATCGTCGAGACGGCGCGCCGCAACAAGATCACGATCTCCACGATTGGCGTTGGCGATGGGAGCAATGATGAACTGCTCTCGTATCTGGCGCAGGAAGGTGGCGGTGAGCACTATTCGATCGACACGCCCGCTGCTGCGCGCCGTCTGCCCGCGATGTTCATACGTGAGATGTCCATTGGCTCGCGAAACCTCATTGCTGACGGATCCTTTCAACCGCAACTTCGCCCTGATGCGGCTGGTCCGGTGGCGCCCGATCTCGGTGCGCTGCCGCCGCTCGGCGGGTCGGTGATCACCGTGCCGCGTGAGGGTCTGTCGCAGTATCCAATCGTGCGCGTGTCGGAGGAGGGCACGGATCCGATCCTTGCCCACTGGAACCACGGACTTGGAAAGGTTGTTGCGTTCACGAGCGATACGACGGGTCGTTGGGGATCCGCGTGGGTCACATGGAACGGATTCCAGCCTTTCTGGGAACGCGTGGTGCGGTGGCTGATGCGTCCCGCCGCGCCTGACAGTCTTGTACTGCGCACTCGGATCGATGGCGATGATGCGGTCGTCGAACTCGATGCAACGGGAATGAACGCAGGCGCTGCGCCATTTGGTCGTGCCGAGGCGCGCATCGTGAGGCCCGATGGCACAGTCCAGCGGCTGCCGATGGTGCAGAAGGGGCTCGGGCGATTCGAGGGGCGTTTCACCTGCGAGGGAACTGGGTCATATTTGGTGGACGCTGGCCTCAGCGAGAGTGGCGCAGCGCGAGCGGGCGGTTCGGTGCAGGCGTGCGTCAGCGTTCCCTACTCGCGTGAGTACCGCATGACGCGCGACAACTCGATGCTGCTGACACGGATTGCGGAGCAGACGGGCGGACGCGTGCTGTCGGCCGCGTCGCTTGCGAGCGAAGATCTCTTTGACCGATCGGGGCTGACACAGCCGCGCTCCATCCGACAGATTTGGGACATCCTCGCGATGATTGCGGCGGCGCTGTTGGTGATCGATGTGGCGGCGCGTCGGCTCGTGTTCGATACGGGCATTTTGCGAGATGGGCTCTCGAGTGTCACGGGCGTTTCGCGTGCCGGTCGCGGCGAGACGATCGCTGCGTGGAAGCGTGCGCGTGCCGCGTCCGCGATCAGCGGCGGCGGTAACGGCGGCGGTAACGGCGGCGGTGGAGATGTGGTGGCGAGGAAGTCGTCGACCACGGTGTCGACTCCCGCGAGCGCGAGACCAACGGTGAAGTCAACGGCGCGCGCGGCGCCTGCAACGACTACGCCAGAAGCGCCAAGCGCCGACGCGAAA